>ADZZ01000233.1 GCA_000179315.1 delta proteobacterium NaphS2
CATGGCACCTATCCCAGGAAATTTCCAGAATACTGTCTGGTACCTCGATGGTACTGCCCGAGTGCGCACAAGACCATCAGCCTGCTGCCTGATTTTCTTGCATCTCGCTTTCCGGGAACTTTAGACGAAATCGAGCAGGCCGTCAATACAGCCGGATCATGCAAAAGCCAGGAAGAAGCGGCTTTTGTTTTGAGACCGGAGATATCTCTTCCATCAGGGCTTCGCTGGCTGAGGCGGAGGATCCAATATGTAAAGGAGGCACTGACAATTCTGGCCGGACTTCTTGTGACCGAATGTGCTCCGGATCTTGAATCATTCCGCAATAAATTCCGCACAAACAGGGTGCTGATCAAATTGCGTGAAATGGGTCGGGAATATCTGCCATCCATGCCGCCTATTGTCGGATTCGGCCCCCGTTCCGGCAAGCGGTATTGCCACCTTGGGTTTTCCAACAATTGATGGGGACTGTTTATGCCCGTTTGATGGGGTAAAAGGCTTCCGTTCGCCAATTTTTTTATAAGAATGGAGGTTTTAGATGGCAGAAAACGAACTACAAGAGCAGGTGGCGCTATTTCGCTACGGGATTATCGCGGATTTTGTTCATTTGCCGCCCGGATCAAGAGGGCTTTACGCTCAGATCAGGAAGAAAGCAGGGCAGGAATATGTTATTCCCGGCTCCAGACGCACCCGTGTGGCTGAAGAGACGATCCGTTCATGGTTGAAAAAATACCGCAAGGGCGGTTTTGACGCCCTACTGCCCAAAGAGCGCACGGACAAGGGGGAAACGAGAAAGCTGCCCCTTGAGATTTCGGATTTACTTCTTGAGGCCAAAGAAAAAGAACCGGAACTAACCGTTCCGCTGTTAATCAAGAAAGTCAGAGCATCCGGCAACATTCCCGATGATGTTCGGATGCCCAGATCCACCGTGTATAAACTGCTGGCACGCCACGGGTTAACCCGAAAGATTACATCACCTGATAGAGACCATCGTCGCTTCGCCTACCTCAATGCCGGGGATTTGTTCATGAGTGATGTCATGTACGGTCCGGCGGTCAGGAAAAATGACGGCAGGAAACGAAAAACCTATCTCATCGCTTTTATTGATGATGCGACCCGGGTGATCCCCTATGCCGCGCCCATTCGGAAATACCGCTGCCTTCATGGAGTGTTGAAACAAGCCGTTTTAAGGCGAGGTATCCCCATGCGGCTTTTTGTGGATAACGGATCAGCTTTCCGGTCACAGCATTTATCCCTGGTCTGCGCAAAACTCGGCATAACCCTGATTCACGCCAGACCCTACCATGCAGCGGCCAAGGGAAAAATCGAGAGATGGTTCAGAACGGTACGATTGCAGTTTCTCCCGATGCTTTCGGAAAAACATATGTTGAATCTGAAAGCGATCAACAGAGCACTTTGGACCTATATCGAAACAGAGTACCACCGTTCGCCCCATCGGAGTCTCTGCGAAACGCCCCTTGATCGCTGGGCCAGAGTGGGTGAGAAGGTCCGATATCCCGAACCGGGCGATGACCTGGACGACCTTTTCCTTTTTGAATCAAAACGCAAAGTGCAGAAAGACCGTACCGTAAGTCTGAACGGTATGGCCTATGAAATTGACGCTTCCCTGGTGGGAGAGACCGTAACACTCCGCTACAACCCTTCCGAGCAGGGCAAAGAGATAAAGGTCTGTCACAACGGCCGTTTCGTCCAAAAGGCGAAACTGGTGGACACCTACGCCAATTGCTTTGTGAAACGTGATCGCCCGTCTAAAACCATTGAAGCACTTGATCCTGAAAAGGCCGTCGATCATAAGCGGGAAAGCAGACCCAAACAACCTGTTAACTTCAGCAGGATCTCCGAAGCCGAAAAGGGGGATGGCTATGTATAAAAAGGTCTATGGGCTGACCCACTACCCTTTTGAAAAAGATCTGGAACCGGACAAACTGTTTGGTTCAAAAGCTGCTGATGAGCTTGAAGCCCGGCTCCATTATCTGTTGAAGCTGCGCGGTATCGGGCTTGTCACCGGAGAAGTGGGCAGCGGGAAAACCAGTATCTGCCGAAAGATGGCCGCTTCTCTGAATACGGGTCTGTACCGGGTGTTTTACGTTCCTCTGACCACCGGCAATGTAACGGATATCTACAAATCCATTGCCTGGGAAATGGGGCTAACCACGGAACGGAGCCTGGCAGCCCTTTATCGTTCCATCCATATGGAGGTCAACCGACTCTGTCTGGAATCCAAAATCAGGCCAGTGCTGATTATTGATGAAGCGCAATACTTGAGAAACGAGGTCCTCGAAAACCTCAGGCTGYTGACAAACTATGAGATGGACTCACAAAATCGTCTCTGCATGATATTTGTTGGCCAGGCCGAGTTGAGGCGACGGCTTTCACTGTCCGTCCATGAGCCTTTGGCTCAAAGGCTTGTGGTGCGTTATCACATATCCGGTCTTGCAAAAGAGGAGTTGCTCCCTTATCTGAAACACCGGCTTGAGTTGGCCGGAACCCAGATGGATCTTTTTGAACAGCCGGCTCTTGAAGCGCTTTTTCAGGCGACAAACGGTCTGCCACGCAAAATCAATCTGCTGGCACACCTCTCATTGAATGTGGCGGCACTGCAGAATGCCCAGCTTGTATCGGCTGAACATATTCTTACCGCAGTGGAGGAAACGGGATAGTGCTAAACCTGCATGATCAGATTCGGTGAAACAGAGGCGAGCTCTGCTGAGGAGCAACTCGCCAAGGGATAGCCGGATAGGCGACGACGAAATATCGTCATCGGGAGGGGAGTCTTCGGGCTCCCCTTTTTTATGTGATATTTCCGAGGAGCCTTCATGCCTAAAAAAACCTCGGGGTTTGGGGCAGAGCCCCAAGGGTTTTCTCGAAACAGCACCCCGATCAGAAGATAGGCAGTCCGTCACGCATCGCCTTGCAACGATAAATCAATCAGGCAAAAACAAAATATTCTTCGTGCTTTATTGTGGACAATATCCGGTGGGATAATGTGAACGGCAACACACCAGGAACCTTGGTGAATACAGATGAGTACAGCATTTACAATCATCTCACTGACTGGGGCTATACCCATAAGACTGTTTGTCATGGTAAGGGAGAATATGCCAGAGATGAAGACGGCGATGGCTTCTGTGAAGTTCATGTCAATACAATTGAGGGCTTTTGGTCGCTTCTACGATCTTGGCTGCGACCACATCGCGGCGTGTCTCAAGAAAACTTACCACTTTATCTGAGTTTTTTTGAGTTTGTCCATAACGTACGCCGGAGAGGAAAAGCATTGCTGCCGTCATTGATCAATGTCCTTTTTGCAGCCCACGCATGAGCACGCGGAAACGTCGTATGAGCCAAAAAAGATTATACCGAAGTCTGGGGATTCTTGGAATCTGTAAAATCTGAAATCTGTGGAAATCTTGCTCAACTTTGAAAATAAGTGGATGGAATTGGCGCTCCGGAAGATCATGTTGAACCATTTAAAGACGAATAGTCCCCTTGATTCTGCTACGATATTGCTACATAAAACGAAAAAGGGGTTACGGAAATTCCGTAACCCCTTGTAATTACTGGCGCGCCCAGCAGGATTCGAACCTGCGACCTACGGATTCGTAGTCCGTTAAATATCATTTCCCATAGTTTCCCTAATATCCATTTTAATATTGACATATAAATATGTTACATCTATAATACCTTCCTAAAGCTTCCTTTAAAAACCTTGAGCTTGAGTTATAAAAGTGTACAAAGAGTGTACAAACATTTCTTGGGGTGAGATCTGATGGGAAATATTAAATGGTCTAGGTTAGGTAAAGGGCTCGAGTATTTTAACCACGAAACGAGAAAGCATGGTGTTAAATTTGACCGGTATCTTCGGGGCCGTTTTAAAGTCGCGGGGAAAACAACCACTGTTTCCTTTGGTTGGGAATCAGAATGGTCAGTCGGAGAAAGGGCCAGAATTAAGAAGTCTGGGAATAAATCCTCACGGTTGTCTTTCGTGGACTATTGCAGAGGAGAGCTTTCCAGGCTGAAAGCCAACGCAAAAAAAGGAACCGGGCCAACGACGATAAAAGAAGAAAGGGCAATTGCTGAAATCCTCAAGAAAAAAGAAGAACAGGCCAAAGCTGCAAAAGCAAATGAATCCATCAGCTTCGGCGAGTATTTCAAGGAAACGTATTATCCCATCGCCCAGACATCCAAGAAAAAGCGAAGCTACGAACAAGAGCTATCCCATTTCAACAATTGGTTGAACCCGGTTATCGGGAATATGCGGTTGAAAGATATAAGGCCCATGCATCTTGAAAGGGTGAAACAGAACTTGTTGAGCGCTCAAGCAATGTCTCGAAACAGAGAACCGAAAAAAGGCCCGGTAAAGAAGCAAGCCAGATCCCCAAGGATGATTCAATATGTTTTTGCCACGGGGCGCCAGTGTTGGAATTATGCGCGGCGAGATGGGCTTGTATCAAACGAATGGCCGGGGAAGGATGTTAAGCTTCCAAAGGTGGAAAATCAGCGAATGCGTTTTCTGACGGATGAAGAAGGTGACCAGTTGTTGGCAGGCCTAAAAGAGAGGAGTCAACAACTCCACGATATATGCCTGTTATCCCTTGATAGTGGGCTAAGGGCTTATGAAATTTTCTCACTTTCCTGGAACCGGGTTGATCTTGATCAGAAATTAGTCAAAGTTTTCGATTCGAAGGGGAAAGACCGGGTTGTCTATTTGACAGATAGGACGGTTAACATGCTTAGGGGCTTACCAAGAGACAATGGGCTTGTATTTAAAAGCCGGACAGGAGAGCAAATCAAGGAAATATCAAATTCCTTTCACCGCGAGGTGGACAGCTTAGGGTGGAATGATGGCGTGAAGAGCCATAAGGATAGGCTTGTTTTTCATTCTTTGAGGCATTCTTACGCGTCCAGGCTCGTGGCAAGGGGGGTTGATCTTTATGTGGTCGGACAGTTGATGGGGCATAGCGATCTTACAATGACAAAGCGGTATTCACATCTAAGGCCTGATACGTTGCAGGCGGCTGTCAGAACCTTGGAAACGTCAACGGCTGCGAAGTCCCAGGATAAGGTTATTGAATTGAAGGCGAACGAAGAATAGCAGTTTCCGGGAATAGGCTCTGCAGACCGAAAGCCCGCTTTCCTGAGCGGGGTTCCCCGGATTAACACCAGGACATTACAGGAGACGGAACATGACAGACATGCCATATTTGGAAAGTGATATGTTATTTACCGTTTATGCCAATGCTCAATTACGAGACAACGTGGAAGATTTCCACCATCTTATCGATTTTTTAAGGGAAAATGGTGACTTTCGACTTGAACATGACGATGACTGTGTTGATGGATATGGAGTCGCTATAGAAATGACAGTCTCGGATACCTTTGAGCAATTTGTCAAACTTATTGCCTATTTTGGTCCGGACGTAGACCAAGCGTGCGCTAAGAGAGGAGAATGTCGAACCATCACAAGTCTACGGGACCAGTTTGAAGCCGCGTTTGAAAAGGGGCAACATTCTTTGACCTATCGTGACTTAGCATTATCCGATGGCCGTATTTTTATTCAAAGAGATAAGGAAGCGGCGTTTGAGGCCGCATATGGCTATCTTGATGGTTATTGCTGGGCACCTGATGAGGATGCCCCAGGATGGTATACGCACCCTTGTGCAGGCGCGCAACCCATACTAAGCAATACGGACATTGATAATTCTTTTTTTGATGGACCTGATCGGCTTAAATGCTATGAATGTTATCAACTTGGCTTTATAGAGATTTTGAACCAAATTGTTGCCGGGGTTGCTTTTGACGAAATTCCGGATCTTTTTAAACTGATTGATTTGGCCATGGATTGGAATGTGCGCCATACCACGACTGATGAGCGCGGGAGGTTATCGTTTGACCAGTTTTGGAAAGATCTATACCAGGTAGGCGGCTTTAAGAGCGGCCCGGATCCTGAATATCCTTTAAAGCATACCGTGAATCTTTTCATAATGAGTCTTATTGCGGATAGTCTGGGTGGATTCCTTCTTAATCATGACAGAAAGACCCTTCATAAATGCCGGGTCTGCGGCAAGTTTTTCATAGGTCATGCAAACGCAACAGCGTGCCCGTCGCCAAGGGATTGCCGGAATATATCGTCAAATTCTTGATTTTCCATTTTTCCACGGATTTTCATCAATTATATTGGTAACAAACTGAAAATATTATATTTATTTTTTGTTTTCCCTTTTTCCACGGATTTTCCCACCCATTAAATGGGTAAGTATTCGAAAACAAATAGTTTTTGACCTGTTTTCCCTTTTTCCATTTTCCAACGCATTTTTCCATCAACAGTAGCGATAACCACATGAAAACAATAGATATTTTCCCATCCCGCCATTTTCCAAAATTTTTCCAAAATGACAACATAAGTTATTGAAATCATTAAGAATACATTAAAAAAATTCTTGACATGCCACCGTGTCTATGCCTACGCTATCCCAAATAATATTTTGGGAGGTGCACGATGAAACCAGATGTATTCGATGAAATGGTTGAAAAATGGCCGTCGGCGGTCGTGGCGCGGACCGATATTGCCAGATTTACTGGTGGGGTGATGTCCGAAAAATATCAGGCCAACATCGATAGCCAGGGCCTTGGCCCAGAGAGAGTGGCGATTGGTCGAAAAATTGCCTATCCAACTCGGTCATACGCTGCCTGGCTACGTGAACGAGCCAGCAAATAGGGGCCTGCAATCGTGAGCGGCGATATCACAGACCTTGTCGAAACCAGGAAAGCATTTGAAAGGGTAAAAATTCTCAGGAAAGCGGTTCAAGACCTGGGACAGAAATCAGAGAGATTACAGGAAGAGCAAATCCGTGAGCGCCTTTCGGAAATCCAAACTCTCGGGACGGTCCGCAATTTCAGGCCGTTGACAGATGGGGACACGCGGATTTCTGGGATTCTTACCGAAGAACCACCAGAACCGGAGGCCATTCTCAACTATAACGGTCAACCCATTTTGACGCGGGGCGTGGTCGGCGGTTTGGTGGCCGCAGGCGGTACCGGAAAAAGCTTTTTTCTTCTTCAACTGGCGTATGCTTTGGCGGGTGGTACAGGTCTCGGCCCATTTAAAGCTGCAGGGGTATTCACTGTTCTGGTGCTCCTTGGCGAGGACCCCGATGAGGAAAAAAATCGGCGTCTCTGGCATATCGGGCATGGTGATTTTCCGATCGGGTTACACGTTTACTCAACCATGGGGCGTGTTGGGCCTCTGATGCAACTCAGGGATGGTAATCCGGAAAAGGCGCCGGGTTGGTATTGGTTGCGGGACACCATACGATTTCATGAAAACCTTAACGTTCTTATTTTGGATCCGCGTAGCCGCTTTTATGGGTTGGACGAAAATAGCAATGACCATGCTACAGCATGGATTTCCTGCCTGGAAAGCTTAGCTGATGAATTCGGAATCACAATAATTTTCTCCCACCATACCAGCAAACAGCGCTCAGACAGCATGACCCAACACATGAGCCGCGGGGCCTCCGCCACGGTGGACGGTTGCCGGTGGGTGGCTGGAATGACCAGGCTGTCCGATGAATCAGCCCGGAGATACGGCATCTCCAACCCCCGCGGATACATCGAGTTCGACATTACAAAAAGCAATTATTCGGCTCAGCTACCAGCAAAATTCATCTTCCGGAGGGCTGAAAACGGTCTCCTGGAATATGCGGCGCTTGAAGCGGATCGGCGCCAGGGCATCAAAAAAGTGCTGTATGAAGAAATTATAAGAGTTTCGGGCGAATTCAGCCGGCGGGATCTGATCCGAAAAGATAATGGCTGTGATGAAATTCTTGAAAATATTGAAACTGAGTTCCCAACATTCAGACGCTCTAACGAGATGAGCAGCTTCATTGATGAGCTCATTGAAAATGAATTGTTGGAAGAAAAAACAGGCCAAAGTGATGGGCGAGGAAAACCCAAAAAATTGCTCTATGCGGTTCCTTTTGACCCGATGAATATCAGGCAGGCCGGACTATGGAAAACCTCCGATTAATGGCAGCGGCATATATGGCTAATAATGGCGCAAGTTCTTTCTGTCATAATTCAAGAACATTGCAACCATCTGAAAATAATAGATATTCAAGACATGCGAATAATGGCAATGGCGATTTATGGCATTTGGGCCTCTGCCAAAAATATAACAATTTGAAATCATTCACGATATCAAGCAAATTATTTATGGCAATTTTCGTCCCCCTAAAGGGGGGAATAAATAATTGCCATTATTCCCCCCGTAGGGGTTGGGGGTCGCGAAATCAGAGCCGAAAATATGAGACACATCATTAGGAGACATGGAATGAATCCTTTCCTGGAAGAACTCATGAAGCAAAACCGTCGCATCAGTGCACGGGAAATTGAAGAGGCAATCAAAAATTTTCGCTGCGATCATTGCGCCCATTGGATCTTGGATCTTGGCAAGCGTATGGCTTGGGGAACCTGCCAGATTGATAAACTCCCCCACAAATGGACGGCGAATTGCCTCCATCCCGATAAGTTCCGGATAGGCGGACTGCACGCGGTGAACCGGAGGCGGCGAAGATGAAAGCGATCGTTTCGAACCGGATTTTGCTTCAGGACGTGCCCCCATCTTTTGGTCGGGAGCTCACAGACCGGTTGACGCTTTTAAATCCGAAGTGGATCGAAAACAAAAAAATGGGCCGGTGGAACGGCAAGACCGAAAAGTTTCGGGAATTCTACAAATGGACGAGCCAGGGCCTTTCGGTTCCACGGGGGCTGTTGTTTGAGATTGGGAAGATGGCTGATGGGCACGGTTTGCCTGTGGATTGGCAGGATAAGACCCGGATCCTGCCGACGGTCGATTTTGAGTTTAAGGGTCAGCTCCGTGACTACCAGGCCCGGGCATCCAGCGCCATATTGTCCAAACGGAACGGCGTGTGCCAGGCCCCTACCGGATCCGGTAAAACGGTCAAGGCACTTCATGTGATTGCAGAACGGCAACAGCCGGCGCTCATCATCGTTCACACGAAAGAACTCCTGAACCAATGGGCGGAGCGGATCAACACTTTCCTGGGAATCCCAGTTAAAGAGATAGGGATGATCGGCGCCGGAAAGAAGCGAATCGGTGAGCGGATCACCGTGGCCATGGTGCAGACATTGGTCAAGTGCAAAGAAGAGGTTTCCCCCTTCATTGGTCTTGTAGTTGTGGATGAGTGTCACAGATGCCCCAGTAGGACATTCACCGAGGCTGTCAGCACCTTTGATGCCCGGTATATGCTGGGCCTCTCAGCCACGCCTTACCGCAAAGACAAACTCACAAAGCTGATTTACTGGCACCTGGGGCCCCAGGTGCATTCCATTGACCAGGCCGAACTGACCGAAAACGGCGCCATTCTTCCCTTCACTGTGAAACAGATCCAAACAAATTTCACGACCAACCTCGATGCTTCGGTCGAATATTCGAAAATGCTTTGTGAACTCGTAGCGGATCCGGAAAGGAACCGCCTCGTGAGCCGAGAGACAGCACGGCAAGCGAAAAACAGCAGTTCGATTTCGCTAGTCCTCTCAGACCGGAGAAAACACTGCCTGGCCATAGCGGAAGCCCTGGGGCGAGATTTTGGCATCCGTGCAGACCTGTTAACCGGGGATCTTTCTAAAAAAGCCCGGGAAAGAGTGGTTATGAGATTGAATGCAGGCAAATGCAAGGCCTTGGTGGCTACTGGACAATTGATTGCGGAGGGCTTTGATATTCCAGCCCTCGGGGCGGTGCTCTTGGCAACGCCCATGACATTCAAGGGACGGGTTCTGCAGGCCATCGGCCGGGCACTTCGCCCATCTCCTGGGCAGGATCACGCAACCGTAATCGATTTTGTGGACCATCACGTGGGTGTGCTCAAGGCCAGCGCCAAAGCCAGGATGCGAACCTACCGGGAAGCGGGAGCAATTCAATGAAGCAGAACTGGCCCAGCGTTACAACCGTTCTTTCGGTCTTCAGCGATTTTTCGAAAATCCGCCCAGACGTGCTGGAACGGGCGGCCGAACGAGGGACCCGGGTCCATGATATTTGTGCCAGCATCGCCCAGGGCTTTTTCCCTGGAAGCGTACCGGATTATCTGGACGGATATGTGGCCAGTTTCCGGAAATGGTTTTCCTTGGTTGATGAGGTTTTGCTCATCGAGGAACGGCTCTTTGATCCGGTTTATCAGTTTTGTGGAAAGCCCGATCTTGTGGTTAAGCTTCGGGGTGATGGATCCCCGCGGTTGATTGACCTGAAAACTCCACTGTCTAAAGGAAAGCTTTGGAGCGCTCAGATAGCTGCTTATGAACATCTCTTCAAGGTCAAAACCGGTTTGGAGTGCCACCACTCCGGAAGTTTAAGGCTTAGCCCGGACGGCGCTTTCCCGTTGTTCGATGAGTATCGGCATACGGAAGCGGATCTTCACGCTTTCTTGTGTGCCTTAACAGCTTACAGATTTTTCAAAGAGGAGGATTGACTATGTCGTTTAACTTCGCAGAAGTAGAAAACCCCGAAACTTTAACCCCGGCGCCACGGGCGCCCTTGGATCTGGAGGAAGCAAAACGAAAGTTTGAGCCCTACCGCCAGAAAATTGCTGACATGCAGGCCCAAGCGGATGCTTTGACGGTCGATTCCGATGAATCCCAGGAAACGGCCGTTGAATCCGCGGCCCAGGCAAAACGATTATTGAAGGCCCTGGATGAGGAGCGGAAGCGGCTGATTAAAGATCCGGATCAATTTGTCAGAAGCATGAATGCTTTTGTCCGTTCCTTCAGGAAGCCCCTTGATGCCTTGGTGGGTACCCTACGCGGAAAGATAGGTGATTTCCAATATCAAAAGGAACTGGAGCGGCGGAAGATTGCAAAGAAGATGGAGGAAGAAGCGGCCGCCAGAAAAGCGAAGCTCGAAGCCGAGGCCAAGGAATCCGGTGTGGAACCGCCCCAGGTGATGCCGGTACCGGCACCCAAACCGGACACCACAACACGAACGGAGAGCGGTGCCACCGCATCAATCAGAACCCAATGGGTGGGAGAGATCCAGGACCCGCAAGCGGTGCCCCGGGAATACTGCTGCCCGGATCAAAAGGCGATCGACCAGGCCGTTAAGTTGGGGGTCCGTGAGATTCCCGGCGTGAAGATTTATGAAAAACCCATCACCGTTTTGAGAAGCTGAAAGGAGAATTGTCATGAATGCACAAGCAGAAAACACCACAGCACTGCAAACCCGCCAGCCCCTCAATATCGATATGAGCCATGGCGTTGGGATTGCCAATTACGATGAGGCCATGCAAATGGCGGCCCTCGTGCACCATAGTGGGCTCGCTCCGAAGAGTCTTGATACCGTTCAAAAGGTGGCCGTGGGAATGCTCATGGCTGTAGAGGTGGGGCTTCCCATTATTACAGGACTTCAGAATATTGCCGTGATCAATGGAAAGGCCGGTGTTTGGGGCGATGCGGTTTTGTCTTTGGTCAGAAACAGCGGGCAAATGGAGCCCGGCTATCCAAAAGAACGGGAGGAAGGAACGCCTTTCACCGATGGATGGACATTTTATTGCACGGTAAAGAGGAGGGGCAGCCATGAGGTCACGGGCTCCTTTTCGTGGGCTGAAGCGAAAAAGGCCGGTTTCGATAACCCACAGCTGAGAAACGGCGGAAAAGACGTCTACAGTCCATGGACACGGTTTCCCAGGCGGATGATGCAGTGGAAAGCCCGGCAATGGGTTTACCGTGATGAATTCGGAGATGTTCTCAGAGGAATGCGTATGGCCGAGGAACTGCATGACGTTGTGGACCTTGAGCCTTCAGAGACTGGTGGGTATGCAATGCCGGGAGCATCAGACGTTCAACAGCCTCATTGTGGTGATGACCTGGCGGAAAAGCCCACCTTTGATGATCAAATCCCGGAAGACGTGGGCCGAGAAAAGCTCCTAGAGTACGCCCGGATTTGTGCCGAACATTTCGGTCAGGACCTTGAGGAATTCAAAAGACAGATTGTCGCAAGCAATCAGATCGAGGACTTCCTCAGCGCCTTCAGAGGATGGGAGCAGAAAAACCCTACCCAACCCATGGACAAAGGGGAAAACTCGCAACAGGGCGGAGAAGAGCTTTCAGGAACCCCGGAAAAAGACCTTGACCCATGGGATGAATTCCGGAATGAGTTCATCAATCTCCGCCAGGCCGGTTTTTCCACCTGGATTTTCAAAAACAAGGCGCGGATGGCCGATGCGCCCGAGGAGATCCAACAAGAAGCCCAGGCGAAATGGGAGAAGCTCTATCCGGACAATCAATGGCCGCTAAATTCCAATCCGGAGGAATCCCCGAAAACGGACGAAACGGAGACCCACCCCCCTCATGGTGGTGATGGAGAAATTCCGCCGGCGTGGGACATGCCCAAGATCTGTGAGCCCTTCATTGAGAAGCTCGGAAACGGCGTGGCATTTGGGATCATGAATACCGACAACCCGGCACAAATCCCCCAAGAGGATCGGATTTCAGTGATCGAGGCACTTAGAAAGGCGGCTGAAAATGTTCAGTAAAGCTTTCATCGGCATAGACCCCGGCAAGACCGGGGCGGCCGCGCTGATAACAGATGAGGGGACCCATGAAATTCTTGACTACCCTGGGGACCCCTCCCTGATCGTGGCAAAATTCACGGAGTGGAAGCTCCACCACCATATCGTCATGGTGGCCTTGGAGAAGGTTTCAGCACGGCCGGGACAGGGGGTCGTGAGTATGTTCTCATTCGGGCGTAACCTCGGCACCTGGGAAGGGATCATTTCCGCTTTCGGAATTCCCTTCATGATGCCCACCCCCAGGCAGTGGCAGCAGGGGCTTATCGACCAGAAAGCCGGGGGCGATCCCAAGGCCAGGTCTTTGAACACGGCGCGGCGATTATTTCCGGATGCGGAGCTATCCCGAAAGAAGGACCACGGGCGAGCCGATGCGCTGTTAATGGCTTTCTGGGCGCGTCGTCAGTGGACGAATTGATAAATATGTAGTGATTTCAAAAAGTTGCGGGTCCTCCCTGGGACTTTATTTAACGCGGGCGAGATACACGCAATATTTCTCTCAATTTTTTCAATAACTTATGGAAACAATACAAGATGAGCAAATCGAAAAATGGAAGTTAAGTCAACGACGATCCAATATATCTTCGATGTGAAGTCTCGTGGAACATTGACAAAGTGGCGCGAGCAGGGGGCCGATTGTGCCTATGTGGGCCGGAATTCATGGGACCCGAGATTGTTTCTCGAATGGTGGCTTGAGAATATCTATTCCAACCCCACGGTGGGACCCGAAAACCCGGACATCCGGGATGAGCGCTTGCGGTGGGAGAAAGGCAGRGCGGATAAGATAACCCTGGATGTGGCCCGGATGAAAGGCAAGTTGCTTCCGGCTGAAGATGTTGAGCATGCCCTCTCTGAATTGATCAGCGTGACAAAGCGCGCCTTTCTTTTGTTGCCCCAGCAGTTGCCCACCCTTTTGGCCGGCAAAGATGAGGCTGAACAGCTCGAAGTCATGGAAAAAGCGGTTGATGAAATTCTTACAGGCTTGGCGGAGCGGACCAGCCTCCAGAGAATCAAGAAGAGGCTGTCATGATAACGAGCGCTGTCCTGGATAACGTTTGGCATAACTGGCGGCCGGGTCTGACCCGGAACGTGGCGGCCTGGGCTGACAAGAACCGGCGATTGACGAAACATTCAAGCCAGTATGTCGGCAAGTGGAAAACGGATCGTTTCTATTACCAGAAAGGCCCCATGGATGCTTTTTCTTCCAAACGGGTTCGGCTGATCGTTCTGAAATGGGGCACCCAGCTGGGCAAGACCGAGATTCAACTGAACTGCATGGGTTACGCGATTGATGAAGCGCCAGGGCCTGTTTTGGGTGTCTACCCTTCAGAGAAGATCGTCAAAAAGGTTTCTTCCACCCGGATTCAGCCCATGATCAACTCGTGCCCGGTTCTTCGCTCCAAGAAGCACCCGGCCGCCGATAAGTTCAAAATCGAGGAAATGCACTTTCAGGACTGTATTCTTTATGCTGTCAGTGCCCAGGTACCCGGTGACTTGGCGTCAACCCCCATCCAGTATTTTTTCGGCGATGAACTCGGAAAGTTTCCCACCTTCTCGGGCAAAGAAGGTGACCCGGTGGGCCTTGCCATGGAGCGGCAGAAGGCGTTTCCGTTCACCTCAAAGACTGTTTTGGTGAGCTCCCCCACCACCCCGGAAGGGACCATCTCCAGGTATTTCAATTCATGTGAAGAACGCCTTATGTTCTTCGTTCCCTGCCCTCACTGCGGGACGATGCAGACCCTTGTTTTCTCCCAAATCAAATGGGACACGAAAGGGCTCCCCAGCACCGATCCGGCCAGTTGGCGGCTTGCCAAGAAATCCGCCGTCTATGTCTGCCCCTCATGCCAGGAAACAATTTCCGACCAACAAAAAAACAGGATCCTGCAGCAAGGGGAATGGCTCCGAGAGGACGGAAACGAGCCGGACCCTGAAGCAGAGTCCATCGGATATCAACTCAGCTCTCTTTACAGCCCTCTCCTCACTTGGGGCGCCATTGCCGCCAAATTCCTCGAAGTCAAAAACGATCCCCCGCGGTTCATGGTATTCGTGAACGGCTGGTTCGCCGAAGAATGGGAAGATGCAGCCGTTGAAAAGAAAGAACCCGAGGATGTTTTGACATCCCACATTACAGACCTTGCGCCCTCCGTTGTACCTGCCGACACTTGGGCTTTGACCATGGGGGTGGATAGCCAGGCGACCGGGTTCTATTACGTTATCAGGGCCTGGCAGCGGGACCGTACCAGCTATTTGATTGACTATGGATTTCTCCCATCGCTGGAAGATGTCCGTCAGGCAGTTTTTGAAAGGTCCTATCCAATCGAGGGCAGTGACCAACGAATCGGCATATGGCGGGCCGCCATCGATACAGGTGGTACCAGGCTTGATGCAGGGCCATCGATGACCGAACAAATTTACCAGTGGTTACGCAGTATCCCTACGGGCTTGATTTATGGAATCAAAGGCTCCAGCTGGAAAACGGGTGTCCGGGTGCAGCACAAGATTATCGACAAAATGCCCGGCACATTCGGGAAACCCCTCCGTGGTGGTATCACCCTTTACCTGCTGGATGTTGGCGCTTTTAAAGAAGCCCTTCACTATCGGCTGTCACTGGCCAGGGATGAAGCCGGCGCTTTCCTTTTCCATTCAGAAACAACGGAAGATTATGCAAACCAGCTTTTGAGCGAATACAAGCGCCGGGACACACGATCGGGGAAAGAGGCGTGGGTTAAAATCAAAGGCCGCGAGAATCACTATCTGGATTGCGAGATTTACGCAATGGCTTGCACCGATACGCAGTTCTTGGGGGGCATTGACGTGCTCAGGCAGCCAGGACGTATGGCGGGAAGAGTGCGCAGAAGGCAGCCCGAGCTGGTGGTCAGATCGAATTATCTGGCCGGATATCAACGCCCGAAATGGTTGGACAGGTAGAAGAGGGAGGCATATGTCGAAACTCAGCGGGATGAATCAAATAACGGCCTACTACGGCTTCAGCGAGCCCATTGTACTCACGTTGATCCGGACCAAAGGATTCCCGGCCGTGAAGCTCTCCGGCGGCATGTGGCAGTCCGACACTGTTTTGATCGATAAGTGGCGCCGGCAGAAGATTCTTAACGAGTTGCAAGAAAATAAGGAGGAATCCCATGTCTAAGCCGCCGATCTACATGACAATTGAGAAGAGCGATATCCAGGAAATCAAACGAACCCTGAAAGGGATCCAGGATGCGGTGCCAAAAGTGACACAAATGGCCGTCAATAAGACCCTTTCGGGTGTTCGAACCGACACCACAAATGAAGTGGCAAAAGTGGTTGCTCTGAAGAAAAAGACGATTCGGGCCACCATCACCGTCAAGAAATTGGGGCGTAATAATGCGGCTGCATACGTGCGGTGTACGGGTAAAAGAGTCCCACTCATGGCATTCGGTGCGAGGGAACTTAAAAGCGGGAAAGGTGTGTCAGTGAAGGTGTTAAAGGCTGAGGGCCGAAAGATCGTCAAGCATGCTTTCATTGCCAAAATGCCAAACCCCAAAAATCCATCGAACCGTCATGAAGGCGTTTTCTGGAGGAAATACGATGGGCCAAGGAAGCCATGGAACAAGAAGTTCCCATATTCAAAAATGCCGAAGCAATACCGGTTACCGATTATGGAGCTCTTTTCCTTCGCGATTCCGGATGTGATGGGCAATGAGCCTACCATGGCTGAAATCGAGAGGCTTGCAGGGATTCGGTTAAAGAAAGAGGTTGACCGGGCATTGAACTATGAACTTTCAAAACTCAAATAGGAGGTTGCAAAAATGGCAGACATAACCAAAACCACGGAAATAATTTTTCAGGGTGTAGACAGAACTAAGGATGTTTTTTCACAGCTTCACCGAAACTTGGACACATTCTCCGGAAAGATGGAGAGCGCGGCAAGACCTTTGGCCAATTTCGCGGATGATATTCTCGCGCTTGATACAGCGTTGGCAGCTATGGCCGCGGCCGGGCTCGCGGTTTCGATCAACCAGGCCGGGAAATTCGGGGATTCATTCAAGGAAATTACGACCCTCATTGATGACACCGGGCAGGGTGTAGACCAATTCAGAAATGACATTCTGGCATATTCCAGAGACTCCACCAAATCCATTGAAGACATTGAAAGTGCAATTTACACGGCCATTTCAGCTGGCGTTGATTATAAAGACGCCTTGGATTTGCTGGACGATTCTGAGAAGCTTTCAATTGCTACCAAATCGGATCTTGAGGGAGCCACGAAACTGTTGGCTTCGACGCTGAATGCGTACGGTGAATCAACCGACCAGGCCACCAGATACAGTGACATTCTCTTTCAAACAGTTAAAAACGGTCAGACAACTTTTCCCGAGCTGTCCAGTAGCCTGGCATCAGTTCTGAATATTGCCGCCAATGCCGGTGTGCCATTTGAAACGCTTGCCGCTGCAATTGCGGCCGTCACGGCAACAGGCGCCCCAACAAGCCAGGCGATTACGTCCATTCAATCAGCGCTTTCAAACATCATCAAACCGAGCACACAAGCCACAGAATTGGCTGAAGAGCTTGGCATTGAATTTAACGCCACGGCACTCAAAACCGAAGGTTTTGAGAAGATCCTCTGGAAAGTTTACGACGCTACAGGCGGGAGCGCAGACAAAATGGCCGTCTTATTCGGTGATGTGAATGGCCTTTCTTCCGCTATGACCCTTGGCGCCGATGCGTCTGGTAAGTTTAGAATCAGTCTTGAAGCTATGGCGAATTCCGCCGGCGCCACGGAAACCGCTTATAAAAAAATGGTTGATAATTTCAAGGACATCAACCAAAACCTCGCAAACAATGTACAGGCCACATTCGTTCAAATCGGATTGAAATTACTCGATAATTATAAAGATATTGCAGAGTCACTTTCCGAAGTTTTCAAATCCGTCGGTACCTCCATTGATGCGGGGACGTTTGACGCTGTGTTCAAGGCGCTGAACGATTTCGGAGGGGACATAGCCAAGTTTTTCAATGAATTGGCCGGATCTCTTCCCGAAGCCCTGGCCAGCATTAAGTGGGACGGGTTTTTGAAAGCCCTCGGAGATCTCGGCGATAGCATCGGGTCGATGTTCGATGATTTTGACCCATCTGATCCGGAGGCCGTTAGGGATGCCATTCAGTTTGTGGTAGATTCCATCGAAACGCTGATAAGGGTTACCGATGGCATGGTGGAAGGGTTTAAGCCGTTTATTCAGGCTATTCTGAATTCGGTTGACGCATTGAACCGCATGGACACGGTGGATAAGGAGACAGCCGGGAACGTCCTGGCATTGGCAAAAGCTATAACGACTCTGGGCACAGGTCTCACCACCCTAATGTTGGCCGTTGGCAATAACGCGGATGATATAAAAAAGGCTTTCGAGGTGGTGGCCGGTTCCATCGAACTTGGGTGGGGCGCCCTGAAAAGCGGCATACAGTCCATTGCCTGGGTGGTACTCGAGACTTTTGATTTGATTCTCGCGGGCGCTGAAAAGGTCACGTTCGGCGATTGGAACGTCAAAATCAGAGATGCCCGGGCAGGGATTCAAGAGACCTTGGAGGGCATTGAAGACCGTTTTTTCCAGAGTGCAGACAATGTGCATGACGGCTGGGCACGGATCGTGGATGCCTTTTCAAAAGGGGCGGTTTCGTTGCAGGATGATTGGAACGCCATCAACAGTGAGATGGATGCGTTCAATTTCGATGCGACGATTGAACCCACATTAGAAACCAGGACCCTCGAAGAAAATTTGGCCATTGTCGAGCAGAAGATGGCCAAATTCAAGGCGTCAAACAGCAAAACTGAAATCGTTTTCACAGCCGATAGAGATCCGGTAGAAGAGTTTTTCTCATTTCTGAACGATGAATTCTCAAACGTTTATTCATTGGATTTCAGTGGTATATCCGATAATTTACCGAACCTTGAATTCAAAACTACCTACAAATGGACCGATGCGAACGGCGGCCTGCATATCACCGACACACCGCCGAATCCCGGCGAGGCGATCGGGGATATTGAGGAGATCAAAGCCCCGATCAAAACGGAAGTGGACAAGGATTCACTCGACAAAACCACGAAGAAGATAAGCGAAGTTTTGGACGCTTCCGTTGGAGATTTCAATGTCAAAGTCAATGTAGACGGTGTCGGTGTAGGGCCCCAGAATCAAACCCTCCAGGAGTATTTCAAAGACGAGGTTCAGGGAGCTAAAACGGATCTTGGGGACTTGTTTGATCCATCAGGTATGGCAGACCTTTTTGACGCTATGAAGGATGCGACGGATCCGCACGATATCCAGTTGGCCGAAAGGGCCATTCGTCAACAACTTGAGCTTCAGAAACAGGCGTTTGACGCCCAGACCCGGCTTACCAATGCCCAGGCGGCGGTTGCCGAGGATATGGTGAGGGCGGCGGACATCATGTGGCAAACGGCATCCGTTGACGACAAAACAATTAAGATTGAGGCGGCCGGGGTCGAGCCTGAAATTGAAGCGTTCATGTGGAAAATTCTTAAAAAGATCCAGGTCCGGGCCAACAAAGCAGGGGCCGAGTTCCTGCTGGCCGCGGCTGATTAAGAATGATCGGGCAGATCCGGCGCGGCATTTCTTGGAAAGCCTGCCTTGCAAAGGATGCAAGAAATACGAGCGCCGGACGCCATCGATGCTTGATGACTTCGAGGGCATCGTGGATCTTTTAGAAGTGGTATTTCAAGGTATGGAGGTGGATAATGGAAAGGATTAAACCGAAGGACACGGACACTTTTGTTGAAAGGCTCCTCAAAAATTACATCTGGTGGAAACTCCGTCATAAAGGCGCCGTGATGCTGTTCGGCGAATTCGGCGAAGGGAAATATGGCAAAAAAGCATTCTACATCGCGTTATTCGACGATGCAGTGTGGATAGCAGAGCACTTCAAGCGGCCGCTCTTCGATTTAAAAGGCGTTCCTTTGGTTGTCATTCCAACCGATCACGACATGATCGATTATCTTTCAAAATGGATCACACTTCAAACGAAGAATGTTGCTGTCCAGAAGACGTTCAAGGATCTGCCGATCCAGGAAATTGAACAGAAGTTTCTGCATTGAGTAAGTGCTCAATTTATCAGTTCTTTGACAATTGAAATCCGATGGAAACACCGGCAAAGTCCATTGCTTTTCTCTAGCCGGCTGCACGGCTCTTTTTGGCCCTATCCGGACTTTCTCTTTTCGTACCCGAATCAGATACTCTGCGTTTCCCTTTACGGGGCCCCTGCGCTTGAGCTTCAACGGTTTGATCTCTAACCGATTTCATATGGTTGTGAAGGACCTCATTGATTTTTGTTTGCCACCCATTCCCTTGCGCCCTAAAAAAATCCAGTACTTCAGCGTTCAGCCGAATGGTTGTTGATTTCTTGGTAGGCGTTCTCTGTGGCCCCCGCACTTTCGGAGGGATCTCAGGGTGAGTTTCACTAACAGGGCGCATCCTCTTCAAAAGCCTATCCGTCAATGGCGGCGATTCAACCGCCTGAAGATCTTCTTCGGAAACGATGTTATGTTTTTTCATAATAATTCACCTCCCTGCTGTTCGCTTTTCGCAGGCTGATAATTCGAATGTTGTCATTCCGGAACGTATAAATCATAACGTGAACGCGATCACCGATCAAACCGAGGGCAACCCATCTCGTTTCGCCGTAGTCGGCCCTGTCATCAATGGTTTCCAGGGCGGTATCCCAACAGAACTCTTCAGCTAGGGTGAAATCAACCCCGTGTTTCTCCTTGTTGGCCGCGTTCTTTGTTACGTCCCATTCGTATTGCATGACTTTATTGTAGTAACAATATGCTCGAATGTCAACAATCCCCTATCCGAGGGCCAAACAAAAAAACCTTGACGAAAATTCAAACCACTGCTATCCTAATCACGTCATGGCAAAATCCATGACCCGGATTGGAACCCGGAACTATCCAGTAGGCGTGCAAGCGCCTCTATTTCGTACGGCGCTTTTTTTGTGTCCGTACGATCCGCCTGGCGGGTTGTGCGTGGGAGCCTTCGGGCTCGCCGGTGTCCTACTGGGCCGGTAGTTCCAACCACGCGCAGCCCGCCTTTTTTTATTTGGTGGCATGGTGGCAGTGAAGGCGGATATTTTGAAAAACCCATTTTGAGCGAAAGGAGAAGCAATGTTCGAAGAACACGAGTTTCCTGAAGTTTACGCTGCATCCAGTCAGATAAGCGCCTTGGGGGCGCTTATGATGGCAATGGATGGAAAGGTTACGGATTTAACGATCGATGAGATCTATGGCGTGGGGGTCATGCTGAATGACATTGGAATGAGGCTGAGAGAATGGAATAAGAAAACCGGGAAAGAATATGATGAAGAACAAAAGTATGCTTTTGCGCCTTCCCTTAGGCGGGCATTAAGGCAGTACCTGGATATTAAGAAAGAGGTTCATGGTGCAATTCTTCTCTTCGAGGGAGTGAATCAGGATTATTATTTTTGCCTTTTTGGGGATGCTTATCATGTAAGCAATGAATTGGGTCTTGAGCTGAAGTTTCTTGATGACCTTCCGAAGTGTGTAGTGCCGGCCGATCTAAAAGATGATTGCATCGGAAAAATGGTGGACCTTGGAATGAAAGTGGCGATTTGCGGGAAAGTGAAAGAGCGAACAGCAGACCAAGAGAGTGGTGGGCTTCCCGGGGATGATGAAGTAAAGGTGGGAAAAATACATCTCCCACCGGTGTCGCTAACTCCGAATGCCGGCCAAGAGACCCCAATGGGGCATTGAAGCACAACCTTTTGAGGGAGGTATGGCCATGGAAAGAAAGGAAGATTTTGTTAAATTAATAAGAAAAGATTACGTTACGATTTCAGATGCTTTGAACGAATTGAATACAGTCAAAATTCGAATTGAAGCTGTTGCACGGGTTCTCGATGATAAATCTATGCTTGATAAAGCTCATTGGGATATTTCTCAGGATGATTGTTGGGCATTGGGGTATTTTCTCCTCGGCGCCTGCCGGGACCTTGAGAAGATTGAAAAAGCGGCGGAGCTGTTAGGCAATCACTTGCCGCCCGGTTTCGCCAAACAACAAGAACCATGAGGGCTTCAAGGGCAGTTGGCACAAATGTGCCATCCAAACCAACCACTAAAGATCATTCAGGAAATGGCGGAAAACGGGGACAAATTGACGACTGTGAAGATGGCTTCAGCCGTCTAAGATAAACAGGTGCAGTGGGTGCACAGGTTGTCACTTGCAAAATCGCGGAAGATGAGAGGAGGGAAAGGATGGAAGATCGACAAACCAAGGTGATTGATTTTTTCACACGGGCGCCGGTTGTATCTCCCGGGCCACAATTCAAAAACCAGGACATGGCCCGCCGGATCATACACAAACTTCAGCGGCTTGAAAGGCTGGATGAATATGCTTTGGACGCCACGGATATTTATCTGACCGGCATGCTGGATGTACTGAAACGATGAAAGGAGAATATCTATGCTTTCTGAACGAGATATTGAGGTGAAGGATTTTTCAGAAGCGATTCCCGATTTGTCGGCCAAAATGAGCGCCATCGGTAGCGCGTTGATGACTTATGGTTATCAAAATGTGGTTTTGGAATCTGAGCAGTGTAAAGGCTTTGGGCTCGTGCTGATCGAAGTTCGCGAAGATTTAGACAAGATTTGGAAAGCCCTTTATGGTGATGGCCGCCTACCCCGATAAAGATCGTCTTTACACTGTGGCAGAAGCGGCCAGGCTTTTCAGCGTGGATAAGCGAACGGTTTCGAAATGGTTGAAGGATGAAAGTATTATCCCTTCTTCTGAATGGTACCGTCTCCCGGGGTCCGGCTACATCAGGATCCGGAAGGCCGCAATTTTAAGATTGATGGGGGTGTGAAAGAAAGGAGCCAAAAGGAAAAAATGGGAGATGAGGCAAGATATAACCGGGATTTTAATGAACATCGCATTGTGAGCATAGACGGCTTGGCTAAACATCTCAACGTCACACGATCAAACATCAATCGTATTTGGAGAAATTTTCCTCACTTTTTTGTTGGAACCGGATCAGATCTCAGGGCAGCACGTTTCGATTTTTCTGATGTGCTAACTTATCTGAAAATAGAAAGGGGGTACGGTTATGAGCGTGTGGCAGGATCCAAAAACAAAGAGGTGGATGTACAAGTTCGAATTCCAGAAAAAACGTTACAAAAAGGAAGGCTTCAGAACACAAAAAGAGGCTCTGCTTGCAGAAGCAGAGAGACGGACGCAGGTAAACGCTCCCTCGTTGGGGCTGAAAGAGCTAGAAGAACCTCCCTCAGATTACTTAGAAGAGACAATCCTGAAATATCTAAATTATTGCAAGAAACGAAAGATGAGGACTAATACCATTCGGCAGAAATATTTTGTCTTAAGCAATTTCGTGAAGAGCATTGGTGATAAACCCGTTGAGTTGATAAGGAAAAGCGATATCGAAGCATACTTGGAATTGCGAATTGACTCCGGGAAATCAACCTTTAATAGAGATTTAAGAGATATTCGTGCCATGTTCAACTGGTATTATGGGCGGGAGGGCATTTTCCATAATCCGGCAAACGACATTGAAAAAATCGGGGAAGACGTTGAGTTGAGATATGTCCCTCCTTTTTCAGACATTAAGGCAGTGAAACTGGTGGCCACAAGGGACGAAGTCGATTTTTTGGAAACGATTTTCTACGCGGGTTTAAGGCGGATTGAAGCTATCCGTCTTTTATGGTCGCGTGACGTGGATTTTGGATCACGAACGTTGATTTCTTGGACGCGAAAACGCAAAAACGGCACGTTGACGCCAAAACCGAAGGCTATGACGAAGATTCTTTATATGGCGCTCAAGAATCGCTATGAGCGTAGAAATAGACTTGACGATCGTGTTTTTCAATTTAGCGTTGAATACCTGAATGACATGATGAAATGTCTCTGTGAAAAAGCGGGAGTCCAACATTTTGGCCTTCACGCCTTGCGGCACCTCGGGGCATCTATTCTGTTGTCCGAGAACGTGCCACTTCCGGCAGTGCAGGAATATTTGGGGCACGAACGCATCACGACAACCAACACCTATGCCCACACACTTCCGTCATCGGTCGCAAGGGCAGTTGAGATACTGGATAATGTCGGAGAGGGTTGATAATGACTGATTAATCAATATGGTGGACACCAAAAAAACCGGTTCCACCAGATCCGCGAGAATCGACGTTATGAGGGTGATGAGGGGTAAGGTATGGGGTCAAAAATAGGTGGATATGCCCAGAATAGCCCGATCAGTGAACACCGGGGACCCTGCCCGGTTTTCTGGGCATGAACATCATTTTTTCTCACGGCTTATCTTGAATTTCTTTGCACTACCACTATCAATGAATTCGAAAAGAGCCTCTTTAGCCTCTTCAAGCGCACATTCCGCACCTGCTGTACGAGTTTTCTGAATTATAAAATCGTCAATAAAACCAATATGTTGTCGATTTTTCTGGACATTTGTTTCCTAATAATCCATAATACGCTCAAAACTCTATTTTTTGGGGCCGTTTATGGAGCAATTGAATGTCATTACGAAAAGGGTCGATGTTCTTCCCATGGTAAAGTACTACATTGATCAGCTCGGGATCTATGGGCTTTTTTCGAAATACGTCAAGAAGCCGGAACAATCGCCAGTTGATCCTGCTCAAATTCTTTCGGTTGTGGTAGCCAATATCATATGTGCATCACAACCCCTTTATAAAGTTGAACAATGGGCCGCTGATTACATGGATGGACTAAGTGAATATGGGCTCAACGCTTCAATGTACAATGACGATCAAATTGCCAAAAAGCTTGACTGTCTTTTCAAGGCAGACCGAAATTCCTTTATGTGTGAATTGAGCGCAAATGCCATTGGAGTATATCTGCTTGAAACAAGACAGATCCATAATGACAGCACATCGGTTACTTTCACCGGCGAATATGAAAATCAACACCCCGGAGCCGTTAAACTGAAATACGGTTTTAACAAGGACCATCGGCCTGACTGCAAACAAATCGTTTTTGGTCTGAATATCACGGCTGATGGAAATGTCCCCTTATCATTTGAATTGTTTGATGGAAACCGCACTGACGATACAACCCATGTCCCCAATTGGAATGCCCTCCGGGAATTCCTGGGAGAGTCGGATTTTATTTATATTGCCGACTGCAAACTATGTTCACAGAAAAATCTGGACCATATCCATGAACACGGTGGAATATTTATTACGATCGTTCCCAAAAACCGATCTGAAGTCAAACAGTTCCACGAATTTCTAAAAACAAACTCCATCGAATGGCAATATGCCTATGAAACGCCAAACAGCCGAAAAAAAGCAGAAACCATCCTATACAAAACATACGAAGGCGAGCCTTCCAAAAATGGATATCGTATCATTTGGGTTCACAGCAGTGCCAAAGAAAAACAGGATAAAAGCCGCCGAGACAACAGGATCGCCAAAGCCGATCTCCAACTCACTGAACTTTCTTCCCGGCTCAATCAATACAACCTCAAGACAAAGGAACAGATTGAAAAGGCAATCAAGAAGGCAACCAAAGGTACATTTGATCTTTTCCAAATTCAGCTCATCGAGGACAAACAAATTGTTCAGCGCCAGATAGGTCCTGGAAAGCCGGGACCGAACACACAATACAAAGAAGAAGAAAATATATCCTACTGCCTCGAGTGGGAATTGGATCACAAGGCCATAAACAATCTGGCTGCCCGCGATGGCATTTTCCCTCTCATTACAAACGCTGAAATGGAAGCGGCAGAAGTCCTTAAAGCCTATAAAAATCAACCGTATCTGGAAAAAAGAATGTACACGGCCAAGTCCATTTTAAAGGTCGCTCCCGTTTTTCTCAAAAAGACGGAGCGAATCGAGGCGATGACCTTTCTCTATTTCATCGCACTAATGATTGTCAGCCTTATGGAACGTAATATTCGAAAGAATATGGCTGAGCAAGGGGTTGAAAAACTGCCCATTTTACCCAACGGCATGAATACCAAAAAACCAACATGGAACAATCTCAACTACTTTTTTAAAAATGTTCATCTCAGCATGGTTGAAAAGCAAGACAAAATCATTCAAACAGTTACAAAGGGTGTCACCCAGTTGCACGAATTTGTGTTGAAATTATTAGGTGTTCCGCCGTCTGTATACGCTGCTATCCAAGACCGATGGTGGCTTTTCAAAAACTCGGAATTAGGTCAAAATTTGAACTCAACATAATTCGGAAAACTACGCTCTAATCGTGCGAAATGTAAGCTTCAAGAGAATTATGTCGCTTCTGACCATCAGTGTCCATGAAGCGAATAAAAAAGCCCTGCATATCGCGATCAATGGCAAACTCCATCCGCATTCTCTTAATTTTCCAAATGCTGCCTTCTCTGTACCATTTGGGAGATTTAAGGAATCGGGTCTTTCGGTCTATTTTGCGGCGACGAGATACGGCAATATCTGAACCGGTCAGTCGATCGCAGCAATCCGTACCAACGGCCAGAGCCTCCCAACGAGGGTGATCAATATAGAAAACATATCTAAGCTCTGTTCCGCAATATTCGCATTCCCCTGAAAGGTCGCCAAGGTCTTCATCAAATAAGTAATCCCAGCCCGATGAAGGTGGGATTTTTCCGTGTTCCTCCGCATGACAGCCCCTGCAAAGAGTCTCACAGTCCTGTGGGTCGTATTGCCAAATGAGCTTTCCCGGGTGATATACTTTGTGATGAACATGAAAAATAACATTGTCGCTTTTTGGCCGTCCACATCTCCGACACACGCACTCATCGTGTTCGATAATTGCGGATCTGAAGTCTTTCCATTCAGGTCTATCGTACAATCTGCCCATTCTGGCTCCGCATGGTGTTTTATATGGCGAGGCTCAACCTTTGTGGTATGCAGATTTCCAAGCGAAAAATCACATTTTGATTCTCTCAGGAGACGCGATGTGGTTCAAGTCTTTTCTGATATAATGGGAATGAATGGGAATGTTTTCTGATTTTTTTCTATCCAGAATCAAAAAAGGTGTACAAAGAGTGTACAAAAGAGGACTTGAAGTGAAAAAGGATTTCCAGCGAAAAGCTGAAAACCCTCATTATTACTGGCGCGCCCAGCAGGATTCGAACCTGCGACCTACGGATTCGTAGTCCGTCACTCTATCCAGCTGAGCTATGGGCGCATTGGCGAAAAAAGCTATATATCAGAGATCGCTCGATCTGGCAACCATTCTGTGAACAAAAAATAGACCATCAGGCGTATCGTCTTATAATTCTTTCAATGATGTCCGTTGTGGAGTGCCCTTTGACAAAGGGAATCCTTCGAACCTCGCCTCCGGCCGCCTTTACCACGTCCGCCCCGATGATCCGGTCTTCCTGCCAGTCTCCGCCCTTCACCAGGACGTGGGGTAGAAGGTATTGAATGACCCGCAGGGGGTTGTCTTCATCAAATATCACCACACAGTTCACGCATTCAAGGGCGGCCAGCAGTTCCGCCCGCATCTTTTCAGGGAAAATAGGTCGTTTGCTTCCTTTGATTGCCCGAACGGAACGATCACTGTTAAGGGCGACGATCAGATGGTCTCCCAGGTCTCTTGCAGCGTGAAGGTACCGGGCATGTCCGGGGTGCAGGATGTCGAAACAGCCGTTGGTAAAAACGATTCGTTTGCCCGAACGCTTTAGTACGTCGCAGTCTTCATGCGCTTTTTCAAGGGTACAAATTTTATTGAGATACGAATTCATGAAGGCACCCGGATTTTAGGAGATCATAATACGGCCCTGGCCAGTGTGACGCAGAAGACGGCTTCGGCGCCGCCCTGCATGAGGACCTTAGCACATTCATTCAATGTGTTTCCGGTGGTAAACACATCGTCCACCAGAAGGATGTTCTTTTTCAGCACACCGGAAGGGTTTTTGAGAACAAATGCATCTTGAACATTCGTTTTTCTTTCATTTTTGGAGAGGGTTGTCTGGGGAATGGTTTTTTTGGCCCTGATCAGCGAAAGAAAATCCAGTTTTCCGTTCAACTTCGCGGTCACCGCCTTTGCCAGCAAAAGGCTCTGGTTGAACCCCCGCTCCCGGAGTCTTTTGGGGTGAAGCGGAACGGGCATAATGATATGGGGTTTTTCGGGCATGAATCGCATTCTTGCAAAGTCCGCGAGATACGGCCCCATTGCATCGGCCACAAAGGTTTTTCCGCCATATTTGAGTTTGAGAACAGCTTCAAGAATGGGCCCTTCGTAGCGGTAGGGCGCATAAGCGGCCTGAAAATAGGGTGGTGTTCGGAGACAATCCTCACAGGGATGATTCTCAATTGCATCTGAATTAAAGGGCTTGCCGCAAATGGTGCAAAAAGGCGCTTCAATGGCATTGAATCCCCGTAGGCAGCTCTGACATACGGAACTTGAAACGTCTCCAGCATCAAAGGGCGCCCGCCATAGAAAATCGTTGCAAAGAATACACCGCGGCGGATAGATGATGTGAGCCAGCTGATTTAAAGGGTTCACTTTTTACTATTGCTGCTGTTAAGGGATTCTTTTACGAAGTCTTCAAATGAGCACTCACGGTTGATCCCCCGGCATGCCAGTTTGGCCTGGTCCCATGTGTCCCGGTCGGCAACATTTGCCGGAAAATAGGGCCAGAGCCGGCAGCGCGCCGGTTTTACACTATGAATGGCGCACCCGCTTCCCTTTCTGAAAAAGATACAGTAATTATCCGCTCCGACGTCTGCATAAATTCTGCCGTTGCGTTTTTCGGTGTATTTTTTCAGAAAATCATCCAGCTCAAGGTCCAGATATCGAGCGATTTTTATTTGTTCATCTTTTTCCATGAAAATACCGCCGATACCATAGCAGCATTCTCCACACATTCTGCAATCAAAGGCTTTCATTGTCCATCTCTCCCGCAAGGACGCAGGGTTCACTAAGTATTTTGGTCGTTATGGGAACTTTGGTTGATCAATTGCGCCAGGTCCCAGTCCACCCGTAATCTCAGGCGGGCGTCCACTCCCTTTTTTCTGTAAACAAGGTGGCCTTTCTCAAGCCCGTAATGGAACAGATCCCGGGTGGCGGCAACATCATGGCGGCAGTATTCGGTCAGTTTTTCCATTTCTCCCTGGCGAAACCATTCAACCGCCTGAAGACCATGGGCGGTTTTTCCCCGGCCGAGCGTCTCGGTGGCCAGATGGTCCAGCCCCAGCCTGAAGCCAAGCCGTTCATGAATATCCGCCAGGATGTCGAACGTGGGAAGCGCGTTAAGATTCTGTTCGGTGTAGGCGCCCAGGACCTTGTAATCAAACCCGATAATATTGAACCCGACGACCAGATCTCCTTCTTTGAGATGGTTGACAAGATCGTCGATACGATCCTCCTCAAAAGCGAGGAACCGGTTCTCCAGACTGTCAAACAAAACCGCCACGCTGATTCTCATAAGGTGGGTGTTGCGCCACCCTCCCACATCCTGTGCGGTTTTCTGGGTTTCAAGGTCAAAAAAAAGCATGCGGGGGCCGGTGTTTTCTTCTTGTACCGCTTCTTTTTTACGGGTAGCAGGCAGCGGCGTTTCATCATCCTCTTCATGGGACATTTCGCTGAAGGGGATGTGTCCCAAAAGGCCCTCAAGAATCAGTTGTGCACCCATCTTATCGAGTGGTTTGTTTCCGTTTCCGCATTTGGGTGAATGGATACATGAGGGACACCCGTCTTCACATTCACAGCTTTTAACATGTTCCCAGGTTTTCTGGAGAAGGTCAAGGATGGTTTCAAATCCTCTTTGAGCCAGGCCCACGCCGCCGGGGTAGGCGTCGTAAATAAATATGGCCGATTTTCCCACCTGGGGGTGGTGGGGGTAGCAGATGCCGCCGATATCGTTTCGGTCACACAGGGCAAAAAGAGGGAACATGCCGATGGCCGCGTGTTCAATGGCGTGGATACCCCCCATGAAGTGCAGTCCCTTTTTTTCGATGAACCGTTTAAGAATCGGCTCGATTTCAATCCAGAATCCCGTGGTTTCAAAGATCTGCGGGGGCAAATCTTCGAGAGGGAAAACTCCCATAAGCGCCTGTCCCGGGAGCGACCGCTTTTCATACCCGGTAATGATTTCGGTGACTTTGAGGATCCCTTCCCGCACAATAAACTGCCCTTCCGGCCTGCTGTGATGCACCTTGATGATTTCCGTTTCCTTATCGCTGCGGGCACGCGTGTAATACTTTAGATCCGATCGGTGAACCACCACGTCCTTTTTGTCCAGAAACAGACGTTCCACCTCATATTGACGGGCCCGGTGCAGGTAAATGGCGCCGGGATGGCATTCCTTGAACGCCTTGAAGCCATCGATGGTCCCAATGGCCTGACCGGTTTCACGTTCGAAAATGGTAAAGGTTTCACCGGCGCTCCGAATGTTGACGGACAGGTGGGGATTCCGCCGGGCGGAAAACCACATGGGATCCCCTTCGGCGGTCCGGCTCAGTTGTCCTTCTTCTTCCAGTTCATCCAGAAGATGAAACAGATCCTGGGGCCAGAAACCTTCATCTTTTCGGGTAAGGGGCAATTCCGCCGCTGCGCACACCAGATGATCTTTGACAACATAATGGTTGTTCGGGTCCAAAATAGCCGCTTCAAAGGACCGTTCGAAGAGTTCGTGGGGGTGTTTCATGAAGTACTGGTCCAGGGCATCCGGTTTTGCCACCAGAAGAATCATGGATTCCCTGCCCGAGCGTCCCACCCTGCCTCCCCGTTGCCAGGTGTTGATGATGGTGCCCGGATATCCCACCAGGAGACAGATATCCAGGTACCCGATGTCGATGCCCAATTCCAGAGCGCTGGTGGACACCACCCCCAAAAGGTCTCCACGCGCCAGCCGTCGCTCGATGCGTCGTCTTTCCTGGGGCAGAAAACCGGCGCGATAGGAGCTTATCTTATGGCGCATGGCAGGCGACAGCTGCTTGACCCACAAATGGATCAGTTCCGTCACCTTTCTGGCCTGGGCGAAGACAATGGTGCGGAATCCTTGCCGGACGCATTCGGTGAAAAGCCTGGCCGAGGAGAAATTGGGGCTCCCCGCGGGATTGAGGAAGACCACATGCTGTCCCGATTTCGGAGCGCCGGTGGCCTGGACCACTTCAATTTCCTGCTGGATGAGCTGCTCCCCGAAAGGCTTTGGATTGGCAACGGTGGCGGAAAGAAGGATGAATTGGGGATCGGATCCATAAAAACGGCACAGCCGTCGCAATCGTCTGATAATCTGGCTCATGTGGCTTCCGAAAATGCCCCGGTAGGTGTGTACTTCGTCCAGTACCACCATTCTAAGGCTTTTAAACAGCCTCTCCCAGTTCTGATGGTGCGCCAAGATCCCCCGGTGCAACATGTCGGGATTGGTGAAAAGGATGTGCGGTGGGTTTTGGCGAATCTTTTTTCGCTGATGGCTTGTGGTATCGCCATCGTAGATGGCGGCGCCAATCGTCAGGTTTTCCATATGCCCAAGCCATCTGGAAAGGGTTTTGAGCTGATCATGCTCCAGCGCCTTCAAGGGGAACAGGAAAAGGGCTCTTGATTGATGATTTTCTATAATCTTTTCCAGGACGGAAAGAGTGTAAATCAGGGTTTTTCCACTGGCCGTTTCGGTGGACACCAGGACGTTTTTGCCTACCCTCAAATGTAGAATGGCTTCTATCTGGTGGGTGTAAAGTCCTTTGATTTGCGAACCGTCCAGGGCATTTTGAATGTCGCTATGAAATGTGAGGGGTTCTCCGTATACTGCCTTTCGGGCAGGAAGAAAATGTTCAAATACAACGGCTTGGCCGAAATCGGCATGGGCTTTCAGGGCTTGGACGAATTGGGAAAGTTTCACTTTGTCTGTTTTTTTTCAGTTGAAGGGTCTTCCGAGGCCTTTTTTCCGAATTTCTTCTGAAGGGCCTCCGTTATCTCTTCATCGCTGGTTTTGGGTCGATCTGCAAGGGTCGTTTGAATCTGAGCATGGGTTTTTTTCAAAATATCGCTCATGAACGTATCATCTTCCGCGCTCCAGGCGCTCCATCCGTCGATGCCGATATATTCATCGTAAGAGGTTTCGTAGTAGGGGTCATAAATCCTGACGCCTTTTTGATCGTCATGTTCATAACGGACAAATTTTCCATCAAAACGCTCAAAATCTTCATCCTTAAGCCCCAGCTGCTTCAAAAGGGGCTTGTGTTCTTCTTTCACATGCATATTATTTGACTCCTTAAATTTCCAGGCGTGATTTGGCTGATGCCATTTTATCGTGACATTCCTCCCACTTTTCAAGCTGAATATCAAGCTCGCTTGTCAGCTCTTTGTATTCCGTCAGAAGCGGCACGCTTTTGGTGTTGTCTTCAAAAATCTTTGGATCGGCGAGAAGCGCTTCCACCTGTTTTTGTCGGGTTTCCAGTTGGCTGATGGCGGCCTCGGTCTGTTCAAGGGATTCCCGAATAGGTGTCAGGACATCGTGGATTCGCTGTCTCTGTTCAGCTTCTTTTCGCTTATCCTTTTTGCGACGTTTTTTTGCGGAAGATTCCGCCTCCTTTTTGTCGGCCGAGGAAGGAGGTGTTTTCCGATTCTCGGAAGCGTCTTGCGGTTCTGAAAGGCTGTTTTTCTCAAGCTCATCCAGGTGCCGGTAATACTCTTTCAGCGAGCCGGGATATTCAACCAATTCCCCATGGCGGATGTCCCAGATTTTTGTGGCCAGGCGATTGACAAAAGACTGATTGTGAGAAACGAACAAAAGGGTTCCGCCATAGCCCGACAAGGCGTCGATGAGGGTTTCGGAGCTTTCGATATCGAGGTGGTTTGTGGGTTCATCCATGAGCATGAAATTCCCCGGTTTTACGAGAAGTTTCGCCAGCGATACCCTGGCCTTTTCTCCTCCGGACAGAACGCTGATGGGCTTGTCCACGTCATTGCCCGAGAAAAGAAATGTGCCGCAGACCGATCTCACGAATCCGATGCTCGCATTGGGCACCGACTGGTAGACCTCCTCCACAACGGTTTTTTGAGGATTGAGCAGATCCGAATGGTGTTGCGCAAAGTAGGCCACATCCACCTGGTGCCCCAATCGAATTTCCCCCCGGTCGGGCTTCAATTCCCCTGCCAATGTACGAAGGAGGGTGGTCTTTCCGCAGCCGTTGGGGCCGATAATTGCGATCCTCTCTCCCCTGGTCACCCTCACGTTCAAATGCTCATACAAAATGTTGTCTCCAAACCATTTGGACACATCCCGGATGGCCGCTACTTCCCCGCCGCTTCGAGGAATGGGCGGAAAGGAGAATCGGATGGTTTTTTCCTTTCGGTGAGTTTGCACCAGTTCCATTTTTTCCACCAGTTTTATTTTGCTCTGGGCCTGGCGGGCTTTGGTGGCTTTTGATCGGAACCGTTCAATGAATTTTTGGGCGTCTTTGACTTTCTGCTCCTGGTTCTTGGCCTTATTTTCGAGGCATCTGATCTCTTCACTGCGTGCTTTCAGGTAAAAATCGTAATTGCCGCTGTAAGAACGCATCCCTTCAGTCTCAAAGGAAATGGTTCGCTGGATTTGACGGTTTAGAAAGTCCCTATCATGGGAGACCAGGATCATGGCGCCTTTAAAGCCTTCAAGAAAAGTCTCCAGCCACCTGACGGACGGCATGTCCAGGTGATTGGTGGGTTCGTCCAACAGCAGCAGGTCGGGTTTTTGGTACAAAAGCGCCGCCAGCGCCGCCCGTGTTTTCCAGCCGCCGCTGAGCGTTGAGACGGGCTTTTGAAAGTCTACCACATCAAAACCAAGACCCAGCAGGATTTTTTCCGCCTCGTGCTGGGGGAAATCCGCGTTCAGACGGTTGATCTCCTGGTGTAAATCCGCTATCTGTTTGCCGAGGGTGTTTTGTTTCGATTTGTCGGTTGATCTTTCCAGAAGGCGCTCGGTTTTTCTTAAATCCTTTTCCAGTTCCTGTCGATGCGGTACGGCGCTCAAAACCGATTGGAGAAGGGTTCCCGAAACGGTTTCCTGAACATCCTGTGGAAGATAGCCGACACGGGAATTTTTGGCAATTTTGATTTCTCCCTCATCGGGCGTGATTTCACCCATGATAATGCGAAGCAGGGTGGTTTTTCCGGACCCATTGGGACCCACCAGGCCGATGCGATCTCCAGGATTGACTTGCAGACCTATCCCGTTGAAAATCTGCCGTTCAACGAAATTCAGAGAAATTTTGATAACAGTGACAAGGCTCATGGTTTTTGAAATAATTGCTGCTCTATAAATTTTTCGCATATATATAATGGTTGATACGCAATTTGCAAGCGTCATTGATCTTCAGTTTCCCCGCTGTTTATGGTATGAGGCTACTCTGTTCCGGAGGAGAATTTTTTCTGGCTCAAGTTTGACAGTTAGAAAATTATTATTTTGCTATTTCAGCTAGTTAAAAGACACACGGATTTTGTTGGCACTACCATCTGACTTTTCCGGTATAGGCTCGACGTCCCGTATTGTAGGCGGCATGGCAACCCCAACAGCCTGGAAAACTTTGCCGCAGACTCCCTTGCTCTGGCTTCTGATAGCAAGCCGCCTGCCGTTTTCTTCGATGGTGACGGTCTGTAAAGACTTCAGGTCTTGCTTTATTTCCGCCCATTCGAAACGGTGGCCGGCTTTAACAAGCCTTTGATCCAGTTCCTTTCGAAGTACCAGCGCCAGAAAACTGCAAAATACGTGACCGCGGATCGTCTGATCCTTCTGATGAAATATGGGACGGGTATCCAGCAGTGATTTGACGTCTCGAAAAACCCTTTCGACACGCCACAACTCCTTGTACTTTAGTGCCACCTTTTCGGGCGAAAGATCCGTGTTTGTCTGCAGTACCCATTTGCCGTCAAAACGCGCTTCATACGTCACTCGTTTTTCATCGATACGGGCACTGTCCTTCTCGACCTTCAAATACTTCCGGAACCCCTTGTTGCCAACAAGGCTTTTGGGTCCCTTTTTGAGTTTTTCAGTGAGCGCCTTGACGATGGCTTCGCGGTCAGCGGCATCTTTTCGCTGCTGGCGAGGGTTCTGGCAAATGATGTATCGACAACCATCTATTTGAACCTGTTTGACTTTGAGCGGCTCCCGCTTTTTCGGATCGCTGCTTTCAGTGCGAACCTCTTTGTAACGACCGGGATGGGACAAAACGCGATCTCGAATCTTTTTCACTTTTCGCATGCGGGCTCCCAGGATGTATGGGGTCCGGTTTGTTGGAGACTCGAGTTGTTCCACCGTATCCGCACTGATCATGCCGCGATCGGCAACAATGCAGACCCGATTGATGGCGAACCGTTTTTTCAGCCTTTCAACGACGGGCAAAAGTGCAGTAACATCAGCCGTATTTCCTGGCCACATCTCGCAGCAGATTGGCTGGCCTTTATCATCGATGACCGCCCCAACGATCATTTGAACCCGGTCGGGCCGGTGGTCTTTGCTGAAACCGAATTGGCCGATACTCTCTCCACCGTGCCCTTCAAAGTAGATGGAGGTGGTGTCGAAAAATACCAGGTCCAGATCCGAAAACAGATCTCGGCGATGGGAAAAGATCAGTTCCTCCACAAGGTCCTTGTTGCATCTGGGCGAAAAACCGGTACTTTCGTTCTGCACATCGAGCGCTTCACCCAGGAAACCCATGGCCCGATAGAGATGGTGAAGTTCCAAACCTTCGATGCCTTTGATGATGTAATCCCGACACCAGCGATGACAGAAACGATCCGAACCGGATACCAACAATCGGTGAAGGACCGTGAGGAAGATGGCGCGCTCCACATCGAACTCGAACTTACGTCCTTCCAATACCCGGGAAATAGCCTTTCTGATTCCGGCCTCTTCCCACAGCCGCTCGAAAATCAGCACGGGCCCGATCTTTTTGGAGTCAGCGGAGACATCGCTTTTTCCCGAGATGATCAACAGGGCCTGTTCGGAGAATCTGGACAATGACCGGATGAGCGTTTCCACCCGGCCCTTTGACTGCAGTTGGTCCATCCGGCCGATGGTAGCGATCACACGCTGTCTGACTTTGCCTTTCTCTTTTTTGTTTTCGACGATTTGCAAATACTGATACTTACCGGACTTCTTGGCACGAGCGAACATTGGGGCCTCCTCATATAAAAGACACCCCTAAGGTAGAGCCTAACATATTAAATTGTCAATATAACAAATTGATTTCTGTGGCACTACCTTTTTGAGCTCAATTTGAAACCGGAAGTCTTAATATCAGGTACTTATCTGCTTTTGGGCGCCCATTTTTTGGGGCAACTGTCAAACTTCAGTCTGGGTGAAACCCCCGTCAAGCCGGTTGCCGTACCTGCGGGCAAGTACATTTTGCTTGTGCCATCCGGTTTTTACTCAAATCAGGAAAGCCCCATTAAGATCGACATGGAGAGTGGAAAGAGGAAGTTCTTTGTACTAAAGCTTTTTAGCCCACGGTCGGGCGGGAATGATGAAGATTACGGTGCCGGCGGTGGTGCAGGTGCAGGCAGATGACACGGTTTTTAACAGTTTCCGTAACCATCCTATTTTAAGAGGTCTTTTACAGTTTCCGCTTTTTTCTTAACATCCATGGCCTTTTTGACCCCCGGGACCTGTTCCATGACCTTGTCGACCACCTTGCTTTCAATAGTGGGTGATTTTTCGGCCTTCGGCGTCTCAATTTCCGCTTTGGCTGCTTCCTCCGGGGGGGTGTCGGGCCTCAATTCCTTTTTGACATTTCTGAACTCCCTGATGGCGCCACCGATGCCCTTTCCGATTTCCGGAATGCGTTTGGCGCCAAAAAGGACAATGATAATGAGGGCGATGATGATCAGTTCTGAAGGACCAAGGCCGAACATGATATTTGACTCCTTACGGTTGATGAAGTTTTCGGACCCTGTCGGAAAGCCCGCGGTATTTTAATGTTTACCATTTCCAAGATCCGACCTCTATGTTTCTAAACCTAAAAACTGAACCGCGTCTTCATCTTCTTCGCGCGCTTCTACGCAACCGATGCTGTAGGCCGCTTCCCCCATGGCTTTCAGCCTCAAAAGCACTTCATCGGTTTCCTCTTCGTTGACAACGATCAGCATGCCTAAACCATTGTTAAAAGTCCGCAGCATGTCAGGATCGGATACATTTCCTGCTTTTTTAATGTATTGAAATACCGGGTGGGGTATCCACGCATTCGTGTCAATGACGGCTTTGCAGCGTGAAGGCAGAATACGAGGCGGATTGTCAATGAGCCCGCCGCCGGTTATATGGCTGATACCATAAATGTGGAAATCCCTTCTAAGATTGCTGATGGTTCTGGCGTAAATCCGTGTGGGTTCAAGCAGCTCTTCACCCAGAGTTCGCCCGAATTCCGGTACATGGTCCAAGACAGACATTTTCAGTTCGTCAAAGAATATCCTCCTCACCAGCGAGTAACCGTTGCTGTGAAGCCCGCTGGAACCGATGCCGATCAGCCGATGGCCTACGGCAATCTCGGAACCGTCCAGCAGTTCCTCGTTATCTGCCATTCCCACAACGAACCCGGCGAGATCGTATTCGTCTTTTGCGTAGAAGCCGGGCATTTCGGCGGTTTCACCTCCGATGAGCGAGCATTTGGCTTCCATGCATCCGGTGGCGATGCCTTTTACAATGTCAACAGCCTTTTTTTCGTCCAGGTGACCCATTGAGATATAGTCAAGGAAAAAGAGCGGAGAGGCACCTTGCACAACGATGTCATTGACGCACATGGCCACGAGATCCAGCCCGACCGTATCGTGCTTATCGAGCATGAAGGCAACCTTGAGCTTGGTACCGACGCCATCGGTTGAACTGACCAGAACAGGGTTCTTAACATGTTGTACATGTAGGGAAAAAAGCCCCGCAAATCCCCCGATGTTGGTAATTACACCGGGGGTCTGAGTCCGCTGGACAATCGGTTTAATCCGATCAACAAATCTATTTCCGGCTTCGATATCGACCCCTGCTTCGGCATAGAGATCTTTACGTTTGTTCGATTTTGAACGATTCATAATACATGACTCCGCAGTCTAATGGAAATTTCCAACCGTATTCGATATAACTAGCAAATGATCCGGTTGTCAATCAATATCAGCACGCGCCTAAAATCACATTAAGGGGAATCTAAAACGGTAGACGGTTGTACTAGGTTGCCAATAAATAAATCTATTTTAGAAAAATTAATGTGTTTGTGATTTTTCTTGCAATATGCTGACGCGTATGTTAAAAAGCGCGCATTTCCGTATGAAGTTGTGAGGGCTATGAAGAGGAAAATACCTCGAATCACTGCGTTTTTTGGGAAAGATACCGCTTTCGAGGGAACGTTGACGTTTACAGGCGGGCTTCGCATTGACGGTCTTTTCCAAGGAGAGATTTCCAGCGAAGGGACGCTGATCATCGTGAAAGTGCTGTAATACGGGGTGATATTCACGCATCGTGTGTTCTTGTGAGCGGTGAAATCCACGACAATACGATTGCGGACGAAAGAGTCGAGATTTTGACCCCGCAAGGGTCTATGGAGATATACGGTCCCCGAAAATTATCATGGATGCGGGGGCTGTTTTTGAAGGAAAATGTCAAACTGAAATCTGTGAAACAGCTTCCTCCATTTAAGGGTAATTCTCCTGAAAAAAGTTTTTGACAAGTGACATTTTTTTTTGTAAAAGGCGTTACTTTTGTGTGAGTGTTTGTGGATCGGAGTCTGGATTTTAATTTTAAACTCTTGGAAAATCGGGATGAAAGGATGCGTCTGATATGCTGAATATAGACGGTACACTGATTCTTCAAATAGCTAATTTTCTTGTTCTTCTTGTGGTGATGAACATCATCCTTTATAAGCCGATACGTGGAATATTGGCAAAAAGAGAAGAAGAGATGGCTTCACGTCAGAAAACCATTGACGATTATCAGGGGCGCGTCAAGGATAATGAGGACGCGATTGAAAACGGTATGGTTTCTGCCAGGAAAGAAGGTTACCTGGAAAAAGAATCTCTGAAAACACAGGGGCAGGAAGAGGAAAAGGGTGTTCTTCAAGAGGCCGGCGCTGCTGTCGAAAGAAAGTTGACGGCGGCCAAGCAGGAGATTGAGTCCAAAATAACAGCTGCCAGAGAGACCTTGGAGAGTGAGGTTTCCGGTTTTTCAAATGAACTGGCTGAAAAGATACTGGGAAGGAGCGTTCAATGATTCGCTTTATACACAAGAAAAGGCAAGTACTTCTGATTGGCGGTATGACGCTGCTTTTCGCGGCGGCGCTGTGCGGTTTTGCTTTTGCAAGCGGTGGTGGCGGCGCGGAGGAAAGTCACGACCAGATGCTGAACCTTTTCTACCGTATCCTTAATTTTACCCTTCTGGTGATTATTCTCGTCGTAGTGATCAAAAAGACTTCCATGTTGCGATTCTTTGGTGAGCGAAGGGAAGAGATCAAAGACAAACTTGACGCGCTGACAAAAGAACGGCAGGCGGCCGAGAGCCGAAGCAAAGAGCTTGAGACAAAACTTGCTGAATTTGAGATTCAAAAAAAGGAGATCCTCAATCAGTTCAGAGCTGAAGGGACCAAAGAGAAAGCGCGCATAATCGCGGAAGCGAGGGAACGAGCGGCGCAGCTTATCAGCCAGGCGGACCGAACCATTGAGCGTGAAATTCAAGGGGCCAGCGAACGGCTGAAAAAAGAAGTGGTTGAGATGGCAGCCCAGCGGGCGGAAGAAGTCATTGCCAGAGAAATTAAAGACAGCGATCAGGACCACTTGGTGAATGAATTCATAAAGAGCGTGGAGAAATTACATTGACCGGTTCAAAAATTTCCAAACGATATGCAAAGGCGCTGCTCAGTCTGGGGCAGGAAGATGGGAATTACGGGGAATATGGCGATAATTTGAAGGAATTTGCCGGATTCTGTGTGGATAATCCCGAATTCAAAAAGGTGATTTCAAACCCAGTTTTTTCTGTGGATGATCGAAAAAAGGTGCTCAACGAGATTCTGGAGAAAAGCACTTTCGCCGATCTCGTAAAGAATTTCTTGAGGCTTCTGCTGGACAAGAACAGAATCGGCGGTATTGCGGATGTTTCGGATTACTACACACGACTGACCGATGAGATTTCTAACATTATCCGTGCGGAAATCGTGACGGCCCGGCCGCTCAGAGACGACGTCATGAAGAAATTGGATGGTGTTCTGTCTAAGATTACAGCCAAGACGGTCAAAGCAAAAGTGGAACAGGATGAGGCCCTCATTGGGGGGCTTGTCGTAAAAATAGGGGATTTGGTATTGGATGGCAGTGTCAGGGCACAGCTTGAAGGCTTAAAGAATCATAAAAAGGGGTGATATAACTAATGAGATCAGAGCTGCAGAAATAAGTGATATAATCCGGGGCCAGATTAAAGACTACGAAAAGAAGGTCGAGGTGAGTGAGACCGGAAGCGTGTTGTCTGTGGGTGATGGTATTGCTCGCATTTACGGGATCGAGAAGGCCATGGCCATGGAGATGGTGGAATTCTCCGGCGGAATCTTCGGTCTTTGCCTTAATCTGGAAGAAGACAACGTGGGTGTCGCCATTATGGGTGATGACTCCAAAATCAAAGAGGGCGATACGGTCAAGAGGACGGGCAGAATTGCTGAGATTCCTGTGGGCGAAGCGGTTCTCGGGCGCGTTATTGATGCAGTGGGCCAACCCCTTGACGGTAAAGGGCCAATCGAAGCGACGGAGTTCAATCGGATTGAAGTGGTGGCGCCGGGTGTTATCGACCGTCAGTCCGTATCCGAGCCCCTTTACACGGGCATCAAGGCCATCGACGCCATGACGCCGGTGGGAAGAGGTCAGCGTGAATTGATCATCGGCGACCGCCAGATCGGTAAGACAGCCATTTGTGTCGATGCTATTATTAACCAGAAGGATACGGACGTCTATTGTATTTATGTGGCGACCGGCCAGAAGAAATCGACCGTGGCCCAGGTGGTGGATATCCTGGAAAAACATGGTGCCATGGAATACACCACGGTGGTGGCGGCATGCGCCAGCGACCCGGCGACACAGCAGTTTATCTCCCCTTACGCCGGTTGCGCCATCGGCGAATATTACCGTGACCAGGGAAAACACGCGTTGATTATCTACGACGATCTTTCCAAACAGGCAACGGCCTACAGGCAGGTTTCCCTCCTTCTGCGACGTCCCCCCGGACGTGAGGCCTTTCCCGGGGATATTTTTTATAACCATTCCAGGCTGCTGGAGCGCGCCGCAAAAGTGAATGACAAACTGGGGGCCGGTTCTCTGACGGCTCTTCCGATCATTGAAACCCAGGCTGGTGACGTTTCCGCCTATATCCCGACCAACGTGATTTCCATTACCGACGGACAGGTTTACCTGGAACCAAACCTGTTTTTCTCCGGGGTCCGTCCAGCCATCAACGTGGGCCTTTCCGTTTCCCGTGTGGGTGGTGCGGCCCAGACAAAAGCCATGAGAAAAGTGGCAGGGTCCCTGAAACTGGATATGGCCCAGTTCCGTGAACTGGAAGCCTTTGCCGCTTTTGGCAGCGATCTTGATAAAGCTACATTAAAACAACTGGATCGCGGGCGAAGGCTGGTGGAAATTTTGAAGCAACCTCAGTTCCAACCCATGAGTGCCGAAAAGGAAGTGGCGATTCTGTTTGCCGGCTCAAACGGTTTCCTGGACAAATGGCCTGAAGATGCGGTTGCCGAATATGAGAAGCAGATGCTTGAGTTCATGACCAGCAAATATGCGGATGTTCTGGCGGATATCAAGGAAAAGGGTGATATCTCCGATGAGACGGACGGTAAACTGAAAAAGGCCCTGGAAGAATTTGAGGGGATTTTTCAACCCGAGGCTTGATATTCCTTATTGTTCTGAACGTGGGAAGAACGATAAACTTCAGCTAAATAAAGAGAGAAAGGCCAAATGGCAACCTTAAGTGATATTCAGAGGAAAATAGGCGCTGTTAAGAAAACGCGGCAAATTACCAAAGCCATGAATATGGTTGCTGCTGCCAAACTCCGTGGCGCCCAGATGAAGATGGAGAGCTTTGAGCCCTACGCCACCAAATTTGCAGAGGTGCTTGGAAATCTTGCAAGCCGGATTGAGTCTGATATTCATCCGTTGCTGGTGAAGAAAGAAAAGGTTTCCCGGGTGGAGTTGCTGCATTTTTCGGGTGATAAGGGCCTTTGCGGCAGTTTTAACGCCAATTTGATCAACCGGGCCGAAAAATGGATCAGCGGCGAAAAGGAAAATGGTGTTGAGATCGGCCTGACGGCCGTTGGGAAGCGTGGCCGCGATTATTTCAAGAAGCGGGACTATGATCTTATTGAGAGCCACATAAATGCCTATGCGAGCGTCGACATTTCTTTTGTTAATCAAATAAGCAGGGGGATGATTGACCGCTATCTCGCTGACGAAGTGGATGGCGTCTATATGATTTACAGTCGTTTTGTAAGCATGGCCAAACAGGAGCCAACCCTTATCAAATTGATACCCATTGAACCGCCGGTGGCCGAGGAGGAAGAAGCGTCTGGTGCGGAAGCAGAATACCTTTGCGAGCCCGATCCTGAAGGGTTGGTCATAGAACTTTTACCCAAACATATTAATGTACAGATTTATAACGCATTTCTGCAAAACGAAACAAGCGAGCACGCCGCACGGATGGCTGCCATGGACAATGCTTCCAGAAATTGTGACGATCTTGTAGAAAGTCTTACCCTAGCTTACAATAAAGCACGACAGGCGGCTGTTACTGCTGAATTGATGGACATTGTAGGTGGTGCCGCCGCCTTGAAGGGATAACGGTTTTAACCATATAAGGAGGTCTTTACTTAACCATGAATGAGGGCAAATTAATACAAATCATTGGTCCGGTCGTCGATGTGGAGTTCGGTGATGGTGAACTCCCGGAAATCCTAACCGCACTCCTGATCAGCAATCCGGCAATCAACGATGTCGAAGACAATCTGGTTGTGGAAGTTGCCCAGCATCTGGGCGACAATGTGGTGCGCTGTATTGCCATGGACGTGACCGACGGCCTTGTAAGGGGCATGCCGGTTAAGAATACTGGAAATCCCATTATGATGCCTGTCGGGGATCCGGGTTTGGGCCGCGTCCTCAATGTGGTCGGAAGACCCGTGGATGGTCTCGGTCCGGTGGAGACGAAAGAATACTATCCCATCCATCGCCCCGCCCCTTCTTTTGAAGAACAGGACACTTCTGTTAACGTTCTTGAAACCGGCGTAAAGGTCATCGACCTTCTGGTGCCCTTTCCACGGGGTGGTAAAATGGGGATGTTTGGAGGCGCCGGCGTCGGCAAAACGGTCGTCATGATGGAGATGATTCATAATATCGCCATGCAGCACGGTGGTATCAGCGTTTTCGCCGGGGTTGGCGAGCGCACCAGAGAAGGTAACGATCTTTACATGGAAATGAAGGAGTCTGGCGTTCTTCCGAAGGCGGCTCTGATCTACGGTCAGATGACGGAACCCCCGGGTGCTCGTGCAAGGGTGGCCCTTTCCGCGTTGACTGCTGCGGAATATTACAGGGACGAGCGGGGACAGGATGTTCTGCTTTTTGTGGACAATATCTTTAGATTTACGCAGGCGGGCGCCGAGGTTTCGGCTTTGCTGGGTCGTACGCCTTCCGCGGTGGGCTATCAACCGACGTTGGGTACGGACTTGGGTGCACTTCAGGAACGGATTACGTCTACGACTAAAGGCTCCATTACATCGGTTCAGTGTGTGTACGTGCCCGCCGATGACTTGACTGACCCGGCCCCCGCAACAACCTTTGCTCACCTTGACGGAACGGTGGTTTTGTCCCGTCCGTTGACCGAGCTCGGTATTTATCCGGCCGTGGATCCGCTGGATTCAAGTTCCAGAATTCTTGACCCGAACTTTCTCGGCGAAGAACACTATAATACCGCCATGATGGTTCAGCGTACCCTTCAGAAATATAAAGAGTTGCAGGACATTATTGCAATTCTGGGTATGGATGAACTTTCCGATGAAGACAAGATGACGGTTGCCAGGGCGCGCCGGATTCAGCGTTTTCTTTCCCAACCTTTCCATGTGGCTGAAACCTTTACGGGAACTCCGGGCGCTTATGTCCCAGTTGCCGAGACGGTGAAAGGTTTCAAGGAAATTATCGAGGGGAAACATGATGACCTGCCGGAAGCCGCCTTTTATATGGTCGGTGGCATCGAACAGGCACAGGAAAAGGCTGAAAAGATCGCCAGTAAATAAGCAAAAGGGTAATAATTAATGGGAAAATTAAATCTGGAAGTCGTTACCCCTGAAAAGGTGATGGTGAGTCAAGAAGTCGATATTGTGGTTGCCCCCGGAACTATGGGTGAGTTCGGTGTGTTGGAAAACCACGTGCCCTTTCTTTCAGGCATTGAACCGGGTGAGTTACGGTTTTCCAGTGGCAGTCAAACAGAGCGTTTCCTGGTGACGACGGGGTTTTCCGAAGTCTCTAATAACAAAGTGTCAATTTTAGTGGATGCTGCTGAAAAAGCAACGGAAATTGATGTGGAACGGGCTCGAAAAGCCATGGAAAGGGCCAAGGAAAGGCTTGCCATGGATCGGGGCAGGGAAGATGTCGATTTCCTGAGGGCCGAAGCAGCGCTCAAACGTGCGATTGTTCGCATTAGAATATCGGAAAAGAAGATGTAACAGCGACATCAGAAAGAATAGAAAAAAGGCAAGCGTGTATATTCGCTTGCCTTTTTTTATGTATTGACCTTTCTTGATTTCAACGATAATATGTGTCAGTTCTGGTTTGGAAGTTCTCCTTTCGTTGGAATATCCATGGTTGGATAAATTTCCAGTAAGGATATAATGTTTCTGGATATTTTAGATTATGTCACATGAAAGAGACTGGGTTGGTTATGGACACGGATGTTGATAGCAAGCAGTATAATGTTTGGGAATCCACAAGTGCGGAAGACGAAACAGATCAGTTTCAATTACTTGAGGAAAAAGTTGACGGCCTTATTGAAAAGACAATGGCTTTAAAGAGTGAAAGAGATATTTTTGAGAAGAAATTGCGCGTTGAGGAGGAGAAAGTCGTTGCGCTAAATGCTCAGATAGAGAAATTGCGTTCCGGAAGAAATGACGCGAAAGAAAAKATAATGTCTTTGCTCGAGAAAATGGGAACMAGTTTCCGGCTGAGTTGCATCGGATTTAAGACTTTTCGCACGCGTAGTTTTATTGAGGGCGTTATTTCTTTGCTTAAGTAATTTTGGACTTTAAGGCTTTTTGAAAGTTTTGTGACCTCGGTTATTTTTGGGCTGAGCAGGCTATCGCGGAGATATGGAAAATCCAATTAGAATCAGGATCTTAGACAATGAATACCTGCTTAGGAGTGATGAGGATCCTGAGCAGGTAAATGAAATTGCGAAACTGGTCAATGAGAAGTTGGATGAGGTACGAAAAAGCTCAGATAAGCTCTCCGAAGGCAAAACGGCTATTTTGGCTGCTTTCGATATTGCTAGTGATTATCTCCGGTTGCTCAAGGAACGGGATATTTTGCTGCGCGATGTGCAGGATCGTTGCCGTGTGATGAATCGGCAAATCGAACTATTGGAATAGAAAGGCTCTGGAGGTCCCGTCCTGCAGGCGCGGTTGTTAAGGGTAAATGGTTCCGGCAGGGTTGTTATTATGACCGATCCACATGATCGGGATTTGTATATAAGAGGGTCTGGGAATATTCGGGAAAACACGCGAAACGTGATGATATATGTTGCACTAAAAGAGATTGTCGTGGACTTTGGCTTGATGGACATATTTATTTGTCAGAGGTCTCTTAGAAAAGTCTAATCTGCCTTTCCTGCGACTGCAGAAATACGGCAATAAGACGTATATATTTCCTCATTTTTGATCTTGGCGGTTTTCCGGAAAATTCCCTTCCTTTTGCCACCGCTATCTAAGTGCTAAGAAAGATTGATTATGACCCGCCGCGTGATGGTGTTTGATCGTTCGGTCTGTTGCGTACGATTCTTGTGGGTTATTATCGCTTCTTCAAAATTCCGACAAGGCAAATACCCTCGATAAATGATGGTTTTGGGAGCATGAAAGCAATATGAGTTCATTGTACATATATATGATGGTGACGGGCGGTGCTGGTTTGATCGTCGGGATTTTCTGCGGGTTTCTGGTTCGAAAGAAGCTCGTGGAAAGTCGGATTGAAGCCATCGAAGAGTACTCTAGAAAGGTCTTGGCTGAGGCACAGAAAGAGGCCAAGACAACAAAACGGGAAGCCGAGCTTCAGGCAAAAGACACCTTGTATCAAATGAAGTTGGAGTTTGAAAAGGAGAGCAAGGAAAAAAAGGATGAAGTCCTTGCCCAGGAAAAGCGGCTTCACCAGAAAGAAGCCAACATCGATCGAAAAATTGAACAACTTGAAAAGCGGGAAGATCGGATTTCTGAAAAAGAAAAAGCTGTTGGCAAAAGCGAGCTGGAACTCAGAAAAAAGGAATCGGAATGTAACCAGTTGATTGTGGAACAACGCAAAGAACTGGAGTCCATGGCGGGCATGTCGGGAGAGGAAGCGAAACAACTCCTGATGAATTCAATGGAAATGGAGGCAAAACACGACGCTGCAAAAATGATCCGGCGCATTGAGAACGAGACCAAAGCTGAAGCGGACCGAAAAGCACAGGAAATTATCGCACTGGCGGTTAAACGGTACTCAGGAGATTATGCCGCCGAAAAAATCGTGTCTGTCGTTAACCTTCCCAGTGAAGAAATGAAGGGACGGATTATTGGAAGGGAAGGGAGAAACATTCGCGCCATTGAGGCTGCAACTGGGATTGATTTGATCATAGATGATACCCCTGAAGCGGTTATTCTGTCAGGCTTTAATCCTGTGAGAAGACAGGTTGCAAAGGTCTCCCTGGAAAGATTGATTGAGGATGGGAGAATTCACCCGGCACGGATCGAAGAAATCGTGGGAAAGGCCCGAAAAGAGATTGAACAAAATATGAAAGAAGCCGGTGAACAGGCAACATTTGACGTGGGTGTTCATGGGATAAATCATGAGCTGGTTAAACTCATCGGCCGGTTGAAATATCGATCCAGCTATGCGCAGAATGTGCTGCAACATTCCATGGAGGTGAGTTTTCTGTGCGGTATTATGGCCGCCGAATTGGGACTGAATGTGAAGCAGGCAAAACGGGCCGGATTACTTCATGATATCGGAAAAGCCGTTGATCATGAAGTGGAAGGACCGCACGCCATCATTGGTGCGGATCTGGCAAGGCGTTACGGTGAACCGAACTTGGTGGTCCAGGCGATTGCAGCGCACCATGAAGATGTTGAAATGAGTTCTGTTCTGGATGTGTTGGTTCAGGCTTCCGATACACTGTCCGGGGCCAGACCCGGCGCACGGCAGGAAATGCTCGAAAGTTATGTAAAACGTCTTGAAAAGCTGGAAAAAATTGCCACATCCTTTCGGGGTGTAAGCAAATCCTTTGCAATTCAGGCTGGCCGCGAGATCCGAATTATGGTGGAAGGAAAAATTGTCAGTGACGAAGAATCCAACGTCTTGTGCCGTGATATTGCTAAGAAAATTGAAAAGGAACTCACCTATCCCGGCCAGATCAGGGTTATTGTCATCCGTGAAACCCGCGCCGTCAGCTACGCCAAATAGCCCCATCTACAATTGCGCCGATTACAGTATCCCGCCCAAATTTTGATCCTCATTTCTCAAATCCCTGTCAATTAATATCATTGCGGGAAGGAAATCTATAGCATTTTCAAAATATGTTTAAGAGATCCACGAAAAGGCAGCCGCTGCTCGTCTATGGCCTGCAATCATATGCGAAATTACTTGAATTCTGAAAATCTTGCAGCTATGATATAGCTTATTTACAACCTTTTATGAAAAGAAATTCGTCGTCTCTTTCCGTTTTGCCGGAAGACGATTTTCTGTTTAAATTTCCGACATCAAAACCTTTTCGGTTTCAATGGCCCCGCCGTATCCTTATGAGTAAGGCGCGGGATGCTTTTGCCTTGACAGGTGTTCGATACTGCCCTAATCTCCGGGATGAATTCAGGAGACGGCTTTTTATGGGCGGCCTTTTGTGTTGCCTCCCGGCCTTGGCAGTATATGTGGAACGCGTCGCCTTTTCTATTTAAGGAGGAATGGTAATGCCTAGCAAGAAGTCCTATTTGGAAGGGATGCGAATCCTCGCTGTGGATGACGAAGAAGACGTTCTCGATACCATAGAGGAGGCCTTGGAATTTTCACGCGTGGACAAAGCCGCCGATTATCATGTCGCCAAAGAAAAAATTGAGACCGAAAAATACGATCTCGCGATTTTGGACATCATGGGGGTTGAGGGATTGAATCTTCTTGAAGAGACTGTTTCAAAAGGTATTCCCACGGTTATGCTGACCGCCCACGCCATGAATGCGGATACACTATTGACATCAATTCAACGAGGTGCCATTTCCTTTTTGCCCAAGGAAAAGCTGACCGAATTGGAAGAAATGCTTTCGAATATTCTTGAAGCGTATCATACGGGAAAACCCACGTGGAAAATCCTGTTTGAGGAGCTGGGCCAGCATTTTGATGAAAAATTCGGACCGGACTGGCAGGAAAAACACAGCGATTTTTGGTCTAAATTCAATCAGACCTACAGCGTCGGCAAAGGAATCCAGACGCGTTTAATGCATGATAAAAATGTGTTATCAAAGGGGGTCTGATAGAAATCTGTTTGTGTGCTAATTTTAATTGTGAGCTTTTTGCATTCTTTTGAAAGGAGGTGAATTCTTTAAGGATTTTAAGACACTGGATTGAGGTGCGTCGTGGCGTCTTGATCGGCTTGATGAAAAAGCGGTTCTAACAGAAAGGAGCGAGTAGACGATGAAAAAAGTATTTTTTTCTGTAATAGTGTGTCTGGTGGGGGTTGTTATGATCTGTGGTATGGGGTGGGCCAAGAAAGCGCCTTCCCTGGATCAATGGAAAGCAAATTTTGATCCTTCAGGCGCAAAGTACAAATGTATCGTTTCAAATGTCTCTCATCCGGTTATCAAAGGTGTCTATGCCGGTTTCGCCATCAGGGATGAATTGTGGAAGCGCACCAATGGACAGATTTATTTCGATTACAAGCCCTTCTCCATGCTGGGGGGAGAAGTCGAGGTCTTGAATCAACTTCAGATGGGTGCCATTCAAGGGATGGCTTGCAGCTCCGTGGCGTCCACCAACCTGGGGCCCCGTTTCGGTCTTATTAACCTGCCTTTTCTGGTGGATTCTTTCGTAAAACTGGATAAGTTCGTGAACAGCGGTAAGCTGTTCGACCACTACATGAATGCCATGGGCCACCAGGGGATCATGGGATTGGATATTACCGGGTACGGTAATTACGGGTGGGCAACGACCATTCCCGTCAGAAACATTGAAGACGCCAAAAAAGTAAAATTCAGAATTGCTGAAGCAGCCGTTAACAAGCTGCTTTATAAAGCCTGGGGTTTCAATCCCGTGGTGATGCCATGGCCGGACGTGCCGGTAGCCCTGAAACAGGGCGTCATCACCGGTCTGGATCATACCCCCATGGTTTGTTACATCACTAAAAAATTTGAAGTGGCAAAATATTTCACCCGGGTCAATTATGCCCAAGGGTTGTTTATCTGGATCTTTAACAAAGCGTGGTTCAACAAACTGCCCCCTGACCTTCAAAAGACATTCAAGGAAGTGGTTCATGAAGTCTGCGCCAAGATGCGTCAGGAAGCCATTGCTCAGGAGACTTGGGCCATCAATGAAGCCAAGGCGAAAGCCGGGGTCACTTTCATTGACCTGTCCGAAGAAGATATGAATACCCTGAGGAGAGAAGGGAATACCGTCTACGCCGAGTTTGCCTCCCAAATCAACCGACTTTATTCCGATGACAAGTATCGCCCCGCGGATTTCCTGAAAGAAGTCCAAGATTATTTGGGCTATAAACCGTAAACCCATAGCGGCGGGAGAAGCTCATTTCTCCCGCCGTTCATTTTTTCGGGAGTACGTATGTTTTCAAAGGTATTGGGTGTCATTGATAAAGTACTTGCTTTTATTGAAGATTGGACCCTGTTTATTGCCACCTTCGCAGCGTTGCTTGCCCTATTCGTGAACGTGGTTTTGAGGTACGGGTTCAACTATTCTCTGGCGTGGTCGGAAGAACTGGTGCGGGAGGTCATTATTTTAACGACCTTTATTGGATGCAGTGCCGCCATAAAGGCCCGTTCCATGATTAAGATCGATGCCTTGGTGCAATTGGCGCCAGGCCTCAAAACGCCTCTTGCCATTTTCAGCCATCTGGTTACCCTGTTTTTTGCGGGAATGATGGTTTATTACGGTTGGAAAATGGCGGCTCTTCAAGTCATGACCCACCAGAAGACCATCATCCTTGAAATCCCCCTTGTGTATCTCTATGCCATTTTGCCCATCATGGGGGTCATGATGTTCATTCGAACCATTCAAGTGATGTATCAGGATTTTCTGGAATGACGAACTGAAGCGGAAGCGATCTGATAAGTCGCCGCGGCAGACATCTATTCCCCTTAGATTTGGAGAAAAGCTTTCCAATGGAACTCAGCTATTTCGTGATTCTGCTTATCCTCCTCGGGTGCATGGCAGCAACGGTGCCTGTGTTCATGTGCCTCTTTTTTACCTCGGTTATGGGTTTCGTTTTATTCACCGATCTGCCCGTTCTCTTACTGGCCCAGAGCCTGTTTCGGAGTATGGATAAATTTGCCCTGGTGGTGGTGTTGTATTTCATCCTCTGCGGCAATATTATGACGGCCGGGACCATTGTGGACAAACTCATCAAGGTTGCCAATGTTTTGGTCAGCTGGCTGCCCGGTGGACTGGGCATGGCCGGCGTCATTGCTTGCGGCCTGTTCGGTGCCATATCGGGTTCCACGGTCGCCACGGTGGTGGCATTGGGTGGGTTTATGATTCCCGCGCTTATGGAGAACGGTTATCAGGAAAAATATACCTTGGGTCTTATGACCACTTCACCAAACCTTGGTGTTATTATTCCGCCAAGTATCGGAATGATTCTCTATTGCATGATCAGTAATGTCTCTTTGGAAGGCCTTTTCCTGACCGGGTTTGTGCCCGGATTTCTGATTATTTTAATAACATGTATTTATTCCTATTTTTACTACAGAAAAAGAACCGATTTTGTGCGCATGCCGGTACCTGATTTCAAGCAGGTTATGGCCATCTTAAAAGAAGGCTTCTGGTCTCTCATGCTTCCCGTCATTATTTTCGGCGGTATTTTTTCAGGTGCCTTTACCGCCAACGAGGCAGCGGTTGTGGCATGCGTATTCGCCTTTGTGGTGGAGCTTTTCATTCATAAATCCATAAAGCTTAAAGATGTCAAAAGAATAACCGTCAGCTCCGCTGTTACATCTGCGACCCTTTTAATTATCGTTGCGGGAGCCACCTGTTTCGGCCGCTATCTGACCCTAGAGGATATTCCCGGCCAGATAACGGAAGCGGTTCTTTCCAGCATTCAGTCGCCCATCGTCTTTCTGGCAGTGTTAAATGTTCTGCTTTTGATCGTGGGTATGTTTATGGATATTATTTCAGCCACCCTTATTCTGGGTCCGGTGTTTCTGCCCATGCTTAACGCATTCAATATTGACCCCATGCATTTCGGCCTCATCATGACCGTCAACCTTGCCATCGGCTATTGCACGCCGCCCATGGGGGTCAGCCTCTATATTACAGGATCCATTGCCAATCGGGATTTGGTCTATGTGTCAAAAGCGGTGATGCCCTTCCTGGCCATACAGATCGGTGTACTGATCCTCATGACCTACTGGCCGGAGCTTGTGCTGTGGCTGCCGGCAAAATTTGGTTATTTGAACTGATATTTTGCGGGGAAAATCGCATTCTTGTTTTGATTTATCAATGATTTTACGAAGGAGAGAATACGGATGAACTACGCTAAATATGCTACGCTTCACGCCCGTCACCTGCCCGACAAGGAATGTCTCGCTGAGCGGACGCCCTCTTTGAATCAACGAAGGGCCCTCACATGGAAACAGTTCAATGATGAGATCAATCGCGTTAGCAACTATCTTTCAAAGGAACTGGGCATCAAGTTTGGCGACTATGTGATGCATCTTCAGAACAATTCCCTGGAATGGCTGATTACCTATTACGGCATCATCAAACTTGGCGCCGTGGTGGTACCCCTGAATTTCAGGTTCGTGGGGGCGGATATCCTATATGCGGTCGATGTGTGCGACCCCAAAGTCTTTATCCTCGGGTCTGAATTTCTGCCGGTGGTGCAATCCGTTCAGAAAGATTTGACCACCGTTCAAAACTATATTTGCACAGGCGCAGAAGTTCCCGATGACATGATCGATTACAAAAGCATTGCTGCTTACGAAGATGTTTCTGAAGCCATGGTGGACGTGGACGATCAGCATGACCTGGCCATGATGTTTACCTCCGGTACCACGGGCAAACCGAAGCCCGTGCTTCATACCCACTATTCCCTGAACAATACGGCCATTGGAAACGGAATGAGCTATTTTGTCGAAAAAAACGATAATTATGTCTTTTTTCTTCCTCTTTACCACAGCGGCACCATGTTTCTATGGGCGCCCTTTTATGCCACAGGGGCTAAGGGAACCATTCTCCGTGAGTTTACGGATCCCAAATGGATTATGGAAGCCCTTGCTGAAGAGAATGGGACGGATATTCTTTTTGTGGTGCCCATCGCCGTTGCCATCCTGAACGCCATAAGGGATGGAAAGCTGAAACTTGAGGATTATGATCTTTCCAGCTGGCGCTACATGGAAATCGGCGCGCAGCCCGTCCCCTTTGACGTGATGAAAAAGCTGGTCGAAACCCTTCCGGTGGGTGTCTCCAATATATATGGTATTACGGAGGGCGGTGGCGGAGGCCTTTTCAACCTGTATCCGGAAGATGTATTGCGGAAACCGGGCTCCATTGGAAAACCCACCTTTGGCATTGAGGGAAAGATCGTCGATTTCGAAGGGAAGGAACTGCCCCCCGGAGAAGTCGGAGAGTTGATTTTTTCCACGCCGCGAATGATGAAGGGGTATTTCAAAAATGAAGAAATGACCCAGGACACCCTCAGGGATGGTTGGCTCTATACGGGAGATCTTTTGCAGACCGATGAAGAAGGGTTTTTTTACATTGTCGACCGTAAAAAGGACATGATTACCAGTGGGGGTGAAAACATTTTTCCCGTTGAAATAGAAGACGCGCTCATGGAGCACCCTAAAATTGATGATGTGGCTTGCATTGGTCATCCCGATGAACGTCTCGTTGAGATCGTTATGTCCATCATCCAATTGAAGGAAGGGGAGACCATGACAGAAGAGGAAGTGCTGGAATTCGGCAAAAGCAAACTGGCCAAGTACAAACTTCCCAGAAAGATAGTCTTTGACAAGGTCATGCGGAATCCCACCGGAAAACTGATGAAGCCACAGATGCGTGAAAAGTATACGGGGAGGAGAGAGGCATTCCAAAAACTAAGTTAGGGCCCGAAAACAGAATTTGAAAAAGAGGCGGCATTTTGCCACCTCTTTTTTTACCGAAATTTATCGCCTCGCCGTTTCATCGCAGCATGTTCCCGGGCCAGTGTTTCCAATAGATCTTTCAGAGCCCAGGACTCTGATATGGGCGTCAGACTTGCCCAAAGGGGCTGAGGCAGGCTGGATTTGCCGTGAGAAGCGATCAGATTGTGAAGTTCCTCCTGGGTCAGCCCGCTCATGATGACCGCCCGCCTGAGGGAGGAAAAATCGGATTGGCCGGTTTCAGTTTCTTCCAAAATGGCCTTGAGGGTCTTGGAAGCATCATTGTCGGCAGGGAATTTAACCGGAATGTCTTTCATCTGTATTTCTTCCAGTACGGAACGGAGAACTGTTTGTTCTTCCTTTGAATACCCGCATGCTAGTATCCCTCTGGGGCCGTACATGGTTTCTGAGGACTTTTCCACTCTACTGAAAGTTCCATCGTTCATTGATTTTTCCTCTTTTCCTCTCAGAAAATCTACCATTCTGAAATTTTTCTGAAAAACTCTAGTGAAACATCAATTGCATGTCAAGGGCATAGGCCTTTCTATTCTGCTTCCAGTCGAAATTTTCCCGTGCGAAACAAGTTAAGGCATACATCAACGACAGCCTTGTCATAGAGCCGTCCGCGGTTCGCTTCGATTTCTCCCAGGGCAAATCCAACGCCCGGGGATGCTCTATAGGGTCTGTGGGTGGACATGGCTTCGACCACGTCGGCCACTGCGATAATTCTTGCTTCAAGAAGAATCTCCTCCCCCGATAACCCGTTGGGATATCCTGAGCCATCCATTCTTTCGTGGTGTTGTAGCACCATTTTGGAAATGGGCCATGGAAAATTGATTTTCTTCAGAATGTCGTATCCTGCTTCGGGATGCGTTCGGATCAGCTCAAGCTCCGGTTCGCTGAGTGCTCCGGGTTTACTGAGAATTTCCGCCGGTACATTAATTTTACCGATATCATGGACCAGAGAGGCCAGTCTCAGGCCCTGCAAGCGCTCCTGGTCAAAACCCATTTCAAGTGCAACGGTGGTAGCGATTTCCGTTACCCTGCGTTGGTGTCCCGCCGTATAGGGATCTTTCATCTCAAATGCAGATGCCAGAGATATAACCGTCTCTTCAAGATTTTTGCTCAATCTGATGATGCCCTCTCTGATTTGCTCTTCGGCTTTCTTTCGTTCGGTGATATCTCTTAAAGTGGCAATATAGGCCAGCCGGCCCTTGTACATGATATTGGTTCCGAGTCCCTCAACATCCTTTTCATCCCCCCCGGGCGTGATGATTTTGTATTCAGTGAGGATTTTATCGTGTCCTTTTTTCGTCTTGAGATAATTCTTGATGACGGTCTTTCGCCAGTTTGGATGAATGAAATCGCCCACATTCATGCCGATACCATATTCGGGGGATTTGATGCCGAGTAGATCCACAGCGGCTTTGTTGGCAAAAAGTGTTTTGCCCTCCGGGTCAACGATAATGACTGCATCCAGCATATTGTCTACAAGAAATCGGAATCGATCCTGACTCTCCTGCAACTCTCTTTCCCTTTTTTTGCGTTCTGTAATATCATTGATAATGACCATGGCGTGGTCTTTTAACGGGATGATGTTGACTGTTACCAGGTGTTCATTTAACAGGACGGGAGCGTCTTCGGTGATTTTCTTATCGGCGTCATTTCGGCAGAGGAGCTTCGCAACACGCCGCTTGTGTTCAGCGGAAAATAGCGTCGTAAATTCCTTTCCAAGCAGGTCATTTTCCGAAAGACATGTTATTGAGCGCACCTGGGGATTAGCTGAAACAATCCGTCCGCTGGCTTCTATCTCCAATATGCCCTCTTCCATTTTTTCTAAAATAACTTCGACGTGCTGTTTTGCCAAAAGCAGTTCCCGTGTGATTTGCCTAGGCCACATATCCTCCACGCCGAGGACTTGTCCCGAGCGGCATCTTTTATGATTTTCTTCCGGATGATTGATCACCGAGAGAATGATGGGGCCAAGATCGGAAAGGGGCCCTTTGGCGATGACGATATCGGCACCTAGCTCATCCAGATCAATTTTTTCTTCCGTCGCAAGAGCTGACATGACAGCTATCCAGCAGTCTGAGAGTTGCTCCATTTCTCGAATGACGCCACAAAGTTTCCGCCCGTCAATATTGGGCATCACCAGGTCGGAGAGTATGATGTCCGGAAAGTAACCTTTCAGGATATCCAATGCCGCGAGTCCGTCTTCAGCCAACCTAACTTCATGCCCTTCTTTTTCAATTAAATCTCTGGCAAATTCAAGAATCAGTTTATCATTGTCGACAACGAGGATTTTTTTCATGGGTTCTCTCAGTAATAGCCATTCATTCAAGAAATCTGGCAAGCTCAAATCGCTTGAGGCAGGTCTTGAAAACAGATGTAAAAATATATCATAATTTCAGTTAGTTGTAAATTGAATTCTGTCGGGAAGCCTATCTCATTAGTGTGCAACTATTGCATCTTTCAGCTTCAAGGCTTAAGCTCAAGGGTATGTTCGGTATGCTCATTAATCGATTTATCGTTGAACCACCAATACCTTTTATCCCCATCCATGAAGGATTGAACCTGATCCTTTTGATGTGGGCTGAAAAGTCGTCCGGTGACACCGCCGGGCAGGACCGCCGTCACTTTTTCATTGTCAGCCATATCGACGACCATGCGAAGTGAAGCGGAGATAGTGACCTTGAAAGGGTCGTTGAAATAAAAAAGTCCCCGGTAAAGCGTTTCTCCTGATCCCCCCATGGGCATGGGGCCGCTTCCAAGGAATTCTTTTCCAGCACCATCTCGACGTAATGGGCTGACCAGTTCCAGCGTATGGACTTTCCCCCATAGCCACTTGTGGGGGTCATTTCCCAACTTTTCACCGAGTTCGGCTGCAGCCTTGGTTGCCGCCTGATGGAAAAGATCGTTTAATGTTTCAATTTTTCCTTTGGTCTTTTCATTATCAAACCACTTTGAAGACCCGTTCAGTATCATTTTTTCCAGCCGTTCCTGCCAAAAATACCAGTCATTCAAAAGGGTATTTGCAGGTTTTTCCCCTAGTTCGTCTTCAAAGACGAGCCTGGCAAACGCGATGTAGGTGGCCTGGAAGATTGCGGGGGCTGCCAGGCCCGGATTGTCCATGAAATCCCAATTTGAAAGAATCTTCCCCATTTCTTTCGTGTCCTTGTGGGCCAAGAGCGCTTTTGCCATGATGGGCGCAACCTTTTCGGCCAGGAGATTTTTTTCGTCTCTCTGAAATCGCCAGTGATCGTCAACGCTTTTAGGCCCGGGCGCGTTCATGAGCTCTTTCAGCCTTCTGTACCGGTAGGAAGGGGCAAAATGAGAAGAATAATAGTAGGGGAATTTAGATGGTATGACTTTGTGGTTGCAAGTCCCGATCCACTCCTTTTCGGGGTTCATGCTGTGAGGCATCGACTCTTCCGGTATCCAGCCCTGCCAGTTGTCATTGCCGTCCACAACGCTGTAAGGGAAGGTACCGTCTCTGTTGGTACGGATAGGAAGTTTTCCGCTTGCACGATATCCAATGTTTCCCGATGCATCGGCAAAAACCCAGTTCAGACAAAGCATGGGAACATTTTGAAGCGCCTTGTCCAATTCATTTGCAGATTTTGCGGACAAGAATGTGACGAGTCCAATCTCTTTTCCGATGCTCTCTGCGGGTGCCCAGCGCAGGGTGATGATTTTATCCGTATCAAGGCCTTTTAGAACATCTGATACAACGGGTCCTCTTCTGGTCAAACGGATCTTGATCTTTTCCTCACGATACCCTTCAGGTTTGCTTTTGTCCTTGATTTTAAGGTTTTCTTCAATCACTTCGAACGGTCTGGAAATGTTTCCTTCCAGGTAGTGATCGGGCTGAGAGGGATCAATGCTTTCCAAATACAGGTCCTGCATGTCGCCGTAATTGTTGGTGGGAGCGATGGCAATGAAAGATGTTCTCCCGATGGCAAATCCGGGCAGCCCGGGAATAGCAGCGCCGACACAGCGCATTTCCGGGGTGAAAATCCCCAGTGGATACCACACTCCGGGCAGTGTCCGTGTGTCCAGGTGCGGATCTCCGGCCAGAACTGCCTTTTTGCTGGCGGAAAGCGCCGGTGAAACTGCCCAGTTATTGCTGCCCAGATGCAAATAGCCGTTAGCAGCAACCGAAAGCGGGTTTAGACAGCCCGAAAGGGAAAAACCCTTCAGAGGAGGAATAAATCGTGACAACTCACCGTCGTCTGAAGGATCATCGGGATTGATGTTTATGGGCAGGAGCTCCCTTGATTTTTCAGGTCCAAGCGCATCGAGAAGCGTTTGGGCGACAATTTCCGTTTGAAGGTTGGTCGAAGTAGAAAAACCCATGTAAAACAAAATAGAAAGTGAATCGGTGATGGCCCAGGGTTCCGGCTTGATGCCTGCAATTTTGAATTCCAGGTGAGCATCGCCGGGGCATTGTTTGATGAAAGCGTTTACCCCATCAACATACCACTGGAAATAATTTTTGGTCTTCTGGTTCAGCATCGCTGCCTGGTTTTCGGCAATACGATGAAGCCCGATGGTTCGTATGCGGACGTCAAGGGCCTTCGCCTTTTCCCCGGCCAGCTCACAGATCCGTCCCTCTACAAAAAGCCGGTTCAACTGCATCTGAAACAATCGATCCTGCGCGGTAACAAACCCCTGGGCCATGATGGCGTCATGAAGGTTTTCCGCATAAATGTAGGCCATCCCCTTTTCATCTCGTTTTACGGTTACCCCTTTTTTCAGCCCTTTTAATGTCAGCGCTCCGTCCTTTTGGTAGTCGTTGATATAGGGCAGAATCAGTATTAGGGCAATACAGGCGATTCCCAGGAACATCAGCAGAATCAGCAGGCGTTTGATCCACTTCATTGGGATCTCTCCGTTGCGGAAAAAAGCATCCTATGCAAGGAAAGGATCAGATTCGTCCTCTCAAATGTGTACCTGTCTATTATAGGTGGGCGATGGCGTCGATTTCAACCCGCGTCTCAAAGGGGAGGCAGGCGGCCTGGATGCACGTTCTGGCGGGCAGATGCTCACCGAAATATTTTCTGTAGACCCCGTTAAACCGGGCGAATTCTTCCATGTCAAGGAGGTAAACGGTCACCTTCAACGTTTTTTTGAGGGACGAACCCGCCTCTTCAAGGATTATTTTCAGGTTCCGCAACGCCAGCTCAGCTTCCTCTTCCACGGTCCCCAGTCTGATCTTGTTGGTTTCAGGGTCTACCGCCCCCTGTCCCGAGACATAGATGCATCCATCATGGATGATTGCTTGCGCATAAGGGCCGCCCGTTACAGCCGCCTTGTCCGTTTGAAAAGCTTTTCTTTCTCCCATTTTTACCTCCTTTTGCCGATCATATTGCACCCTGCTATTTCATTATCAGCAGGTCAAAGCATGAGATGATGCGATAACCATTTGATTTTTTTAAAGAGAACCTTATCGAAATGCTTTTTGAGCGTCAAGGAAAAAAGAATTTGCAGTATAGTCGATGCCGAGCAGGGACGAAGATTCTTGACAACTTTATATTAGTATGGTAAGTTGTTAGTATTTAAGGATTATCTTATCGCCAGAACCTAAGCATTGTGAGTCGCGTCATGAAGGATCCACGGGATCGAGGAGCGAAAGAGATACGATGACCAGACGCTATTGACAAAAAATTGTGGGAATCAGACGGAGAGAATTTAATGAAGAAGGACGGTTCCGAAATCGCGCCCCTCCGTGACCCCAAGACTCTCAATTTGACAGACCATAAATCGAACCGTGGCGAAAAAGGCTTTGCCGGCACACGGGAGATTACAAGCAGCTCTTCTGCCGTTGAGAAATATGCCCCACCGCCTTGGGTTTTTCAACATAATGATTTAAGCAGCGCCTTAGATTCCGCCAAAGTGATAGGAAAGGATTTCCTGAAAAACAAGCTGAACCATATACATTTTATGGACGGCTACCTGCTTATTTTGCTGAAGCATCCCAAGTATGACTATAATGTGGTTTTGAAAGCGAAGCCTAAGCCGTGTATCGGCAGTGAATTTCTTTGCGAATTGGTTGCCGACAGTTTTCTGCAGACAAATCTGAATACATACGAGTTTCTCCATCTCGTTATTGACGACGGGCAATGCCTGACAGTGATACCGGCCAAACTGAAAAAGGCAGAGGGTCAAGGACTGAAATTTGACTTGCCTGAGAAGGGCTACATGCTGGGGAAACGCCAGAGCAGACGTTATGCATGTGACAAAATAGATGTTGAGCTGATTCAAAGAGGGCTCATGAGTCATGGGGAGCTGTTGAATTTCAGTCCTGAAGGATTTTGCATTAGACTTACGCATCTACCTCACAGTAATTTCGACTGGTCACCCAACTCTGAAATTTTAACGATGGTTCATCTTCGGCGAAGACATGAAAGTCTTTTTTCAGGGTTTTGCCGTTGCACGCGTCAAGAAGAAGGCTTGCCTTATCCGGAAATTGTTTTGGCGCCTGCGGAAGATCAGATCAAACTCCCGGATGAAGAGATCTCAAAAACATCCACAAAAAGCATTCCACTCGCCCCTGTCATTATTTTTAGGCATCCTTTTCTCGAAAGACAAATGGAAATCGATGTTTCAAGTATTTCTACTTCAGGATTTTCCACATATGAAACAAAATCTGAAAGCGTTTTTATTCAAGGTATGATTATTCCAAACCTTTCAATTGAGTTCGCCGGTGCCATAAAGATAGAATGCTCGGCTCAGATCATAAAGCGCTTGGAATTGCAGAAGGAAGAAATATATTGTGCGTTTTCTATAATTGATATGGATATTAACTCATATACACAGTTATCCCATATCCTGGCCAACTCAACTGATAGTCACACGCACATTTCGAAAAGAGTTGCCATGGATGAGCTGTGGGAGTTTTTTTTTGAATCGGGGTTCATCTATCCGGAAAAATACGGTGTGCTTTGTTATAACCGCGAACATTTTAAGAAGACCTACAAAAAACTTTATCATGACAATCCGGAAATCGCCAAACACTTCACGTATCAAAAAAATGGACGAATATATGGGCATATTTCAATGATAAGGGCCTATGAACGTTCCTGGATGATTCATCATCACGCCGCGAGAAATGTGAATGGCAGAAGGGCGGGATTTTCAGTTTTGAAAGAGGTTATGCACTATCTGGATGACATTCACCGTTTGCCTTCTGCGAAAATGGACTATGCAATAAGCTTCTTTCGCCCCGAGAACAGATTTCCCGATAGGGTATTTGGTGGATTTGCCCGAGATTTGAATGATCCCAAGGGCTGTTCCATGGATTTGTTTACTTACCTTGACTACACAAACAATTGTTCTGATCCAGCCCTTCCTTTAGGATGGAAGCTTGCCGAGAGTTCTGAAGTTGATCTTTGGGAACTGGATTGTTTCTATGGCAAGCATTCGGGCGGTCTTCTTACAAGTGCAATGGCTCTCAGGCGGGTTGATCCTGAAGAGGAGTCACTCAAGGATGTTTATGGACGTCACGGATTCCTCCGTGATAAGGTCGTTTATTCCCTGAAATACGAGGGAGATCTGAATGCTATTTTAGTTGTGGAACTATCAGAATTGGGTTTCAATTTATCAGAGCTCTTAAATGGAATAAAAGTTTTCGTTATTGATGATAATGGCCTTGGCTGGGAAGTGCTATATAAAGCAATTTCACAGCTATTCAGACAGCATTCTATGTGCAGATCACCCATTCTGGTTTATCCGTGTGACTATGTAAAAAAAAGAAATGTGCCGTATGATAAACAATATTATGCATGGGTTCTAAATGTTCGATACGGGGATGAATATGTGCATTATATGAAGAAGAAATTCAGATTGGTTTACAGATGAGAGAAGAAGTGGGCTGAAAGAAACCACAGAGGAAGAAAGCATTTAAAGTAATGAGAGTCATTTTGGCTAATGCTTTTCCGAGTCAATTACGAATCAAAAGAGCCAAAGTCGAGAGGATAATCTTTGAAATAATGTTTTTTCAACTAATACAATCTTTCGTGCACCTCCCAGGTCTTTCTGTCAGTACTATGGCGTCTGTGGGTGGTAGTGAGCATCATCCAAAGGGAGGTTTATGACCACTATTACCGGTACTCAACACAGAATAGACGATCCGCTTTATAACTCTCAGCTTATAAAGAATTTTGTGGAATATGCTAAAGAAGTTCATCCTGATGTGAATATTGATGAGGTGTTACGTTATGGAGGAATCACCAATTATCAATTAGAGGATACGGGTCACTGGCTGACCCAAAATCAGGTAGATCGTTTTCATGAAATCCTTGTCCAGCAGTCAGGGGACCCGGCCATCTCTCGTAAGGCGGGGAGATTCGCTGCCTCCTCAAAGGCATCCGGCATTCTAAGGCAAGTCGCCTTGGGATTGATGACTCCCTCATCTGCCTATTGGGCGGTGCAAAAGCTCAATTCAAGAGTGAGCCGCGGCTTCTCTTTCAAGCTCAAAAAACTTGGAAGCAATAAAATCGAACTCATTGCTATTTTGGAGCCTGGTGTATCTGAAAAGCCATATCAGTGTGAAAACCGCTTCGGCTTGATGGAAGCTCTAGCCAAGCCATTCACGAATAAATTTGCCAATGTTGAGCATCCAATATGCATTCATAGGGGTGGTGAAACATGTAATTATATCATTTCTTGGGAAGTTCCTGCTTTTTTAAAACTGAAACAAATAGGCTATTATTCTATTTTAATCGGATTATTGTTATCCATTGCTTTTTTCTTCCTACTACCTTTATTCAATTGGGTTGTTTTGGATATTATTTTAATTTTTTTGAGCTTCTCTCCTTTTCTTTATTCTGAGCACCTCGAAAAAAAGGACCTGATTAAGACAATCAAAAAGCAGGGCAGTGCAGCCAGTGATCTTTTAGAGCAAATGGATATTCGCTACAATAACGCCTTGCTTGTACAAGAAATAGGCCAAGTTACCAGTGAAGTACTTGATATCGATGAGGTAGTCAAAAGGGTGATTGGCGTCATGGAAAAACGTCTTGATTTTGATCGTGGAATGATCATGCTCGCTAATAAAGAAAAAACCCGCCTTCTTTTCAATTTTGGCTATGGGTATGAGGAAAAGTTGAACGATATTCTACAAGATACCGAATTTCATTTGGACAAGCCTGAGTCAAAAGGGGTTGGTGTCGAGGCGTTTAGAAAACAGCAATCTTTCTTAGTAGATGACGTGAATGAGATAAGTGGAGACCTGTCTGAAAAAAGCTTGGAGTTTGTCAAGATAACAAAAGCCCACTCCTTTATTTGTGTGCCGATTGTTTACGAAAAGGAATCATTGGGCATATTGACTGTGGACAATATCGAGTCAAAGAGATCTTTCACCGAGAGCGATATGAATCTATTAAAAGGGATTGCTTCACAAGCCGCCATCAATATCGTTGAGGCCATGACTTTTCAAAAGATTCATGAGAGTGAGGAGAAATACCGGACTATCCTTGAAAGTATTGAAGAGGGATACTTTGAGGTTGATTTGGCAGGTAGGCTTACGTTTTTTAACGACTCGGTTTGCAGAATTCTGGGGTATACACCTGATGAACTAAAGGGTATGGAGAATCGGGATTACACCGATCCGGAAACCTCCCGAAGAATGTATAGAGCCTTCAATGAAACCTATCGCACTGGAAGGCCAGCCAATTTCCTCGGTTACCGGATTACGCGAAAGGATGGAGAGCAAAGGAATCTCGAGCTTACAGCCTCACTGTTGAAGAATTCGGAAGGTGAACCGTCGGGATTCAGGGGCGTCATTCGGGATGTCACAGGGCGAAAGCGGGCTGAAGCGTTGCATCGTGAGAAACTGACCGCTGAGGCTGCTAACAGGGCAAAGAGTCAATTTTTGGCCAACATGAGTCACGAGATAAGGACCCCTTTAAACGGTATCATCGGCATGACGGAATTGGCCATGATGCGTGATATGGACAGCAAGCATCGGAATATACTGCAGACCATTCAAACGGAATCGAATTCCTTGTTGGTTATTATCAATGACATACTTGATTTCTCAAAGATCGAGGCGGAAATGCTCCAATTGGAGGAGATCTCATTCGATCCGGCAAGTGTGGTCGAAAACGTTGTGAAGGCTTTTGTGCACAGGGCCGAGCAAAAAGGTCTGGGGATTACGGTATCAATGGAGAGAGATATTCCGGACGGTGTTATCGGCGATCCTGGACGGCTCAGGCAGATATTGATAAATCTTGTGGGGAATGCCGTTAAGTTTACGCAGAAAGGCGAGATCGGTATTGAGGCTCGCGTTGCGGAGGACCTTGACAAAAGGATAAAGTTGCGGTTTGCGGTCAAGGATACGGGCATCGGCATACCACAAGATAAGAAAAAGACCATATTCAAGAGTTTTACACAGGCGGACAGCTCAACCACCCGGAAATACGGGGGGACAGGTCTGGGAACCACGATCTCAAAGCACTTGGCGGAACTGATGGGTGGCGAAATCGGTGTGGAGAGCGAGGTGGGAACGGGGAGCATTTTTTGGTTTACGGCGGTCTTCCAAAAGCAACCCGTTGAAGCGGTTCCCCGAATACAAAATGACGAGAACCCGTTGATGAATTCGGAACCGCTGAAGAAAAGGCAGGAATCGTTAAATATCCTTCTGGTGGAAGATTATCCGACCAATCAGCAGGTGGCCGCGAGCCACTTGAAAACATTTGGTCACCATGTGGATGTGGCGGAGAATGGTCTTGCGGCTTTAGAACTTTATAGGAAAAATTACTATCATCTCATTCTGATGGACATTCAGATGCCTATAATGGACGGTTATGAAGCTACTCGTGAAATCAGAAAACTTGAGACTGAGAGACTGAAAATTGAACCTTCTGACATGACGGCTGATCAAGAACAAAAAATGCCTATGGTGACGGAGATGCAAACGAGAATTCAAAGGATTCCCATCATTGCCATGACCGCCCATGCAGTTGAAGGTTACAGGGAGGAATGCTTAAAGGCGGGAATGGATGATTACGTCACCAAGCCTTTAAAAAGGAAAAATTTTCTGAACATCATAGAGAAATGGACCGGTTCTGCCACAAGGATTGATGGCGAAAATACATATTCTGGAGCCAACGCATCAAAAAACGAAATCGTGCTTGTTGAAAGAGACATTTCACAAAACTCCAACAAACATCATTTAGAAACGGAAATTCCAATGGATTTTGAAGGGGCACTAAAAGAATTTGAAGGAGATAAAATACTCCTTATGGAAGTTTTGAAAGGCTTTATGGAAAATGTCGGTCGTCAGATCAAAATCCTTCGGAGGGCCATCATGCGGCAGGACCCTGAACGGGTGAGGATGGAGGCGCATTCCATAAAAGGTGGTGCTGCGAATTTAAGAGCGGAAACGCTTTCCAAAATCGCATTTGAACTCGAAAAAATCGGAAAGTCGGGCGTGTTGGAAGATGGGCTAGGGGTTCTTAGAAGGCTCGAAAATGAGTTGGATGCTTTAAGAAGATTTGAAAAAGGTATAGTGTGATACTGGAGTACTTTTTATGAAAATCTTGATAGTGGATGATGAACTTGTAAGTCGCAAAAAGATGGATTTGTTGGTCAGGAGTTTAGGTCATGAGACCGTCGTTGCGGAAGATGGCTTGGAGGGTTGGGAGGCCTGGAAAAAAGAGAGAACAAGAATGGTTATAACCGACTGGATGATGCCTGGGATGAGCGGTCTGGAGCTTTGTGCAAAAATTAGAGAAGCTGAAGGCAGCCAATATATATACCTAATAATGGTCACCTCAAAAGAAGATGTCGAAGACCTTGTTAGGGGTATGGATGCCGGGGCTGACGACTTTATCACAAAGCCTTTTATTAAAGAGGAATTGGCTGTAAGAATCAGGGCAGGAGAGAGGATTTCCAGTTTTGAGACGCGGGATATCGTTATTTTTTCCTTGGCCAAATTGGTCGAGTCGCGTGATTCGGAAACAGGACTTCACTTGGAACGTATACGACACTACTCCAGAGAGTTGACAACAACTATTTTGGAATCGGAAAATCCCCCAGAGGAGATAGACACTCTTTTTGTTGACAATATTTTTTTAACCAGCCCACTCCATGATATCGGAAAAATAGGTATTCCTGATTACATATTGCTAAAACCGGGTGAACTTGATGACCAGGAATTCGAAATTATGAAAAGGCACAGTGTTATTGGTTTTGAGACACTTAATGAGGCTTTGAACAATTACCCTAAAGCAGACTATCTGCGCATGAGTGCGGAAATCGCCCTTTCCCATCATGAGAGGTTTGATGGTAGCGGATACCCTTACGGTCTTAAAGGGAAGGAGATTCCCCTTTCCGCACGAATAGTGGCTTTAGCAGACGTATATGATGCGTTGGTGAGCAAGAGGATATACAAAGAAGCCTATCAGCATGATGTGGCAAAATCAATAATCGAAAAAAAGAGAGGAAAAGATTTTGATCCTATGATCGTAGATGCCTTCTTAGACTGCCAGGAAAAATTCATAGAAATTTCCAAGCGTTTTTCTAAGAATCAAGAAGGTTTCAATCCCTTGCAAAGAATCAGGGGTGTGTAGGTAAACCGCCTTGGGTCATTAAAGAATTTAGTGAAATCTGCAAAAAATTTTTTTTGTCCGCCTGGATAACCTTCAAATATATTGGAGGCCCTCTGGGACCCTACTTCCATTTTTTTTGTCCAATTGAATAGATCTGGTTCTTTTACCTTTCCGTAGATCAGATGGTGTGCTTTCATATCCATCCGGATATTCTTATAGCCCAGATCATACAAGTAAGAATAGAGTTTTCTTCCAACGTAGGGATCAAAATTATTTGCCAGTTCTGCCACAGACATGGCCTGCAGCAAGATTTTTTCCATCTTTTGGGGCAACTCATAATGGCTCAGGCAGTTATAGTCCAAGTCAAGTAGGCAAAGACAACCGTCCGGTTTTAGACAGTCCGACAGGTTGTGAACGATTTTGACAGCTTCCGTACGATTATATTCCAGAACGAAACGAACCCAGATCAAGTCAAACAGGCCGACGTCTTTTAAAGGATTTCTTAGATCGTGGATACGGAAATCAATGCCTGTTTTCCCGGTACCGAAGTTTTTTATGGCATACTCGATTCTTGCAGTAGAATAGTCAACTCCGAGAATCGAGCCATTCGGTTGAGTTACTTCGTGGAGTACAGAAGTTACCCTTCCCGGACCACATCCGGCATCAAGCACCCGCATGCCGGGACTTAAGCCGCACCATCGGGCCTGTTCACGCACAGCTTCCGGATCAGTCTTGATATCCAACCGAAAGGCTTCTTCATCGTTTTCCATAAGATAGGAATGGGATTGTGTCATTAAGCTTCTCACTAAAAACGAAGGATGAAAGGAATGTGCGCCATAGGTTTTTCGAGACCTCCGCTTGCTTCGAGTTCATGGTCCGATATGCAAACTGCCCAAACAGAACCGTTATCAGTTGATGCCTGAAGGGGTGAAATTTATACCCTGAAAACCCCAACTGAGCGACATATAAAATGACGGCTTAATTTTCTTCTTTTTTCTTAAATGGTTATTGGAAACAAGGTACTAAAGCGTTGCTGAAATGACCACTTTCTGAATCTGGCTGGTGCCTTCATATATCTGTGTGATTTTGGCATCGCGCATCATTCTTTCCACCGGGTACTCTTTGACAAAGCCGTAACCGCCCAGGAGCTGGACCGCATCAGTGGTGACTTTCATGGCGGTTTCACCGGCAAAAAGCTTGGCCATGGCGGATTGGCGGACCGCTTCCTTGGGAAGGCGATCCAGGTTTTTGGGGAATTTTTCGAAAACGCTGGCCGCCTTATAAGTGAGTTGCCTGGCCGCTTCCACCTGGGTCGCCATGTCGGCCATCATCCATTGAAGGCCCTGAAATGAAAAGAGCGGTTTGCCGAACTGGGTTCGCTCCTTGGTATATGAAATGGCGTAGTCCAGGGCGCCCTGGGCAATTCCCACCGCCTGACTGGCCACGGGTATTCGGGTGAGGTCCAGGGTTTTCATGAGAATCGGAAATCCCAGGCTTTCACCGCCCAAAAGGTTTTTCGCCGGTACCCGAACATCTTCCAAAATGATTTCAACCGTAGAGGAGCCTCTCACACCCATTTTGTCCTCATGTTTGCCGATGGTGAACCCGGACGACCCCTTTTCCACGATAAAGATCCCGGTGCCCCTGGGACCCGGGACGGTCGTATCCGTCCTGGCGGCGATGCAGATGACGTCGGCAATATCCGCGTGACTGATGAAGATTTTGGTGCCGTTGATGATATAATCCTCACCGTCCCGAACGGCTCTGGTTTTGAGCCCGGATACATCTGAACCGGCATTTGGTTCGGTGAGTCCGAACGCCACCAGATGTTCCCCGGTGGCCAGTTTGGGAAAATATCGCTTTTTCTGTTCGTCGCTTCCGGCCAGCATGATGGGGGTGGTACCCAGTTCATGAACGAGAAGGATGACGGAGGTGGAGGCACAGGCTTTGGCAATCTCTTCGATAATGAGGCAAAGGGAGAAAAGCCCCATTTCGGAGCCCCCGAATGCTTCCGGATAGTCAGCGCCGAAAAGGGCGTTTTCCCGAAGCAATTCAACCATATCCCATGGGAATTCGGCTCTTTCATCTCTTTGTGCCGCGCCCGGGGCAATCTGTTCCTTGGCCATGCGCGAAATGGTTTCTTTGAGCATTTCCTGTTCTTCAGTCAATTCGTATGACATGGTTCCTCCTTACGGTGTCAAATGACCTTTAAACGCTCCACTTTGGATGCATCAAACATCGTTCCAAGTGTCGCTGTTAAAGGGTGTTACCATTGTGGTTTATGGAAAGTCAATGCCTGTCGAAATGCCACAATCGGTTGACACCATACGTTTTCTATTCTATGGTTCCTTTCTTAACTAAATGAACCTTCATTCATTATTGCATTTTTGTTCAAGGAATTCAAATGATAAAATTCATCGAGGAAAGCCCTCTTTATCGGATCGCCAATGCGCGGAGCCTGGTGTTTTTCGGTGCATCCAACAATGTTTCTTCCATGGGCACCCAATTGCTCATGACGGTACAGGCCGGTGATTTCAAAGGCGCCATCTATCCGGTACATCTCAAGGAAAAGCGTGTCTTGAATTTGGATGCCTACCGGTCGGTGACGGATCTGCCGGAAGTTCCTGATCTGGCGGTTATTGTTCTGCCCACAGCGGTCGTCAATCAGACCCTTGAGGCTTGTGGGAAAAAAGGGATTAAACAGGCGGTGGTGGTTTCAGGCGGCTTTAGGGAAATGGGCGAAGAGGGCGCAATACTGGAATCGGTGCTCAAAGACATTGCCGCTGAATATGGGATGAAAATTCTGGGGCCGAACTGTCTGGGCGTGGCAAATCCCCACCAAAAAATTAACACCACTTTTGTTCCAAACGAGGGAGATCCCGGTTTTGTGGGGCTTTCCTCCCAGAGCGGCAGCTTTGTCACCCAGATGTTCGAATATCTTTCAGGTTTCAATCTGGGTTTCAGCACGGCGTTTAGTGTGGGCAACGAGGCGGTTTTAGATATTGTCGACTGCATGGCATATCTGGGAGCGTGTCCACATACAAAAGTGATTGCGCTTTATATCGAAGGCATTCGGAGGGGCGATGATTTCATGAAGGTTGCACGGGCCATCGTTCCCCATAAGCCCATCGTGGCTTTTTATGTGGGGGGGTCCAAAGCGGGAAAGGCCGCCGGTTTTTCACATACCGGTGCCATGGCAGGCCCCGACGAACTTTACGATGGCATGTTTCGGCAGGCGGGGATTATTCGTGCCGCATCCGTTGAAGAGATGTTTGATTTTTGCTGGGCGCTGGGATCCCTTCCCATGACCAATGGAAACCGGGTGGTTATCCAGACCCATTCGGGCGGACCCGGCGCCGCAGCCGCGGACGCCTGCGGACGAGCCGGTCTTGAGCTTTCGGCGCTTTCGGATAAAACGCTGCAAAAACTTGTCCCCTATATTCCCGCCACGGGAAGCGTCGGCAACCCGGTGGATTTGACCTTTGCCAAAGATTACAGCTCGTTTTTTTATGAGATTCCTGCGATTCTTCTGGCGGAAGAAAATGCGGACATGCTGATGGTCTATATCCTTAGTCCCCAGCGGGTGGTGGAGCGAATCCTGAAAGGGATGGGGGTTGAAAATAGAAAAGTTCCGGAAGAGGCCCTGGAAATCATGGAAAGCAATGCCCTGCAGCTCTCGGATTTTCTAAAAAAACAAAAAAAGCCGGTGATTGGATTCACTTTTCATGATTATGATTCCCCTATCCTGAAGGAAACCATAAGAAGGGGCCTGCCGGTTTTTCGGGGGGCTGAAAAGGCGGCTCGGGCCATGGCCGCCTTGACTGCATATGGGCGCATACGTGCCAGAGAAAACAGACGTCTTGCGGATGCAGCAAAAACCGTATGATCAGAATCGGGGGAAGACCATGGGACAAGCCATAAAGATTGAAGGCCTGATGATTGAAAGCGGCGTCAAGTTCGGGACCAGCGGGGCTCGCGGCCTGGCGGCCGCCATGACCGATGAGGTCTGCTATCGATACACGGTTGCCTTCATTCAACATCTGGAGCGCATCGGAGAACTGACGGGAGATGGAAAACTGGCGGTGGGAGGGGATTTGCGTCCCAGCACGGGGCGTATCATGAGAGCGGCGATCCAGGCTGTTTCGCATCGTGGATATGCCCCCGTCTATTGTG
>ADZZ01000232.1 GCA_000179315.1 delta proteobacterium NaphS2
AAAGGACATTGATCAATGACGGCAGCAATGCTTTTCCTCTCCGGTGTACGTTATGGACAAACTCAAAAAAACTCAGATAAAGTGGTAAGTTTTCTTGAGACACGCCGCGATGTGGTCGCAGCCAAGATCGTAGAAGCGACCAAAAGCCCTCAATTGTATTGACATGAACTTCACAGAAGCCATCGCCGTCTTCATCTCTGGCATATTCTCCCTTACCATGACAAACAGTCTTATGGGTATAGCCCCAGTCAGTGAGATGATTGTAAATGCTGTACTCATCTGTATTCACCAAGGTTCCTGGTGTTATAACAGACCGCAAAATCGGTTCGATGGTTTTTTGTTTAACGTCTGGAAGCATAAAAATGGCGACATCCCCGGAACGTTCAATGATTCCGAGGACAGGAGGTTTTTCTTTTTCAAGAGTTCCTCGGCCCGGAGCACCCTTGAGCGCTCTGCACCGTGGTGCTCGCCCTTTCTGACGAACTTTTTCCGGATGCCCTTTATGCCCTGCAATTACGTATACTTCGTCGCACTCTACTACCCCACTGACTTTACATCCCGGCTTCCTTGCAGCGATTTCGCTCCGAAGCAAAATAGTCATCCTGTGGGCGACATCCGGATTAAGGTCCAGCTCCGCGGCGATTTGCCTGTTGGATAGGTTTAGTCCCATGAGGTATAACATGACGATCCATACTCTGATGGGATGGTGTTTTCTTGCCAGAATGGTACCCGTAAAATCGTTGAAACGGCAACCGCAGTTATTGCATTTATAGTTCCGACAAAGCGGAGCATTACGTTTGTGACCGTTCTTTTTGACCCGGTTTGAGGTACATTTTGGACAACAAATACCACATGGCCACTTCTTTTCTCTGAAGAATTCGTAGCACTTAGCGGGGTCGATGAGTTCAAGGATTCCAATCTCCGGATTTGTAGACGATTTTGTGGTCATGGCTATCTGCATATTTAAGTGGACAGAAAGCCATCTTATTTATACCAAATCTGAAGAAATTCCCAGCGAAAATGACTTTTTCAATCAAATTATTTACAGCACGGGAAATCGTCGTATGAGCCATCGATTTTAATGGCTGGATTTGTACCTGTGTTTGCGGCTTTCTCTTTCTGTTTGACCAAACTTTTCGGATGATTTGCCGTCGCAATCCCTTCTTTAACCATCCACCGGGCCACCTCGGACATGGTCATTTCCCGGCCTTTTTGGAGCAGCATCTCCCGGCAGAACTGCATGATGCCACCCCCTTTGCCGCTACTGAAGTCCTTGAAAATGTTCTCCGACAAACTGACATGCATTGAGGCCTTCTCTTCATGGGTAAAGGGCGATTTGATCCATATTTCATCGTCCCGGCGGCTCCTTTTAGGATCCACCTCAAGGTCAAAAACCCTTATCACCTCCAGCCAGCTGGCCTGTTCCCAAACCTGAGACAGTTTTACCCGAGATTCGGTAACAATCGGTCGGGATGATCCTCCAGCAGCATGTTGATTCCAGAAAGCCGCATAGTCTTCTCCCGGCCGAATCAGGGGATGGTTCTGGGTGAGTTGTTCCGTCTTTTTTTCATCGTCTGCCATGCGCTCCACCATACGCCGCAATGCCTTGGAGCTTTTCAATCCGTTTGCCTTTGCCAGTTCGGCGGCTTTTTCCACATACCTTGCCGGGTAGTGCCGGACCAGATTGATCAGGCCATACATCCGGCGCTGGCCGCTTCGGCCTTCTTCGGTAAACCACGTTTCACACAATGAGAATGTATGGGGTCCAATGGCTTCGGCCCGTGCCAGCAACCTGTCCGTTTGCCGGGAGGGATTAAAAATTCGGTCCCGCGGTTCCATCAAAAGGGACCCCGGCATACGACCCTTTGGATGGCGGCGAATCACTTCCATCCGTTGAGGGTCCAGGATTTCGATCTCTTTGTCATAGACCCTTACCACCACCTGACTGTAAAGGGGCGCCGGATTGGCGGCGTAGTAACAATTGTCCAACTGGATGGTGCCGTCATCGTAAACCGTCCGGATTTCCTGTCGAAAATACACAAACGGCGACAAGGGCAAAGGCAGAAGGCAGGGTTTTTCCTCCTGGAACATTTCTTCAACCTGTCTTTTGGCCCGGCCATGAATGCGAGGCGCCGCCCAGCGCTTTTCCCAATGCATGAGCCAATCATTCTGAGCGTCAATACAATCGAATTTCCGGCCCTTCAGGGCGGTATTCTGTGTGTACTTAACCCCGTTTTCCACCGTCCCTTTTCGGTTCGGATCCTTCACCCTTGCCGGGTCTGCCGCAACGTCGTAATGAGACAACATCGCGGCATATAACGTATTAAGCTCGGGATCATAAATATCAGGCTTGATCACGCCTTCCTTAAGGTTATCCAAGGCTACATATCCCGGGCATCCGCCAAAATACCGGAATGCTTCCTCATGCAGCCTGCACCATGTTTCCTTGCTCGATTTCCACACCACTTTCCGGAAGGCCCGCCCGGAATATTTCAACACCATGACAAACAAGCGAGGCCGGCGATGTTTTCCGCTGTCATGAAGCGTCGGCGCTCCTGTTCCATAGTCAACCTGGGCCTCTTCTCCGGGAAGAAATTCAAGTCGGTCAAACTGACGCGGGTCCTTTTTTTTGAGTCTTCGAACGAACCGCTTTACGCTGTTGTATTGATGCGTGAATGCGAACAGTTCCACCAGGTCCTGGTAGATGGCCATGGCGTTTCGACCCAGCCTCAGTTGTTCTTCAATCCACTTTCGATGCGGTTCGCAGGCCGAACCATTCTTCGGAGGGTTCTCCAAAGCCGGTGGCCGGGGTGGGGGATTTTGAACAGGAAGAACCGAAGACCCGGTGTCCACCCCTTCTAAAGTGGGGTAGATTGAAGACTCAGTTTCTTCAAAAATTGCCCGATGATGCAGCTGAGCATATCTCCGGATGGTTTTTCGGTTGATCCCGGTCTTCCGGTTGATCTCGCGTTGACTGAGTCCCTTTTCCAGTAATGTTATGACTGTTGCTTTCAAATTCGGCTTCAAAACGTTCATCCTTCCTTCCCCCATTCGTGGATTTCACAAATGGGAGTAGTTACGTTCTGTCGCCTTTTTCAGCAATCTCTACTGGAAAATCAGACTGGCTGGGTGGGGGATTTTGAGGTGGCCACAAGTGGGGGATTTTGGGTGGCCATCAGGGATATACACCATATGGGTTAACCTTGCCCAAATTTTTGTCAGCAAAATCGTGTACTCGGACAGAATCCGGTTGTCCTTTTGGTTGCCATTCCCGGCCTGCGTTTTTAAAATCTCCAACAAGCTCCTTTTTCTTGGTGTCAACAGAAATAACCGGTTGGTTATTCTCCTGAAATACTTTTACCTGGTTGTAAATATAGCGAAACTGGGCATCGCGGTCCGGATGACGGGAACCTTCACGAACCTTGCGGTTCGCTTGGAGACTGTAACCCAAATCGGCCAACAGTTCCGATACCTTTTGCCGACCGATTTTGTGCCCCATAACCTGCAAAGCTCTCGACAGCTGCCTCGTGCTTTTGCATGTCCAGCGCAGTGGCGATTCGGGATCGCCTCGGGTGGTTGGTTCAACCATCCCTTCCAAGTCACGAAGGATGATCGGGTTGACCTTGGTAATAGGTTTTCGACCACCCCCTCTGGCCCGTGTTCGATTGGTAGCAGGCTTTGCAGCATTTGACGGTTCAATTTCTTTGAGGCCCTGATAAATAGTTGTTCTTGAAAGGCCTGTAGCCTTGGAAACAGCTGATATACCACCACGACCAAGAGATTTTGCCTCTGCGGCAGCCCACAGGCGACGGCCTTTTTCATCAAGAATTGGAAGGAGCGTATTAAACTTTTCATTCACTATCGGTTCGATTTTATTTTCCATAAATTACCGATAGCATAATGACGCTATTTGTTCAAGTTATTTATGGACAGATTCTTAATCTCGGGGATTGCTCCCGTCGATCCAAGGACTTGCTACCCGGTGGCTGGCCAGCCTTCCGCCGGCGCTGTCTCCCCCCAGAGCGATGCGGCCGGCATCAGATCCAGGGAGCTCGCCTTTTCAGCCACCCATCGGGTGGCCGCCAAGCAATCGTATACAGCCACCGGGAACTTGTGCTCCGGGGCCAGACGGTAATCCACCGAGGCCACGCAGGCCCGGCAGGGGCCGTCATGGGTGTCCAGGTTTCCCACCACCCAGCCGCCGTGGAACCACATCAAAATAGGCAGGTCGGGTTCGTCACTCGGGTAGTTATGTAGGGGTGGAATTTGATTTCAGACAATTTGCTCCTTCCAGGCCTCGCGATTCGCCATTTATCTGCCGGTATCACCCAGGCTATTGAGATATTGCTCCACTTTTAGTGCGGCTTCGTATCCTCAGGAACTTCTGAAAAATGTTAAAGCGCACCTTGTCGGAATGAACCGTCTGATCCGGCGGTATAAAAGGAATCAAGGGGCTTCTAAAAACTCAATGGATATATTCTCTTCTTCTGCCTCGGATAAGGTGTAATGGCCGCGTCTTGACAGGGTGATGCCCTTGTCTTTTGCAGCCCGAAGCAATGTTTCCATAAACCGTTGTTCTGCCTGCGCTTCACAGTCTTTGTTGAAAAATATATCCACGTTTCTGCCGATCTCCGTGAATCTGTAGATGAAGATATTGTGAGACACAAATACAAGATCGTCATATGCATAGGTGACTTCGAGCCCGGCAGCATTCGTTATTTCCATCATTAGGGACAGGGGTTTTTCAGGAATTGCGGGTGCCTGATCATCACAACGCGCATTTTTGTCCGGCCTTGGACGGATGGTCAGATCGTCTTTCTGCAGTTTCTCCACGACTGCCTCATTGCCTTCTGATGGCTGGAGGCCAATCCATGCATGAATGGCGTTTTTGTCAAACCCCTGCATCCGTTTGTCGTCCACACGGAGTAACGGTCGTCTTATGAGTATGGGATCTTTTACCATTAATGCGAGGGCGTCTTCCACGCCGAATGATTCGGGCACTATCTCTCCGGATTTCACCCGGGGTGCGGTTTTGTTGAACCATTCGGTTACGGGTCTGTCACCAAAATAGGGGAGCAACTCATCCGGACTCCATTCGGCTTCCAATATGTTTTTTGAGATTACATCATGACCGGCGGCAATAAGCCATTTTTTTTGTTTCGCGTTGTTAATGCAGCCGGGTTTTTCGTAGAAGATTACCTGTGCCAAAAGAGCCTCCGTTCTTATCCTGCCGTATTTGCGGTGGTCCTCACAGATGCAATGTTCTCCCAGTCATAATACGTGTTGATTGTCTTGTCTTTTTCCGTTTCCGTAATGCGTACAAACTCTTCACCAAGAAAAAAAGTTGCAGCGGTATAGACTTTGCCTTCGTTTATCTGGCATTGGATATCTTTTCTCAGTTTTCGTGACAAGGTACCATGAACCGGCATGGAGGCATATTCAAAAATTTTTTCCAGCGTTGTCTTTTTCATTTTTTCTCCTTTAACAGAATGATCGTTAATCGTTAATGTACAAATCTACGAACCGTGGTTGGCTCAAGAAAGAAATCAGCAAGTTGGATGCCAAACAATAAGCGTAATCATGGAGAATTCGATTAACATATCGGAATTAAGCAACATAATTTAACTTCGCATTTTTTAAGATTGTGATTTTGAGGATCGTTAAAAGATTTTTTGTTACATTTTTGCGTATTTTTACTTTTTTGTAAGTTATGGTTTTTTAGAGATGCTTGTTCAGGCACGGTTTGATTTACATCCATCCGAAGTCCATGTTATAATGTAGCGGAAAATTTGAAGAGAAGTTCGATAAAATGAATCTTAAAATCATATTTCAGAAAAGCGATGAAGGCGGATACACTGCGTACGTGCCGTCACTCCCTGGCTGCATTTCAGAAGGCGATACGAAGGAAGAAGCCATGACCAACATTAAAGAGGCTATTGCCCTTTACCTTGAGCCAGTGGAAGATGACCTGCCTATAGGCATCATTGGCGCCGAAATCATGGAAATCGCCATATGACAAAGGTGCCAAGCTGCAACTATGATACGGTGGTCAAAGCTCTGAAACGGAACGGATGGGTTGTCGTAAGGCAAAAAGGAAGCCATATCCGGTTACAGAAGCACTCTGGAGATGAAGTTCTGAAATTGACCATTCCCGCGCATAAACCGATCAAACGCTCCACTCTATCTCATATTCTTAAGTATTCTTAAGCAGGCCCGATTGACTCCGAGCCAGTTCCAAAAATTGTCATGAACTTAGGCAAATCAGACCTCTTATTTCTACTGATATTGATAAAGAACTCGGCAGTCCCCGATCATCTGCGGTTTGTCCTTGTAGAAACCTGGGAGATCCCGCAAAATGAAAGACCCCGTCCGAGTCCTTCCAGAGTACGTGGTCCAGCCTTACCGAATTTCTGCCGATTCGACAATTTTTCCTTGGCAAAGCATTAGCCTGTGTGTAATGCAGGGCAGGATTTCATCATCATGGTGGGTGACATAGACCAGTTTTGTAGCGGTGTCTTTCCCGATCTTTTCAAGAACTCCCAAAATTTTCTGACGGTTGCCCCGGTCCAAACCGTCGCAGGGTTCATCCAGGAAGAGCAATGCCGGTGATTTCGCCACGGCACGGGCAATGAGGGTCATTTTCCGCTGACCGTAGGAAAGGCTTCCGAAGGTGCATTCCTTCAGGTGATCGATGCTCAGCATTTCCATCCACGCCATGGCCGTATCTTTCTGCTCTTTGCTGCATGCGCGATAAAGCCCCATGGAATCATGAAATCCGGATAAAACCACATGAAATACCGGCACATTTTTGGGATATCGGGCCTGAAATTCCGTTGAAACCATACCGATCTTCTTTTTGGTCTCCCAGATGCTGGTGCCGACCCCTCTTTTTTTGTCGAACACAAACACATGGTTGGAATAGGCCTGTGGGTTATCACCCAGAATCAATTTGAGGACCGTGGATTTTCCTGCCCCATTCTCCCCAAGGATCAACCAGTTTTCACCCGTCTTGACCTCCCAATTAAAATCATCCAGCACAACCGTATCGCCGTAGCGCACGGTTACATGGCGCATGTCAATCAAGGTTTGGCCCTTAGGGCGTGTCGTCAATTCGGCACCGGATAACGTTTTTTTTTCCGGAAGCACCGCCATGTCATGAAGTGCAAAAGGATGGACCTTCTGCTTTCCATTTAAATTGGCTACGGAACGCAGGATCTGTTTTTTCTCTCCTGCCAGACGAATCTTTCCGTCTTCCATTTGAAGCACATGGGTAATGCCCGAGGGAAGTTCCTCAAAACGGTGGGTGATCAAAACCAGGCGCACGCCACTCAGAATAAGGTCATCGAGATTTTCCTTGAGATCGTTTCGAGAACGGCTGTCCAAGCCGTTGAACGGTTCATCCAGAATAAGAAGCTTCGGTTTTCGTATCAAAGCACGCACAATGACGACCTTGCAGAGCTCCCCTGATGAAACGGCACAGATATCCCGGTTCAAAAGACCGCTGATCCCCAGCTTCTCCGCAAAATACAGCAGATCGTGCTCGAAATCCTTTTCCTCGCACGCGCCTTTTGGCATGCCCTGAGTAACAATATCCCTTGGGGTGGTCTTCTCATGGATTCGGCCACTGAAATCCCTGAAGCTTTCCTGCAGCAGCTCACGCTCAAAAACCTCACGAAACAGTTCCGGCGAAGCGTATCCCACCGGCACTTTTTCCGGAATCTCACTGTTTTCCTCTGACGGCTTCACATGATGCCTGACTGAACCTCTGACCACCGGAACACCGCCGAAAAGCGCTTTGGCCAGCGTGGTCTTGCCCGACCCGTTGGGTCCTAGAATGGCCCAGTTTTCATGGGTGTTGATTTCCCAGGAGGTATTCCGCAGATATAATCTGTCGTAGAGACGGACTGAAATTTTATCCAGGGTAATGAGTGGTTCGGCCTTCACCGTTTTTCCAATGCCTATTTCTGATTATAGAGATGGGAGATCAGATTCCCGGAATCATCGAAGGCCAATGCCGTATCTTCCGAACCGATCTCGAGGTCGATTTCTTTCTTAAAAGAATCAAGGCACCCCACCGAGACCATCAGCTTTGTCAGTTCCAGCGTGTTTTTGATGTGAACAATACGGATATCTTTGTGGTCAAAGGGTCTCAGTGTTTTGAGCGCAGTGGCGATGGCTTCCCCGTCGGTCTCAAAGGTGAGCGGTATCTTCATCGATTCCGGACAGCAAGCGGTAATAGCATTTACAAGGCTCACATCAAAGTCGATCTTGTCCACCAACCGGCGGGTGGTGAAGTCCGCCTGTGCAATCCCTAAAGCGCTCCCTTCACTGCCGTCCGTCAAGTCCCGCACAAAAATCCGGGTGATCTTCGGCCAGGGGCGCTTTGCGCCATAAACACAAACGTCCCGCCCGACCACACACGGGTCAATCCCTTCGCCGCTGATGTCTTTTCCCATCTCGTCGATGATGAGGAGATCCATCTCATCCAGCGGCAGGGTCGGCAACCAGGAACGCGCCGTTTTCAGGAGTTCGCTTTCAATACGCGCCACTTCATCGCTTAATGCGATCTTAATTCGGGCCGTTTCATGGGCCTGATTTTCAAGCAGACATACGCCAAAAAGCACGGGGCATTTTTCAAGCAATGCTTTGCCGGCGGTACTGATAATCTCATATTGGGATCGAACCAACGAAAGGCGATGATAGTGTTCCGCGCCCTTCTGGTTGCCCAGACCGATGGCCATCATCTTGGTAATGCCGCTTTCCGTAGGACCGATGAAGTTGGTGTGGGGCTTCACCCGATTGACCAATACAATGCCGTCGGCCTCGGCGGCCAACCGATCGAGAAAGAGCGGTATGCCGTTCACCTCCCCCATGGGCTGAACATCCATGGTAGCCTTTATGGGAGCGCCCACACGCTCTTTCGTGATCCCCCGATGACGGAGAACATCCATCTGTCCTTCGGCCGTTGCACCGCCGTGGGATCCCATGGCAGGTGTCACAAAGGGGTCATGGCCGGCTTTTTTCAGTCGGTCCACAATATCTTGAACCACAACGGAGAGGTTGGCTATGCCCCGGCTGCCCACACCAATGGCGATTTTTGAACCAGAAGGCAAATCCAGGGCCGCATTTACGCGAGGCCATTCCCGGTCCAGTTCCGCGGATACGCTCACAGGGGGTGCTATTTCGAACCGCTGCCGGATCATACGCATTTTGGGAAGCTGCAATGTCCTCAGGGTCTCAGATTTCATACGATCTCCTCCCGCTCGTTTATGGATTCCACCTGTTTATGCTTCTTCCAGAAGTTCGTTTATAAATTGTGTGGTCGTATAAATTTTGAATTTCTGGGCCCGCAGTTTCGCATTGCCAAGATTGTGCACACAGGAATTGCATTCCGTCAATACCACTTCGGCCCCTGTTTCTTCCACTTCCTCAAGGCGCCTTCGGGCCATGGCGATGGAGTTCTTGGCGAAGGCGCCGCGTACGCCGCCACCGGCGCCGCAGCAGAGGGCATCCGCCCGGTTGTGTCTCAGCTCCACGAAGTCGGGAGCGATACGTTTGATGATTTCACGGGGTTCGTCATAAATACCGCAGTGTCTTCCCAAATCGCACGGGTCATGGTACGTAACCCGCTTATCCGTTTTGACGCCGAAATCAAAATCCTTCAGAAACTGGCTCACATGGATGATGTCAAGCCCCGCATCTTTAAGGGCACGGTATTCCTCTTTGCCGTTGAAAGTCCTTGAGCAGTAGGGACATCCGGTCACCACGGTTTTGGCACCGGTGGTAAGAATGAGATCCACGTTTGTCTTGGCAAGTTTTTCATTGACGTCAAACCCCACATCCCCCAGTGCACCACTGCAGCAAACCTCGTCAATGAGGGTATAACCAACCTTCAAATGATCCAGGACATCCAATGTCGCCATGGCGGCCTCGTCCTCGCGGTAGGATCCCACACAGCCGATAAAAAAAACAACATCCGCTTTTTTGTTTCGCTCCCGTTCAAAATCCTCCGGTTCATCCTCGCCGTAAATATTGGTGTATTCCTGGAGTACCCGGTGCATTCCCTCAAAGGCCGGATGACAGGTGCCCCCCTGAACCATATCTTTTCTGACCTGCTTGATGATCTCAGGCGGGTTGACGCCCGACGGGCACTGGTCGGCACAACTGGCGCAGGTGGTACACTGAAAAAGGGTCTCCACCAGTTCGTCGTTCAGCGGAATATTGCCGTCCATTACCTCTTTTAGAATCAGCATTTTTCCCCGGGCATTCAAGGCCGGCCGTTTGGTGAGACCGAAAACAGGGCAGACGGCCCTGCAAAACCCACAGCTTGAACATCTGAGAACCTGATCCCGGAATTTCTTTTCAAATTCGTAAGTACCTTCCATCTATGCCTCCAGCCCCATTTTTCCCGGATTGAGGATATTTTTCGGATCAAACAACCGCTTTAAAGATCTCATGATATCCATACTGATCTCATCATGCTCAAGATGCATAACGGCATCTTGGCCAGCCCGATGCCGTGCTCGCCGGTCAATGTGCCACCCATTTCAATCACTTTTTCAAACAATTCCTCGGACGCATCTTCGACCCGTCCGACCTGGTCGGGATCGGTTCCATCGAAGCTGACCACCGGGTGAAGATTGCCGTCCCCCGCATGCCCCACGGTGGGAATTTTCAGGTCATATTTCTTGGCGAGATCCGAAATAAAGCGCAGCATTTCAGGCACCTTGCTCATGGGAACCGCCAGATCCTCCACAATAAGGTTGTTGTTGATGCGGGCCATGACGCCATAGGCCGATTTTCGGGCGGCCCAGAGTGCTGCAGCCCCCCCTTTGCTCTCGTCGGCATGCTTGACCGTGGTGGCGTTGTTTTTCCGGAAGATCTCCATGATGGTTTTCATCTGGAATTCGGTTTCTTCCTTGGTGTAGCCGTCGGTTTCAGCCACCAGCATGATTTCCACCTCGGGGAGACCCAGATCCGTATTTTCATTGATGGCCTTCAGGCTCTGTTGGTCCACAAATTCAAGGGCGCTGGGGATGATGCCGGAATACATGATCTCACTGATGGCCTGCCCGCCATCCTCCAGGGTTTCAAAGGTAGCCATGGCCGTGGACGTCACGGGCGGCTTCGGATTTATTTTGAAGGTGATTTTAGTGATCACGCCGATGGTTCCTTCGGAACCCACAAAAAGCCTGGTCAAGTCATAACCCGATACGCTTTTCATGCATTTGCTCCCGGTGTGCAGAATGCGGCCGTCCGGCAGCACAACTTCCAACGTCAGCACATAATCTTTGGTGGTCCCGTACTTGGCCCCTTTAATGCCGCCGGCGTTGGTGGCCACATTTCCACCCAGGGTACAGACGGAGCCGCTTGCCGGATCAGGGGGAAAAAAGAACCCGTGCGGGGACAGGGCACGATCCAGTTCGGCGTAAATAACACCCGGCTGGACCACCGCCAGACGGTCTTCAATGTTGATATGGATGATTTTGTCCATGCGCCCCAGATCCAGTATGAGGCCACCCTCCTCCGGCACCGACAATCCCGCCAGTGACGTTCCGGCCCCCCTGGGGATCACCGGGAATTCTTCCCGGGTCGCCTAGTTTCATGATGGCGGACACCTGGTCCGTACGGGTGGGCCACACGGCCGCATCAGGCCTGTGCCGATGTTCTGAAGCGTCTTTTGCGTAGGCGATTAAATCAATCAGAGACTCGGTGAAATTCTCATCGCCCACAATCTCTTTGAGGGCCTTTCGGATTGCCATGTCCATGATTCATACTCCAATCTTTTTGGCGTCAAACAAATCCACATGCGTTTCATAATTCTTTCACATCTTGTAACCCACTTTTCGGAGGAAATCCTTCCGTTCACCTTCATATTTTTCATCTTCCACACCGAGCGGTTTTTTTCCGTCCAGAACGCCCATAATCCCCCGGGATTCCCCCATCTCGACAACAATGACCGTGGTGGGATTGGCCGTGGAGCAATATATGGAACAGACCTCGGGCACCGCCTTGACGGCGCCAAGCACGTTGATGGGAAAGCAATCCTTCATCATGATAATAAACGAATGCCCGGCACCGATGGCCAGTGCGTTTTTCACCGCCAGTTGGATGAGTTCATCGTCGGTGCCGGCCCGCCGCAGGAGTCTTCGCATTGAAGCCTCGCAAAAGGCCACTCCGAATTTGACGTTGGGAACGGCAGTCACCATGGCCTCATAAATATCCTCGATGGTTTTCACAAAATGGGACTGGCCCAGAATAAAATTGATCTCCTCGTCCTTTTCGATCTGAACTGTTTTAAGCTCTAGCTGCATGTCCATTCTCCTTTGAACTGTTTTCGGCCTTTTAAATAATATAGGGTCAGCCCCGCCTGAAACCGAATCATACGGGAATTCCCGTATTTCGAGATTCAACCAGGCAGGGCCATGAAAGGTGTGTTTTTTCGTTGAAAATTAGCTGAATATCATCGCTCTGTCAAGGGCGGCAAAGCCTCCCGTGCATCCCATGTTCGTGGTAGAAAGGAATCCTCTTTCTTGCCTGAATGGTTGACAAACCGCCTCAGAGAGGCTACGTACTCTAACCAACTCTTATGAATAAAATTTATATGCATTATCGGCCGCAACCCTTTTTGACGCGTCCAAATGGATGCCAAAACGCAAGGCTGAACAATCAGGAGACAAACATGAGAAATGAAAAACCCGGCCTGATCGAACCCGGACTCTGGTGCCTCGGTTGCAGGGAAAGCACCGTATACCTTCTTGAAGGAAGTCACGATATGATGTTGATCAGCGGCGGCACCAGTTACATCCTTCCGGATGTTTTGGATCAGCTTGCCTCTTTCGGCCTTGATATTTCTCAAATCACCAAAAGTCTCATTCTTCATGCCCATTTCGACCATATCGGGATCATTCCCTATTTTAAGCGAAAAAATCCCAGTATCACGGTCTACGCGCTGGAAAGGGGCTGGGAGATCCTAAAAATGGACAAAGCAATTTCCACCATCAATAATTTCAGCAGGATGACAGCGGAACGCATGGACTATGCACAAAGGCTTCGGGACTATGACTGTGAATGGCGGCATGATGTCCGAGGAAACGTCGTCAAAGAAGGCGACAAAATTGATCTCGGCGGGCGGACCGTTGAAATTTATGAAACGCCCGGACATTCCTCCTGTTCCCTGGCGGCTTACGTTCCGGAACTCAAAGCCCTGTTTCCTTCCGATGGGGGCGGTGTCCCCTTCGGCCATAAAATCAGTCCCGCCGGAAGCTCAAATTTCACCGTCTACCAGCAAAGTCTGAACAAGCTGGCGGATCTGGAGGTCAGTACCCTGTGCGCCGATCACTTCGGATATATCACCGGGGATGAAGCCGCAACCTACATCCGTCGATCCATCCAATCGGCTGCCGATTACAGGCGGCAGGTGGAAAAAATCTACCAAGAGGAGCGGGATCAGGAAAAAACCGTTGATCGACTGATGCAAATGCTCATTGAAGAAGATCCGGATCACTTTCTGCCCCTGGAAATCATGGCAGGGGTAACCCGGCAGGTAGTCAAACACATCGCCGCGCAGATGTGAGGGAAATTCTTAAAGATCGGTCCAGTATTCCTCCGGCATATCCTGTGCCAGCGCCAACGCACCATCGGCGCCCCCAAAAAGAGGATCGTCAACAACATTGACCTTGGAGGGTCCGTATTCACTGAGGGCATCTTGAAGGCAATCGGCAAGGCCTGTTATCTGGCTTCCACCACCCGCTAAGACAATATTCTTGCGGATTTCGTCCTGATATTCCGGATCGAATTTAGCGATCAGCTCCAGGGTGGACTCAATGATAGCAGGGAGAATGCTCTCACAGGCGCGTTTCATCTCTTCCGTTATATCATGCTTTGTCGCCTTACCATTCACCGGAATATCCACTTTGACACTCTTTTGCGGCTCGCCTACAAAACTGTACTTTTCCTTGAACCGTCTGATCATGTTTAACGTAAAATCGGAATCGGGATAGCGCTCTTCCACAAAGCTGAAGAGCTGCTGGTCGATATAATCTCCGGCCGTCAAAACGGTACGTTGATCATCTTCGGAGGGAACCGTTCCGTGCATGATGCAGAAATCAACGGTTCCTGCACCCACATCAATCACCATGGCATTGTCAAGGGCATTGACCCCATATGCGACGGCAAAGGGTTCGGAGACCACAAACAGGGATTCGGCATATTCGGCCACGGCCTTTTTCAAAGCCACTTTGTTGACCTTTAAAGATTCCGCCGGCACTCCCACAACCGCCCTAATTTTCCTGTCATCATTCTTACTCTGCACCAACTGTATAAGGTGATGGATCAGTTCCTTCACCGCTTCCTCATCCCGGGCAGTCCCCTCCTTGATAACGCCGTTTTGAAGGGGACGGTACAGATCCAGAGAAAGTCTGCGATTGACAGCCTCCTCACCAAAGAGGATGGGCGCACCGATAACCTTGCGGGCGATGAAGTCTTTGGGCCAGCCCACATAACTTTCAACCCATTTCTTTCGGCCATTAATGGCGGAAATGGCGCTTCTGGATGTCCCAAGATCAATACCGGCAATCAACATTTCTTCAGCTGCCTTTTTTACGGTCTTTTCGGCCATTCTCCTCTCCTTCAAAAACATGTAGGTTTCTTCTATTCAAATAGCGCATGGTTCCCTGGGTGAGAAAAGTGGTAATCTCTTCCCTGTAGGCTTGCATATTCAGTTTCAACTCTTCCGTTTTCTTTGTGATGCAGGAAATCTCGACCAGGACACTGGGAGCGTTCACGCCCAGCAACACCACGAGGGGAGCGATTTTAATACCGGCATCGGTGATATCTTTATCATACTTTTTCACGTTCGTGAAGAGACTATGTTGTATGTCCATGGCCAGGTTGGCGGATTCCTGTTCCTTAAAAGTATTGCTGATTTTCCGGATCATATTTTCAAATTCTTTCGTTGAAATTCCCGATCCTTTATTTTCCTGTTCGGCAAGTTTCAACGTTTCAGCATCCGAGGGAGGGCCATAATAGTAGGTCTCGGTTACATTGAAACGCTTCTGGGGCAATGCATTAACGTGCAGGGAGATGAACAGATCCGCATTCGCGGCATTGGCAAAGTCAACCCTTTCAGACAGGGACATGGTTTTGTCTTCATCTCGGGTCAGCATAACGTTATACCGCCGACCGCTCGTCTCAAGATTATGTTTCAGGCCTTTGGCAATATCAAGAACAATATCTTTTTCCATGGTCCCCAAGGCGCCTATGGCTCCCGGATCCTTGCCGCCATGGCCCGGATCGACGACGATGGTCCGGACATCCAGACCAAAAACGGAACTCACCCGCACCGCTTCATTATTCAAGATAAGGCTATAGTCAAGAAGCCGGTCGGTATTGAATTCCACAGAAGGTGAAACATCGATGAGTCCCATTACGTATGAAACCTGCTTTGGGATGGGGAAAAAAGAGAGTGATTCAGATTCGGACGTCTCGGCCGCAACCGCAGGCAACGGCCCGATGGAACTTGATTCTTCCGCCTTTGCGGGGTCAGCGGCAACCCGATCCATTTCGTCCATGGCGATGTTCCCCGTATGAACCTGCCATACCCCGAAAAGCACTACCGCAAAAAACACCAGAATTAAAATTTTTGATACGGGTTTTCCACGCCTGGAAGTTTTATTCTTGTTCGGTTCATACGGATCATTCTTGATCTTGAGGTTTTGATCATATACGCCCTGTAAAATGGTATTTTTCAGATTTACGCTGTTCGCCACATCGCGAGTTGCCATGACAGTGCACTTTACTTGACATTATTTTAATGAATTAACTTAAAGAATTATTATATGCTTCCAGGCAATGACAGTCAACCGGATCGCTTTTTAAGGTTTGATTAGAGATGAATACGAAAAAAGAGATTACGAGATCCACCAGGGCAGTGGTCAATCTTGGTGCGGTGGAACACAACATCGCCGCCGCTCGCGAAAAGATTGGTAAAAACAGGAAGCTAATGGCAGTGGTCAAGGCCGACGGTTATGGACACGGCGCGCTGGAGGTCAGCACCAAGGCCCTTTCGAGCGGGGCCGATTGTCTGGGTGTGGCCTTTCCGGAAGAAGCCGAGCCCCTGCGGAAAGCGGGTATTGATGCCCCTATTTTGGCGCTTGGGCTGATCCAGCCAGATGAGGCCTATAAAGTGATCGATTTGGGGCTGGAGCAGACGGTCTGCTCGCTGGAACTGGCTGAAGCACTTAACGGCGCAGCCGGCAATGCTTCCGTTAAGATCGATGTTCACATCAAAGTGGACACGGGAATGGGGCGTATCGGCGTCCTGCCCCATGACCTTCTCGAATACTGCCGCAAAATCAGGCAATTGAAGCATCTGAACCTGAAAGGCATTTTCAGCCACTTTGCCTGTGCAGACGAAAATGATGCGGATTTTACAAACCGGCAGATCCGGATTTTTGATCAGGCGGTGCGGGAAATGGCGGCATCCGGCATCAGCGTCCCCCAAAAACACCTGGCCAACAGCGCGGGCATACTGGCGCATCCGGCATCCCATTACGATCTGGTAAGGCCCGGGATCATGATTTACGGTCTCTACCCGTCTCCGGAAATCGCCAGAAGCGTCTCCTTGATTCCAGCCATGACGCTGAAGTCGAAAATTACCCAGGTCAAAAGAGTATCGCGTGAAACGCCCATAAGTTACGGCAGAACCTATTACACCAGTAGGTCTGCAATGATCGCCACACTCCCTGTTGGGTATGCGGACGGGTATAACAGAAGACTGTCCAACCGTAGTTTCGCAATCATTCGCGGTGAAAGGGCGCCCCTCGTCGGACGTGTCTGCATGGACATGTGCATGTTTGACGTTACCGCCATAAAGAATGTAAGGCCGGGAGACGAAGCCATCCTGTTCGGAGAATCGCCGACAATCGATGACATCGCAAAAGGACTGGATACCATCAACTATGAAGTGGTTTGCGCCGTGGGAAAAAGGGTCCCCCGAATATACGAATAAAAGCGCCCGCACCCCATGAAATCCCTGGCGAAGTCCCCTTTTCCGTCCTTGAACCGACAAAAGATTACGACAAGACTGTTCTAAAATCCTTGACAGCGGGAACTGTATACAGTACACATTGTTCTTGGCAGTGTTTCTCAGTGGGTTTGTTTCATTGTCAACACCGGTTCGAAAAGATTACTGTAAATTTTCGATAGGAGAGGTTATCCCAGCATCGCCATTGATAGCCTTTTAACGGCGATGCGCCCGTCTTTATACTTAATATTCATCATTCAGGGAGAAAAAAATGCTGCTACCAAGATTTGATTATTCGCAACCCCAAAATCTTGAAGCTGCGCTTGACCTGTTGAACGCTCACAGGGAGGATGCAAAGATTTTGGCCGGAGGCACGGACCTTCTGGTCAGAATGAAAAAGGGATTGATAAGGCCAAAACGTCTCATCAGTCTGAAATCTTTGAAGGAACTTTCCTATATCAAAAAGGAGCATGACTGCATCCGCATGGGCGCCGGAACGTCCCTTGCCGACATTATTTCATCGGATCTTGTTCGGAAAAAGGCACGCGCCCTGTTCCAGGCCTGTGAAAAAGTAGGCGCCGTTACCATACAGCATCACAGGGGGACCATCGGCGGCAACATCCTTCAGGACAACCGATGCCATCATTACAACCAGTCTGATTTCCATCGTTCCGGTCGGCAAGCGTGTCACAAGGACGGCGGCAAAATCTGTTATGCAAGGGAAAATGCAGACCGCTGCAACTCCACATGCCAGTCGGACGGCGCAACGGCCCTCATGGCCCTTGGCGCCAAACTGGTGCTGGCCAGCAAAGAAAATGAAAGAACCGTCGATCTGGACCAGTTTTATACGGCCGACGGCATCAAACCCCACGCCATGGAAGCCCACGAACTCTTAAAAGAGATCATTGTACCCTTAAACAACGCCCAAAGCGATTACCAGAGACTTGCTTACCGCTCCGCCATTGATTACCCCATTGCCTGTGCAGGGGTCCAATTAAAACCGTCGGAAAACCAAAAGGATCAGATAGAGGACGCACGCATCGTTGTGGGTGCCATGGGGAGAGCGCCTTTGTTTCTGGCCCAGGCAGCCGCTTTCCTAAAAGACAAAAGCATCCATGACGAGGCTGCTTTTCAAAAAGCCGCAGACGCATGCATGGACAGCGCCGCCACCTTTGCCGTTCACAATGTGGGGTCAACCCTGGAATACCGGTGTGAAATGGTAAGCCCGATGGTTTTTCGGGCGCTCAAAGAAGCATCCCAGGCACTGGAAAATGCAATTGATTAACGGCCACATATGGAGTCTTGACATGGAAAAAATGGAAATTACCCTGAACATCAATGATAAATCCCGTGAGGTCACGGTCCATCCCAACGAAACCCTTTTGGACGTGTTGAGGGAAAAACTGGATATGATCGGCGCAAAAGAGAGTTGTGGCGAAGGGGTTTGCGGATCATGCACCGTCCAAATGGATGGTAAGCCGGTCCGGTCCTGCCTGACGCTCGCCGTGGAAGCACGAGGGGCAAAAATCAAAACCGTGGAAGGACTCGCCGATGGAGAAGAACTGTCAGACCTTCAACAGTCCTTCATTGATCACGGGGCCGTCCAGTGCGGCTTCTGCACTCCCGGCATGCTCATGAGCGCGGACGCACTGCTCAATGAAAACCATAACCCGGATGAAAAGGCCATTCGCAAGGCCCTGGCGGGAAATATCTGCCGGTGTACCGGATATGCCAAAATCGTCCAAGCGGTGGCCCATGCAGCAGAACCCGGCGACCACTGCAGCGATTGCAAGTCATAAGGAGCTAGAGATGTCTGATTACACCCTCATCGGAAAACGGATGCCGCGGGTCGATTCCAGAGCCAAGGTAACGGGAAAGGCCAGGTACACGGCCGATCTCAAACTGCCCGGGATGCTGGTGGGTAAAATCAAAAGGAGCCCCTACCCCCATGCCCGCATTGTAAACATCGACACTTCCCGGGCGGAGGCCCTCCCCGGCGTCAAAGCCATCGTCACCGGAGAGGATACGGAAGGCGTCAAATGGGGTGTCTTCGCCTATACACGGGACCAGCAGTTCATCCAGACGGAAAAAGTCCGCTACATCGGGGATGAAGTGGCCGGTGTGGCGGCCGTTGACGAAGAGACAGCCATTCGGGCCCTTGATCTTATAAAGGTGGAATACGAAGAACTCCCGGCCGTGTTTGACCCGTTGGAAGCCATGGCATCGGATACGGAGTTGATCCATGAGGATTTCCCCAATAATGTGAACATCCATGTCCATATCGATACGGGGGAGGTGGATGAAAACTTCGCCAAGGCCCATTATGTTCGCGAAGATACGTTTGTGGCGCCTGAGGAATCCTACTTTCACGCGGAACCCTATGCGGTCGCGGCTCGGTTCGACCATGACGACTGCTTGGAGATCTGGTGCCCCAACGGCGGGCCGCACATGAAATCCAAACCGCTTTCCAATGCCTTCAAGATTCCCCTGCACAAGGTCAAGGTCCGGAAAATCACCATTGGCGGTGCGTTTGGCGGCAGGTCTGAAATCTGCCCGGCCGACTATATTTGCGCGTTACTGGCAAAAAGAACCGGCAGTCCCGTGAAGATCGTGTTTACACGGGAGGAAAACACCATTTGTACCCGCCAGGGACACGCCATGATCGCCACCCATAAAACCGGCGTGGACAAAGATGGACGGGTCATTGCCCGGGAAACCACCTGCTATATGGACGGGGGGGCGTATTCCAGCACCGGCCCCATCGCCACCAGCGTCCCCTTTCTTTCCATGGAGCAGGCCTATCGCATGGGAAGCGTCCGGTACAACGGCTACCGGGTATACACAAACAAGCCCATCCGGGGCATGATTCGCGTTCATGGCAGAGCGTTTGCCTGCGGCGTCGACACGCAGCTGGATATGATTGCCGAACATCTGGGCATTGATCCGGTGGAAATGCGGCTCAGAAATTCCCGCCAGCCGGGTGACTACACCAGCACCAAGAGTCTCGTGACATCGTGCGCCATGGACGAAACCATTTTGAAGGCCGCCGACAAGTCCGGTTTCAAGGAAAAGTGGGGGAAACTGCCGCCTTTTCACGGGATCGGGATCGGCACCAATTCGGTGCAAACCGGTTTTCCCATGGGCATTCGGGGCGGAAGCCAGTCTTTCATCAAATTCAATGAGGACGGTGAAGCAACCGTCATGAGCGGGGTTGTGGATAACGGCCAGGGCAACGAAAACATGCTGGTGCAAATCGCCGCCGAAGAACTGGGACTTCTGCCGGAAGATATACATCTGGTGAACGCCGACACCGAAATCACTTCCTCGGACCCCGGCTCCTATTCCCAGGTATCCACCTTTATAGGGGGACAAGCGGTAAAGGTCGCTGCTGAAAACTGCCGGAAGAAACTCTTTGAAGTGGCATCAAAAATACTAAAAGCGGCACCCGAAGAGCTGGCGGCCAAGAACCGTCTCATCTTTGTAAAAAATGATCCGGAAAAATCGATTCCCATCAAAAAAGTGGTCCGTACCAGCCTGCTCAACTTCAACTCGGTCAACGCCGAAGGGGGATACTGGCCCAAGGTGGACATGAAACGGGAATGGGTGAAGAACCCGTACGGGCAGCTGTGCGAAGCCTTCTCCTTCGGTACCACCATCGTTGAAGTAAAGGTGGATCCCGAAACGGGACAGGTTGAAGTTCTGGAAACCACAGCGGCTCAGGATGTGGGATACGCCCTGAATCCGCTGGTCCTGGAAGGACAATTTGAAGGGTCCATCGCCATGGGCGGCCAGGGAGGCATGCTGACGGAATACCATGAATGGGAAGGGGGACGATGTCTCAATCCCACCATGCTGGGTTACAAAGTGCCGCTTTGCTGCGATATGCCCCCCGTCAACAGTATCATCGTGGAATCCGTCGACCCGAAAGGGCCTTACGGGGCCAAGGAGGCGGGGATGTCCATTGCCATGAGCGCCGCACAAGGCTACAGCGCAGCGGTGAGCAATGCCATCGGTGTTCATCTGGATTCTTTTCCGCTGACGCCTGACAAAATTCTTGCCGCTATCAGGGAAAAAGCGGCACGGGAGTAACTTATTCATTTACCATGGAAACATCATTCAGTTGAGACATATTCAGGGGAGGAACAGTATGAAAGCGTTAATCATCGGAGGTGTCGGCGGCATGGGACAGGGGGTTGCAAGGGATCTTGTGAAACAGGAACAGGTAACGGATGTGATTCTTGCCGACCTTTATCCGGACCCGGAAAGACTTTCAAAGAAGCTGCGTGAAAATGAAAAAACCAAGCTTGTAAAAATGGATGTTAACGACCACGAAGGAATGGTCAAGGCATTTAAAGATGTGAATGTAATCATCAATACGGCGGGACCCTTTTACAAGACGGCCGTGCCGGTCGCCAAAGCAGCGGTGGAAGCCAAAATCAACTATATCGACATCTGTGATGATTATGAAGGAACCGAAATTCTGTTTGAATCGGAAATCGATAAACTGGCAAAAGAGGCCGGCATCACGGTTCTGACGGGAATGGGATCCGATCCCGGAACCAACAATGTGCTGGTCAAATGGTATGCGGACAGGCTGGACCAGGTGGATGAAATTTACCTCTACTGGGTGGTGAGCATTGCAGAACTGGCAGGCGCCGCCTGGGACCACAGCCTCCACATGACCCTCGGCAAAATCCCTCAATACATCGACGGCGAACTGGTCCATGTTGAAGGCGGCACCGGAGAAGTGGCGGAGCAGTTTCTGGAGCCTCTTGGGACCTGCCACGTCCGCTATGTGGGTCATCCGCAGCCGCTCACCCTTCCCAAATACATCAAAGGGGTCAAAAACGTCATCATTAAAGGGGCTTTGATTCCCCTGTGGGTGGACGAACTGATCAAGGAACAAAAGAATACCGGTTTTCTGGGGACAGAGCCCATGGACGTTAAGGGGACCCGAATCACCCCTTACGACCTGGCGCTCAAACTGTGGGAAACCATTCCCGAGGGAAGGGACAACGGTCCCCAGTCCTCGGGCCTGAAAGTCATCGTCAAAGGGGCGCGTGACGGCAACAAGGTTGTCTACACCGCCGACATGGTGGGGAGAATGGCGCCCGGGACCGGGCTTCCCGCATCCATTGCATCGCTCATGATGGATGCCGGCGACGTCACCGTAAAAGGTGTTGTGGCCCCTGAAGGGTGCATCGACCCGGACAAATTCCTGAGCATATTCTTAAGCAGGGGCGCCAGAATTCATCAGACGGAAACCATTTCATCCATGTTCGCACCTGGAAAATAGAGAAGGAGACGTTCCATGAAAGAAACGGAAAAGTTGAACATCACCAAAAGCCTTGAACTTTATGAAGAGGCGCTGGAACTGGTGCCGGGAGGGGTCTTGGGCGCCAGGAAACCCGGAGATTTCATTCAGGGGGAATACCCCATTTTTCTGGAAACGGGCAAAGGGTGTCGGCTCACCGATGTGGACGGCAATGAATTTATCGATTTTCTGTGCGGCTACGGTCCCATCATTTTAGGATACCGGGAAGAAGAGGTGGATGAAGCGGTCTACAACCAGATAAGAGAAAAAGGATTTTGCTTTACGCTGACCCAGAAGTACCAGAATCTGCTGGCAAAGAAACTGGCCGAGATCGTCCCCTGTTCGGAATTGAGCATCTTCTTGAAGACCGGATCGGACGCCACCACCGCCAGCATCCGTATTGCACGGGCGCACACCAAAAAACTCAAAGTGATGCGCTGTGGTTATCACGGCTGGCACGACTGGTGCGTCGAAATGAAGGGCGGCATCCCCAAGAAATTTTATGAAGACGTCTATGAATTTCAGTACAACCGGCTCGATCAGCTGGAAGCATTGATGGCTGAACATGGCGATGAAACCGCCGCAATCATCATGACCCCTTTCGGGCATCCCAATCATCAGAAGATGCAGATACCGGCGCCTGGATTTCTGCAGGGCGCAAGAGACCTCGCCGACCAATACGGTGCCGTACTGGTCTATGATGAAATCCGAACAGGCTTCAGGCTTTCCATGGGCGGCGCCCAGAAGCTTTATGGTGTAACCCCTGATCTCACGGTCTTGGGCAAAGCCATGGCGAACGGCTATCCCATATCGGTGGTTACCGGAAAAAAAGACGTCATGATGGCGGCTGCCCATAAGCTGTTTATTTCGTCCACATTTTTTCCCAACAGCGATGCCTTCGTTGCAGCACTCAAAACCATCGAAATCCTGGAAAGGGACAAGGTGCTGGAAAATATCTGGGAAAAGGGTGAACGGCTTATGAAAAGCATCCAGGCGCTCGTCGACCAATATGACGTGGGCGCGGAACTGAGCGGTATTCCGCCCATGTTCTACATTACCTTCAAGAAAGATGAAACCGGTGCCTATAAAGGGAAACGAACCGATTTTTACACCCAATTGATCCGCAAAGGGTTCTTTTTCTCGCCGTTCCACCACGGGTATATCAGCTATCGGCATACGGAAGAAGACCTGAAGCTTACGCTTAACGCCATTGAGGAATCACTGGCATTCGTGAAAGAAAAGTATTGAAAGGGGAGGCACAGTATGCGCCCCGGATTCTTTTTTTCCTGAGAGATATTCTCTCACATGCAGGGCCGTCTTTTTCAAATCACGGGCCGTTCTGGATTGGTGTAAAAGCCTCATATTCCGGGAGTCTTTCCCGTTTCAAAATGCATTATTTCGATCATAAAAATGAATCCATACCTCTATGGACGAACCGACTGATTTGTCTTAAGCTTTTTATAAAGAATGCATTCACTAACGAACCAGGAGAAAAGGGGGAAATGAAAATGAAAGATTTGAAAAACCTATTGAAAATGGGTGGCGTATTGATCGTTTCGGCTTTTATGGCAGCCGCTATGGCGGGTTGTGCCACCACAGCGCAACTTGATGCCGTTCAGGCGCAGGTGAACCAGGCGATGGATAAGGCGAACATGGCCATGGAAGAGGCCCGGAGCGCCAAAGCCATGGTTTCCGACGAATCCCAGAAATCCGAGGCAGCCGCCTTAAAGGCGGAAGAGGCTGCAGCACGGGCCGAGGAATCCGCTATGAGAGCGGAACGCGCTGCTGAGAAAACCGAGGCGATTTTCATGAAAAAAATGAAGAAATGACCGGGTCATAAGCCGAAACATGCTTGAAACCACTTGTGTTTCTTTATCAGCCTCAACGACGACTAATTGCCCAAGTGTCAGGCAGCAACCGTTTTCGCAGGAAAATCAGAAACAACGCATTCTTAAGACAGTGCACGATCAGGGGAGGAAGCCCAACGCCTCCCCTGTTGCACAGCGGCAGCGCTCACTGACGATAAAAAAGGCCGGCACTTTCAGGGTGATAACGCACATGCATCGCCGCCGTTCACTCAGCCCGTGTGACGTCAACGGGCAGCCCGTTCTGCTCGATTAAGGCCTTATAAAAGGCCCGGACGTCCACCTTGTGGGCAAACCTTTCCGTCATTAACAATCGAAAACCGTACCCCACCAGGTCTTCAATCTTTCCATAAATGTCCTTATGAACCTCAGCATAACATCTTTTTCCAACAAGGGTGATCTTCACGGGTTCATAAATAATTTTGATCTGGACCCCGATATTGACGCGTTTAAAAAGCTGCTCGATATCCTCCGGATACAGACGAATACAGCCCCGGGTCACAAGGCGCCCCACGGACCACGGCAAATCCGTCCCATGAATACCGTAGTCATTGCCGATGCCGATCCAGTATCGACCCAGCGGGTTGTCCGGGCCCGGCGGGATACTTCTGACCTGGTATTTTTCCCTGAGCGACGGCGGAATGAACCATGTGGGATTGACCCGTTTCTCCCGTACCGTGAATCTGCCCGCCGGGGTCGGCCAGTCGCGGTCGCCGATGCCGACAGGAAAGGTCATCACGCGAGGGCATCCATCGTTAAAGTAATAATAGAGCCTTAGCTCGGCCACATTGATCACGATACCCCGAAAATTCCTCTCGGGCAGGATCCACTGGGTGGGGATAGTCAACGCCATTCCCTCTTGAAGAAGCCATGGATCCAGCCCTGGATAGAGGTCATGCATTTCGTTGAATCCCAGGTCATATTTCCGGGCCACATCCAAAAGGGTTTCCCGCTTTCTTACAATATGCTCTCCGGGTAAGCCGATCATGGGAAAAAAGACTCGGTAGACTTTGAATTGGGGTGCGGTAAAGGAAGATGATGGAGGATGATGATATGTCCCCGGATCAGCGGTCACGGGATTTGGGGTCGGATGGTTGTTCATGCAAAAGGCCCCACTGGAAAGAGCCGAAATCATCGCTGCCAAAAGTATCGGTTTTACTCCTCTGGCCGATTGTTGTTGGGTTTGAGGCACCATTTTCTCCAGAAACAGTCTTTCTGGTCACAGTCCCCACCGCTCTTTTTAAAGCAGTCCGGAGAATTTTCCTGCCGCTGGAGGCTCCTGACCAGTTCCGTCACATCAAAAAGATCACGAGATGTGTCGTGTTGATTGGAGCCGTCCGACAACCATGCGCCCAACGATCAGGTTTTGGGGTTGACGGACCCTAAACCGTTGAAAGAAACGCAGTCCGTCCGCCATAAGCAGGTGTCTTCTCCGCAGGAGTCTATCCTTGGGGTTCCGAAACACGGGATGTTGTTCTCTCCATCCTGTATGGCACGGATCATATCCACCTTTTTCATATGATAGGTGTTGATATCCATGGCCTTGGCCATTCTTCTGATTTTCTGAAATTCCATGCTTTTTTCCTCCCTATTGTCAAATCACGCCACCGGCCGACATGAGGGAAACCAGGCACTTCCCATTCTCCGTGTTACATTCCTTTCCGATCACCGGCTGCGGAAGTCACGAACATCTTGTCCGAATCTTCAGCGCTTGTCCATAGAGGATGGAGTTCAATGTGATAGTGGTGAGGGCTTATTTTTAGGCGGGAAAATGTCCCGATGGATGGGGTGTTATTCTCATCAGATTAATTCCGCGGGCTATTCCTTCCAAAGGTCCACATCGATGAAGCCGTATTTGGCGGCAAAACGCACCAGTTCCATGGTGCTGTGGATATCGAGCTTGCTGAAGATATTGGCCCGGTGGTTTTCAACGGTCTTCTGGCTGATGAACAACTGCTGCGAAATCTGTTTCGTGGAGCGCCCTTCGGCGATAAGACGCATGATTTCCTGCTCCCGCCGTGTAAGGGTGTCATAGCCGGGCATACGGGCGTTTCCCTTCTTTTCTTCAGCCGCGAGGAGATTCTTGGCCACGATATGGGACACGCTTCTGTCCATGTAGTACTCACCCTTCATGACCGTGCCGATGCATTCCAGCAGCTTTTCTCCGGTGGCGTCTTTGGTCATGTAGCCTACAGCGCCTGCCTTGAAGGCGTCGCTGATGAAATCGACCTTGGTGTGTATGCTCAGCATAATCACTTTCATGTCAGGGGATGTGCTGCGCATTCTGCGGGTTGCATCGATCCCGTTCATACCCGGCAGGGAGATGTCCATCAGCACCAGGCCGGGATGCAGTTCCCGGGCCTTCTCGATCCCTTCTTCTCCGGAAGAGGCTTGACCAACCACCTGGTAGCCCGCTGTCTTTGACAGCATCCCCACCACGCCTTCCCTGAAAAGCGGGTGGTCGTCCACGACGAGGATGCGCAACTGTTTAATCATGGTTTTTCCTCCCGTACGGCACTTGGATAAGGATCTCGGTGCCGTGCATCGGGTGCGATTTGACGTTAAAGGTGCCGCCCAGCAGCCGGGACCGCTCCTCCATACTTCTGAGCCCCATGTGCTTTTCCGCAGTCGAGGCGGACACCCGTTTCTCCACATCGAATCCTTTGCCATTGTCGGTAATACGGATGATGACGCAGGGGTGAGAATAGGAAAGGGCCACATGAACATGACTGGCCGCCGCGTGCTTCTGGATATTGACCAGCCCCTCCTGAACCATTCGGTATATATTGGTTATGGAAAAAAGATCCAGAATGAGCCTTTCCATGCCTGTCGAAAAAAAATCCGTCTCAATGCCGGTAGTATTTGAAAATTCCTTACAAAGACGCGCAATGACCTCATCGGGCGTGGCATGATCCAAATCCGGCGGACGCAACTCGTAGGACAGGTCACGGACCGCCGTGATGACCGCCTTAAGACCGCTCGACAGTTTCGAGGCCTTGTCTTTCATTTCCCGAGGGATTTCCGGGTAGTCCTGCAGAAAGGAATCACAACCCAGTTTTACCGCGGAGAGGTCCTGGGCAACGCGATCGTGAAGCTCACAGGCAATCATCTGCCGCTCTTTTTCCTGGGATATCAACAGTTCTTGCCCGAGGCTCCGGATGCGCTCCTCATCGAGCTTTCGACGGGTGACATCGATCAGGGCCGCTCGAATCCGGTTGTACTTCCCGCCGGTATCCGCGATTGCCCGGCTTTCAAGCTGAATATGACACAGACTCCGCGCGGACCCTGCCGGTTTCAGTCTCAATTCGCAGGTCTCTTGTTTCCCGCTTTCAATACACTTCTCGAAGTGGCGGTAGAACAGACCCATATCTCCGGGCACAAGAAAATTCGAAAACGGCAGCCCCAATAAGCTCCCCCTCGGCTTGTTCAACAGCCGGGCGGCAAGAAAATTGACCCTGGAAATCAGATGGTACTCATCCAGGGTGATATACCCGACAGGCGCAAAATCGTACAGGTCTTCAAAAATGGCCTTTGCCTGATCCAGCTCCCCGCAGGTGTTGCGCAACTCATCTCCCTGCATCTCCAGTTCAATCTGATGAACCCGCAGTTCCTCCACCAGGTCCCGGACATCGCTGGGGAAACTTGCATCGGCCACATTGGGATTTTCTTCCAGAAACGCTTCAGCCCGCTTCCTCAGGTCAGCGAAATTTGTTGAATTCGGTCCATGTGTTTCCATGATAAATCGCCCGTTTGCCAGCCCGCTCCCGGTTGAAAAACGTTGAACCTTTAACCTTAATTTTTTACTATATTATTCAGGATATGGTTCAACTTCAATAGGGATTTTCTTCTTACGGGTCCTGATACCCTTTACACCACAAGGAGCGCTATGGCAAAGAAAAAAGCAACCCCAAAGAAACCGGTGCCTTCCACTGCAACAACCAACGATGATGTATCAGGCGATCCGGGCGGAAAGATGGAGGGGCAGAAATCGTTCCCCATTGTGGGGCTGGGCGCATCGGCAGGCGGGCTGGACGCTCTGAAGGCGTTTTTCTCCAAAGTACCTGAACGCGGCAATATGGCCTACATCGTGGTCGTCCACATGACCCCGAAGCAACCCAGTATCATGCCCGAACTGCTTCAAAAGACCACGAAGATTCCCGTGTCCGCGGCCAGGGACGGGCAGCGTATCGAATCCGATCATATCTATGTGATCCCGCCGAACAAAGACATCAGCATATTTCAGGGAAAAATACAACTTCTGGATATGCTCAGGGAGGGGGTCTCCCACCCCATCGACTTTCTTTTCCGCTCCCTGGCCCAGGACCGGGGTAACCGTGCGGCGGGAATTATCCTTTCGGGCACCGGTACGGACGGGACCCTCGGCATTAAGGAAATCAAAGGCTATGAGGGACTGGTCCTGGTGCAATCGGAACAATCGGCCAAGTATGACGGTATGCCCCGGAGCGCCATCGGCACCGGGCTGGCGGACATGGTCCTGCGGCCCGACGAGATGCCAAAGAAGCTGGTCCACTATTTCTCCCATACGGCCGCCTTTAAAGAAACCGTACCGAAGCGCAAGGATAAAGATGCGCTATGGTTGAACAAGATATTCGCCATCTTGCGGACCCAACTGGGCCATGATTTTTCCTATTACAAAATCAATACCATCCTTCGACGGATCAACCGGCGCATGGGGCTTAACCACATCGAAAGCCACGGCACCTACGTACGCTTTTTGAGGGAAAACCGGGATGAGGTGGAAGCCCTGTTCAGAGAGTTGCTCATCGGCGTGACCAGCTTTTTCAGGGATGCCGATTCATTCGAGGTTCTGAAGAAAAGCGTTCTGCCGCACCTGGAGAATATGCAACAAGACGCCACATTCAGGGCCTGGATCCCCGGATGCGCCACGGGTGAAGAAGTCTATTCCCTGGCAATGGTATTAAGAGAGTGTCTGGATGGTTTCCCCGGCCGGGTCAACCTGCAGCTTTTCGGAACGGATATTGACAAATACGCCATCGACAAGGCCCGTGAGGGCCTCTTTCCCGCGAGTATCGCAGGCGATCTGGGTGAAGAGCGGCTCCGCCGGTTTTTCGTGAAAACGGGGGAGCTGTACCGCATTCGCAAGGAAATCCGGGATACGGTCGTGTTTTCCGTTCAGGATGTGATGCGGGACCCTCCCTTTTCCCGGTTGAATCTCCTCTGCTGCAGGAATCTTCTGATTTATCTGAACAGCGATGCGCAGAAAAAACTCCTCCCTCTCTTCCACTATACGCTGGTGCCGGAGGGGATTCTCATGCTGGGGGCCTCCGAAACCATCGGCGGATTCACCGGCCTCTTTGAGGCCGTGGACAAAAAATGGAAGGTGTTCAGGCGAAAGGAAGTCCCCCACAGCCTGCGCCAGATCATCCATTTCCCCAGCGGGGGGATGAAGGAGCATCCCGCCGGCGAGGACCTCCCCGTGGTGTCGATCCCGCAAGAATCAAATATCAACCGGCTCACCCGGGAGGCCATAGCGGGTCGATTCGCCCCCACCGGCATTCTCGTGGACGCCAAAGGGGACATCCTGAACGTGCAGGGCCGAACCGGGAAATACCTGGAGCAGCCCAGCGGACCGCCCACGAACAACATTTTGGATCTGGCCAGGGAAGGTCTCCGCATTGAACTGTCCACCGCCTTGCGGGCCGCCAGGGACGCGACCGGACGCATCACCCGAAAACGGCTGTCCGTCAGGACCAACGGTGACGTGCAAACCATCGATCTTCACGTGTGCCCCCTGAAAACACCCGAAGAACTGGCGGGCCGGTTTCTGGTGGTGTTCGAGGACGTGGATATCCCTTTCACAGCCGACCGTCAAGCAGGGGAAGGGCCCGCGGATTCGCCCGCCGAATCTTCCAAAATCGCCGACCTGGAGCGCGAACTCCAGGTCACCCGGGAAAGCCACCAGAGCACCATTGAAGAACTGGAGTCTTCCAACGAGGAACTCAAGAGTTCCAACGAGGAGATCCAATCCGCCAACGAAGAGCTTCAGTCCACCAACGAGGAACTGGAAAGCTCCAAAGAGGAACTTCAGTCCTTGAACGAGGAACTGCAAACGGTGAACGCCGAACTCCAGAGCAAACTGGAAGAGCTTTCCGCGGCCCATGATGATATGCACAATCTGCTGAACAGCACGGAAATCGCTACCATCTTCGTGGACAATGACATGCGGCTCCGCCGGTTCACCCCGCAGGCGACCACCATTGTCAATCTCATCGAGACCGACATCGGCCGGCCGCTAAGGCACGTGATGAGCAATCTCTGTTATTCCGAAATGATACCGGATTTAACCGAGGTTTTGAAAAAGCTGACCCCGAAGGAGACGGAGGTGCAGACCGATGACGGCGAATGGTTCAACATGCGCATCATGCCCTATCGCACCACGGACAACCGCATCGACGGGGCCGTACTGACCTTCGCCAACATCAACGATCAGAAAACCACGCAGGCCCAACTCCAGGCTTCCATGCGGGAAATGCAGGAGTCCAAGGAACTGGTTCGCACCGTATTCGACCTGTACACGGATCCCATGGCCGTCCTGAACAAGGACGGCAAGGTGGTCATTGCCAATACCGGCTTTTCCGAACTCACGCATTTGAAAGAGGCTGACATCCCGGGGACCGGTCTTGTCCACATCCACCCCAGTCTATGGGAAAAGGTGGATCTGACGGGTGCGCTGCAGTCCGCAATCAATGAAAGCAAAGACTTTCAAACCAAGGGGCTTGAGATGGATACGCCGGGAGGACCCCGACGTTTCACCCTTTCCGGTCGGATTATCAAAAAGGACGCGCACTTTCCCTATCGGATTCTGCTTCGCTTCTCGGAGGAGAAGTAAAGGAGGCTGAAAATGCCTCGGCGACGGCGTTGCGGATATCCGGGGTCGTCACGGGCTTGACGATGACGGAATCGATTCCGGCCCGTTTCAAAGTTTTCCGGATTTCGTCAGAACCCCGATCCAGGAGAAGGATCACCCGCGTAAGGGGGGTAATTTCCTTGATATGACAGGCAAAGGTCCACGCTCCCGGAATCTTTATTTCCGCGAAAACCATATCCAGGGGTTCTACGGACCACGTTTCAAAGGCGCTGAGGGCGTCTGCCGAAAAGTGCGGTTGAACACCCTCTGACAGAAGGGCGTTTGCCAATAGGCGGCCTAAACGACCGTCATCATCGATCAGCAGGGTTGCGTTTCTGCGGCAAGACGCTCCGTCCGGGACGGTAACGTTATCTCCACGGGCTGCCTTTGGAGGGGTGCTCATTTTCATCAATTGTCTCTCCATGTCCGGTCCTCCCCCTGTATACGTTTATTTTGAGCCCCATTCCCCGAGCCTATACCTCTGGTCTGTATTTTCCATCGCTTTCCACCCAGGCCCTGACAACCAAACGTCATCGCGGCAGGCTGCAAGGACCATAACGAATCCAAGGACATGCGCATCCTTGTCTTCAGTTCATTCAAATCTGCTTGTTTTGCGACAATATAATCCGCGGCAATTGCTCTCAGATCATCCTTTTGATCGGAATTCCAGGACCATAGTATGACCGGCAGGTCATAATAGAAATTTCGAAGCTTCTGGAGCAGATCAAGCGCATCGTAATTATCGTAATCCATGTCCAGGATCACAAGATCGGGATTTTCCCTGCTGATGCCCCTCAGGAGCAAACTGGATTGATCATATATATCCACCGAGTACCCTGAATACTCAAGTTCATCCTGAAGCATCAAAGCAAACTCCCGATCCGGCTCGAGAATGTAAACGTTGTTCATGACATATCCTTTTTCCTCGTTACCATACGGCTTTTTTATGTGATGTACGTTAGGGAAGGGGATTCGAAGCCATCCATATAAGAAGTCCGCGAAAACGCTTTTCTTTTTGGCATTATTTTCAAATCCGACGATCTTGTCCATAAGGTGGGGACCTTAAATTCATGACGTTATTCCCGGTGATTCTTGAGAGAGCAAACTGGCGACAACCCCGTTAAGTGTTTCGAGGGCGGCAAAATTCTTGACAATATAGCCATCCGCCTCGGCCAATCGGGGGTCATCCCTGTAATTGTCATAGGCCGTCACAATCAAAACCGGCAAATGAGGGTCCTGTTTCTTGAATTGACGGAGCAGATCCCATCCCTGAAAGCCTTTCAGATAGAGATCGAGCAGCACGAGGTCGGGATTCGATTGTTTGAACACTTCTCTCGCCTTTGTGGCATTGCCGGCGCCGACGACGCGGTACCCCTGCTCTTGCAGGCTTTCGCCGATGAGTTCTCGAAGGTGTGGTTGATCATCCACGATCAATATGGTGGAAGTGACGTTGACGTTCATGTTTTTCTGCTCTGCTGCCACCCCTGAGCTGGGCGGAATGAGTTCTTGGTTTTCGGATCAAATCCTGATTTTCGCAGAGACGTGTTTGGACGACTCGCTGTACAACATGCTGGCGCAGATCTATGAATATGTCCATAGGTCGAGAGATTCAAACCCTTGAATGAAGGTATTCATTTTGGCACGGGAATATTTCCCGGAAGGTGGGGGGCATTCTCTATAGGCCGGATGCTTAAGGACTGATGGATCGTGTTTCTTCAATCAGGAATCAATTGCGCCCTTTTTCAGCGAAGCAATATTTCACAATGTTTTTTGACGTGGCAGCCCAATCCGCACATTGTAGGCATCTTCGTGTAGATCCCTTTCCATGCTGAATCCGATCTTTCGGGCCAGCTTGAGCATTTGCGTGTTTTGGAAGAGAATCGTTCCCCAGACCTCTGTCAATCCCTCCTTTTGGGCGATAAACAACAAGTGGCGCATTAGGCTTGCCCCGATCCCTTTACCGTGAAATGCATCTCTCACCACCACGGCAAATTCCGCATCCGTTCCGCCCGGTTTTCGTATGAGTCGCGCCACCCCGAGGAGGCATTCCTCAGGTTCAGCGGCATCCATGGCCACAATGCCCATGTCCTTGTCGTAGTCAATCTGGGTAAATACCACCAGCATCTTATGAGAGAGGGATTTGAGCGGCGAAAAGAAACGGTAGTAGATGCTTTCTCTTGAAAGGGATTCAAAAAGCGCCAGCAACATGGGGGCATCTTCCGGTTTGATGGGCCGCAGGAACAGGTTGAGCCCCTGCCGGGTCGTTGTCGTCAGTTCATATTGATTGGGATACGGGCTGATCACGAGGTGTTGGGGTGCACAGACCTGTGAGGGTGCCACGCGCACTCTTCCGTCCACGGCGCAGATACGGTCCGCCTGAAGAATCATGGGGTTGATGTCCAGTTCCACGATTTCCGGAAAATCCGAGACCATCTGGGAGAGGCGGATCAGGGCTTCCTCGAGAAGATCGAGCCGGGCTGGCGGTTTGTTTCGGTACCCTGCCAGCATCCGGTAGACTTTCGTACTTTCAATGATACGCCGGGCAAGCAGACGGTTTAGCGGCGGCAGCGCAATGGCCCGGTCTTTGAGGATTTCCGTCATGATCCCGCCCATTCCGAAGATGAGCACGGGACCGAAAAGGGGGTCGCGCTTGCTTCCCAGAATCACTTCGTAGTCATGGATGCCCGCCATGGGCTGCACGGCGACCCCGTCGATGGACGCTTCGGGGTTGTAGGCTTGCGCGCTTTGGACAATCTGATCAAAGGCCGCCCGGACATCTTTCTCCGAACGAAGATTCAACTGAACACCGCTGGCATCAGACTTGTGAGTGATGTCCCGGGAATGAATCTTCATGGCCACGGGAAACCCCATATGGTCCGCCAGATGGACCGCCTGGTCCGCATTTTTCGCCAATTCCGTGGGAACGACGGGAATACCGTAGGCATCGAAGAGGTTTTTGGATTCGATCTCCGTCAGTTGCGCTCCACCGGTTTTCAGGACGTTCCGGATGATTTCCCGTGCCCTTTCGCGGTCGAAGGTGAGATTCCGGGGCAGGCGTGGGGGGATTTCCTGAAGCAGTTCCAGGTTTCGCTTGTAGGCAAACAGATGAACAAATGCGGCGATGGCCCGTTCGGGTGTATCGTAGGTGGGAATTCCCTCTTTGTTGAGTATTCGGCGCCCTTCATCAATACTTTGTCCCCCCATCCAAACGGCAAATATGGGGGGACAGGGCCTCGAACGAACGAGCTCTGACACGGCCCGGGAAACGGCGGTGCCGCTGCTGAGCGACTGGGGAACAAAAATGATGACCAATGCGGCGATTTCCCTGGCGGAAAGAACGATATCCATGGCCTGCCGCCATCGTTCGGGCGGAGCATCCCCCAAAATGTCCATGGGGTTGGAGCGGCTCCAGAAAGGCGGCAGAACGGAATCCAGTTTTTGAAGCGTCTCGGGGGCGAGGGTGGCGGGTTCCAAATCGAAAGCAGAAAGGGCATCCGCCGCCATGACGCCGGGGCCGCCCCCGTTGGTGATGATGCCAAGTCCCGGCCCCGACGGCAAAGGTTGCTTTGCCATCAGTTCGGCACAGTCGAAAAGTTCGCTGATGGTGTTGACCCGCTGGACCCCGGCCCGTTTAAAGGCGGCGTCGTAGATGGCATCCTCTCCGGCCAGGGCGCCGGTATGGGATGAAGCTGCTGCTGCCCCGGCACGGGACCGCCCGGATTTCAGCAGCACGATGGGTTTGACCCGGGATATGGCCCGGGCGGCTCCCATGAACTTTCTGACATTGGTAAGGCTTTCAATATACAAAACGATGCTTTTGACATCCGAATCGTCCCCCAGATAATTGATAAGATCTCCGAAATCCACATCCAGCATGGATCCGATGCTCACGAAATGGCTGAAACCAATGCCTTCCTGAATGGAGAGATCCAGGATTGCCCCACAGATGGCGCCGCTTTGAGAGATAAAGGCCATTTTTCCGGGAAGCGGCATGATGCTGGCGAAACTGGCGTTCAGTCTGACGCCGGAGGACACGATTCCCATGCAGTTGGGACCAATGATGCGAAGACCGCCCTTGGCTGCTTCTTTAAGGATCCTAAGCTCCAATTCCCGACCCTTTTCTCCGATTTCCTTGCCGCCGGCAGACAAGACAATGGCACTGGCAACGCTGCATTTTACGCACTCCCGGATAATTTCCGGAACACCGGCGATGGGAGTGGCGATGACAGCCAGATCGACGGGTCGTTTCATTTTCAGAATGGATGCATGGGTTTTAAGGCCGAAAAGGGTTTGATGTTTCGGATTGATGGGAATGATGTCCCCTTTGAAACCCCCTTGGAGCAAGTTGCTCATGACGGACCGTCCGATGCTGTCCGGCCGTTCACTGGCACCTACGACGGCCACGGAATTAGGCCGGAATATCTTTTCCAGATGATGGATGCTCATTTCTTTCCTCACGGTCAAATGGGCTGGCCTCGGTCGCGTAAAACCGATTCAACCGCTTATAAATTCAAGAGTCAGGAAACACCGAAAAAACGTCCATAGGCATGTTTCGCGACCCACTGAAGAGAGTAGAGAAAGGATTGCGTATAGTGATTGACCTGAAAATTGCATGTCGACAGACAGCGCGGGCTGCATTCCCTCTTCCGTTCCGCCAGGATGACCGGATCAAACCTGGGGCCCCTATAGATATCGCCCCAATCCTCCCTTGTCCCATAGAGTTCGAAGCACGGCGCAAAACTTCCGTCCAAGCGGATTACCATGGAGAGTTCTCCCGCCCGACAGGGCCAGGGAGCCAGTCGGTGTCGGATGAAATCTTTCATCAACTTAAGGTGTTCGATTGAATTGACCATCGTGTACCCTTTCAGATTTTTCTGAACAAGCCAGTCGATAACCGCATCAATCTCCCGGAATTGATTTTCATTTTCCAATTGAAATACATCGTTGCCCTCAAAATCATCATACGCGATCAAAGGCGGCTCATTGATATGGTAATCCGTCGCAATGCCGTATTCATGTGCAATTTCAGTGAGTGCTTTTACGTCCGTCGAATTATCCTTTGTGATGTTTATATTAAAAAAGGCTATGTAATCATGTTCTTTTTCCTGTTGAACCAGGTATTCAAACTGAGGTTTTATTCGATCAAATGATTTGGGAATGCCATCAAATCCATTGACGGAATCCACGGCAAGGTTGATCGTGGAAACGCCCGCTTTGCCGATTTCATCTATAAACGGCGCATCCAGAAGAATGCCGTTTGTCGGTAGATAAACGAAAAAGCCCCTTTCAACGGCATATCGGGTAATTTCGATTATAAAATCCTTTCGTATCAAGGGTTCACCCCCCATATAGGCCAACACCCTGCAACCCACATTTTGCAGCCAATCTATTGCGTCTTTAGCGGTTTTTGTTGTCATTCCCGGAATTTTTCTTCCCCTGCTATAGCAATAATGACAGTCCAGATTGCAGTTGAGGTCGGTATACAGGTAGCATAGTATGGGCCTGAATTCCTTGCTGTATATCCGCGATCGGATATAAGGCATCAGCCAGCTGTTATAGGCCCTGGCGAAATTTTTAAGATGGTACCTTGAGTTGTGTTTCTTCTTGGTTCGACTAAAATACGTTAGCCGATTGAGTCCTTCGTTCGCACCATTTGATTCCATTGTAGACCCCATCGATTCACCTTGATGAATGCGTCTGTTTGTATAATCATCATCTGTAATCAGCATATTGTAAATAGACTGAAAGTATCATTTTTATGGGTAAACTTCCCAAGAGGACAGGGATGTTTTCCTGAAAAGATAATGAAGAAATAACCGGGTGATACGCCGGGACAGCAACCGGAATTGAAGGAAAATATGGAAAAAATGATGTCCTGCCAGAGAGGCATGCGTAGAACGGCGCCGGCGACGAAAAAGACCATCCCGATGCCGATGGCGAGAAACGCAATCAGTCGGCTCAGGTAGGCGATTTCCTTTCTAAGGGGTGAGACCTCCTCCCCTGATCGCTGAGAAAGGTGGGCGATTTTGCCGAATTCCGTGTCCATGCCCGTGGCAAAGACCAGGGCCCGCCCCTTTCCGGATACCAACGATGTCCCCGCCAGAAGAACGTTGGAACTGCGTAGCGGCTCCTCTTCACGGGAGGCCTCGGCATTGTGCGCTTTCGGAACCCACTCACCGGTAATGGTTGCGTTGTTGACACGGATCGCATAACTTTCCGTCACGCGGCAATCCGCTGGAATCCGGTCCCCGGGCTCCAGCAGGATCACGTCGCTCGGCACCAGCGTTTCCACCGTGATCTCCACGGGAATCCCGGCATCTTATCATTTCCAGGGGTGTGTTGAGGCATCTCCGGATCGGTCAGGACAAGAGTCTGACGGATGTTTTGAGAATTGACGGGGGCTTTCACCTTCTTAGAGTCTGTCCGTTAATAACTTGAACATTTAGGGCGAATAGAATAGTTCCATTCGCCATGAAAATCGGCCTTAAACAAATTGACGTTCTCAAGTTCGGTGTCAGTTACTTTGATCCCCTTTGGATAACTGTTGGAGTCAATCTCAGCCTGAATCTTAAGGCCTTGTCGAGTGGTTGTGTTGGCTATCAGATTCACAATTACCTCGTGACTCGTCAACGGCTTGCCACGCCAATTCATGCTGATATGACTGAACATTCGATGTTCAATTTTATTCCATTTGCTTGTGCCAGGAGGGAGATGGCACACGGAGATTTCAAGACCTTGGTCATCTGCAAACCGTTGAAGTTCAATTTTCCAAAGCCGAATTCGATATCCGTTACTACCGCCTCCATCCGCCGTTATGAGAAGTTGTTTTGCTTCCGGATAAGTTTGCTGGCCCATTCTTTTCCACCAACGACGGATACTCTCGACAGCAAAGGATGATGTGTCATGATCAATGCCAACGCTGACCCAGCCAACATTTGCTGTCTGATCATATACACCATATGGGTTAACCTTGCCCAAATTTTTGTCAGCAAAATCGTGTACTCGGACAGAATCCGGTTGTCCTTTTGGTTGCCATTCCCGGCCTGCGTTTTTAAAATCTCCAACAAGCTCCTTTTTCTTGGTGTCAACAGAAATAACCGGTTGGTTATTCTCCTGAAATACTTTTACCTGGTTGTAAATATAGCGAAACTGGGCATCGCGGTCCGGATGACGGGAACCTTCACGAACCTTGCGGTTCGCTTGGAGACTGTAACCCAAATCGGCCAACAGTTCCGATACCTTTTGCCGACCGATTTTGTGCCCCATAACCTGCAAAGCTCTCGACAGCTGCCTCGTGCTTTTGCATGTCCAGCGCAGTGGCGATTCGGGATCGCCTCGGGTGGTTGGTTCAACCATCCCTTCCAAGTCACGAAGGATGATCGGGTTGACCTTGGTAATAGGTTTTCGACCACCCCCTCTGGCCCGTGTTCGATTGGTAGCAGGCTTTGCAGCATTTGACGGTTCAATTTCTTTGAGGCCCTGATAAATAGTTGTTCTTGAAAGGCCTGTAGCCTTGGAAACAGCTGATATACCACCACGACCAAGAGATTTTGCCTCTGCGGCAGCCCACAGGCGACGGCCTTTTTCATCAAGAATTGGAAGGAGCGTATTAAACTTTTCATTCACTATCGGTTCGATTTTATTTTCCATAAATTACCGATAGCATAATGACGCTATTTGTTCAAGTTATTTATGGACAGATTCTTACGCGATTGTCACGCGCTTGAGCCGGGCGGGGCGAATCCCCCATGGAACCCCCGCCCGGCTGAACCACCTTGAGCGCAGCATATGGATCAGCCCGCCTTGATTTCAATCTTCCTTTGGGCGATTTTTTCCGACTTTTTGAGTTTAATCATGAGGATGCCATCCTTATAGGTTGCATCCACGTTGTCCGATTCCACTTCGGCCGGAAGTCGAAGGGACCGGACGAATGAACCATAGCTTCGCTCCACACGGTGGTAATTCTCCTCCTTATCCTCTTTCTCCTGTTTTCGCTCGCCCCGGACGGTCAACACATTGTCATGAAGGTTGATCTCGATTTCCTTTGGGTCCATTCCCGACAGTTCCGCCCGAACCAGCACCTCTTTCGGGGTTTCGGATACATCCAGCGCCGGACTCCAGACCGATACCTCGGTTCCTCCGCCAAAGGGCCTCCAGTCGAAAAAACGATCAAACAGGCTATCCATCTCCCGTCTCAGAGTGACAATATCCCCGGGACGGCTCCAGGGTACCAGATCTCGCATTTTCATACATCCCTCCTCGTTTCAATTTGAAACTTCCCTGATCTTCGGATCAAATTCTCATTTTGGCGGAGACGGGCTTGAACGTCTCGCCGATTAATATACTGACGCAGTTCGAACAATATGTCCATAGGTTGAAAGATTCAAACCGTTGGATGGAGGCATTCATTTTGGCATGGGAATATATCCCGTAAGGTGGGGCCCATGCTCCATGGGGGCCGGGAGACATGTTTGTTGTCGGCAGCAGGAGCCCGGGGCAACTTTCACTCGCTCAACGGGCGGGGAGGCATTTTTTTATCGCGACCCATTTCAAAATAAAGAAATAGTCGCTACGGGCTGCAAAAACCGGAACGAATCCAATGACATGCGCATTTTTGTCTTCAGTTCGGTCAAATTTGATTGTTTCGGGACATTGGTCATGGACGCTCTCCAGCGTTGTTCCCGGCCGGCGAATACTCGATCAGATAACGTCATTTGTTTTTCTTCCGGTTAAAAGACCGCCGGCTGAACAGATATAATCTGTCATAAAAAAATACCTGCACCGTCATCAACAGCCACATCACATCCTCGGTCACGCGCTTCCATCCGATGGCTTCGCCGGTGTTGTCAAAGCACCCGCAGTCGATTTCAATTCCAAGGTACATGTTGATCAACATAAACATAATAAACATCATCAACAGCGCTCCTGAAATGAATGCCGCCGCGCGGGTGCAAAGGCCTATGATAAGAAACAACCCGCAAAACAGTTCAATCCAGGGCAACAAAACGGCCACCGGATTTACGCCCCAATATGGCACGAGCTGATAGGCGGCAACCGATTCGGCAAACTGTGCCGGATACACAATTTTACTCGTGCTGGCGCAAATAAATACGATGCCGACATAAACTCTCAGCACAAGGGATAGGTATTGACTGTGGTTAAAATAGTTTTGGCCACATCAGGTAATCGATTCATGGCGACACCGGATATCCTCTTTTCCGCCATTCGGGTAATCCACCCTTTAAAATCCGGACGTTTTTATGGCCCCTCAGAAACAGTTTATTGGCCAGATACACATCATACAGCCGGCTGACGGTACGACCGTAGACTATTATTTCCCGTGATTTGTCCGTATCGCTCAGGCCCGCCATATACATAATATCAAAAACAGGTAGCGGAATGTTAATGGAACCGGGGATGTGCTCCTCTTTGTAAAAATCTGAAGGTCTGGCATCCACAAACTGGGGATCTCCATATTTCATTTCTCTTTCCGCTGCTTCGGGGGCCATGATACCGATCTTGTCGTTAAGCGCAATCTTCTGGAACAGCGGGATGCCGTTGGGGTTTGAGTGGTTAAAAACCAATGCGCAAAGACAACTAAAAAAAAGAATGATGATGAAATCAACGACCGATGATATGAATGGTCTATACTTACGAATGTGGTTCTCAATATGAGTTTTCCGGACAGTCATAAATCGTCGGTTGTTTCCGAACATCGAAATCTAAATCTGTCTATTCGATTTATTTTGCGTGAAATCTGACAACTTCCAGAACGGCATCGATATCATCAATAATGCCTTCGTGCATATAGAGAACGGTTCCCCTTTTGTCGGCCAGGATAATAGTCGGTGTCGACATATAACCGAGGCGGGTGTCGATTTCTTCTTTCGGATCCGCCACCAGGGGAAATTTGACATCAAATTTATTTTTATAAATATTGACAAGCTTGTCATCATTTCCCACAGCAATTCCCACAAGCTTGACATCTTTATTTAAGTCCGCATCATTTGAAATGATATCATACAGTTTGTTCACGTTAGGCGCATTTTTAAGGCATGCCGGGCAAACCACGCTGAAAAACTCTATGACAATGAGCTTGGCCGTTATCTGAAACAGGCTAAATTCTGTTCCGGATTCAATCCCCAGATAATTGAGCATATCCGGTTTTGATGTCAGATCCATTTTAAACTCCGGGAGTGTGGAGCCTTCCGAAATCGATGCGGCCATTACAGCATTTGGAGACGCAATAATTGCGCCGGAAAACATCACCAAAATAAGGACAACAAGCGGCATCAAGACCGTTAAATTTTCTTTGATTCTCAAAGCAATTTATCCTGGATCACTTTTTCTTTGCGTTGGAGCATCTGCTTTCCCGGGTCGTCGGCCGGGTGAGCCTTCCCGGCAAAAATGATCTGAACGGGCTGCCATCGGTCATTAAGAATGTAAAGAGTGGACGGCATTCCACGCCATAACATATTACCGAAACAGCCATGGCATCACCCGTCAGGCCGCTTTAATTTCGATTTTTTTTGCAGCACTTCTTTCAGTTTTTTTAAGCTTGAGTTGAAGCACTCCGTCCTTGTAGGTCGCATCCACATCTTCCGGGTCTACGTCCGATGGAAGCTGAACAGACCGGCTGAAGGCCCCGTAGCCTCTTTCGATCCGGTGAAAGCTCTTTCCTTTTTTCTCCTTTTTCTGCTTTCTTTCCCCCCGCAGCGTCAGCACATTCTGGCTCACGGAAATATCGATCTCTTTGGGATCCATACCCGGAAGTTCAGCCGTGACAATAAACGTACCATCCGTTTCCGCCAGATCCAGGGCCGGGCTCCAGACGTCTCTTTCGCGCATGAGTGCAAATGGTCTCCAATCGAAAAAACGATCAAAAAGCTGGTCCATCTCGTTTCTCAACCGCGATATCTCGCCACCCCGCCAGTGCATCAAATCTCTTCTTTCCATGACTTTCCTCCTGATTCATTAATGTATACGAGTGTGTGCAGTTGTATGCAAATTCCTTTCTTTGTGGACATTTGTCGCGGCCTGGGCCGGGCGGAAAGAATCCTTTTTGGGATCTCCGCCCGGCTGAACCACCTTGAGCGTTGTCGATGGGTCAGGTCGTCTTGATCTCAATCTTCTTTTTAGCGACTTTTGCAGACTTCTTAAGTCTGATGGTCAGGATGCCGTCCTTATAGCTCGCACCCACCTTTTCCGATTCCACTTCAGCGGGAAGGCGAAAGGATCTTACAAATGAACCATAGCTCCGCTCCACACGGTGGTAATTCTCATCCTTCTCCTCTTTCTCCTGTTTTCGCTCGCCCTTGACGGTCAATACATTGTCATGCAGGCTGATATCGATTTCCTTTGGATCCATTCCCGGCAGTTCCGCCCGAACCAGCACCTCTTTAGGTGTCTCTGATACATCCAAAGCAGGTCTCCAAACGGACACACCACTTCCAGCGCTAAAGGGTCTCCAGTCGAAAAAACGATCAAACAGGGTATTCATCTCATTTCTCAGGCCTATGACATCCCCCGGACGGCTCCAGGGTGCCAACTCACGCATTTCCATCACATCCCTCCTGCTTTTTCTGATAGTTTACGGTTAAACATCCAACTGCTCTTTTCTCCCGCAAGCCGGAATTTCGTGAACCGACCGTTAATACATATCCTCCGGCGTCACCATCTTTTTCTTTTGGGGCCTTTCAGCCACCATGGCCTCTGTGGTCATGAGAAGTGCCGCCACTGAGACGGCGTTTTGAAGGGCATAGCGCGTGACCTTGGTGGGGTCAACAATGCCAGCCTCCATGAGATCTTCATACACCCCCGTTTCCGCATTGAACCCAAAATTCCCCCCTCTTTCCATGACGCGGCTGACCACCGTGGAGCCTTCGAAGCCCGTGTTTTCGAATCGGTCGGAGAGTTCAATCTCCTTGGCAGCGCTGACTCCGTCTTTGCTGATCTTGGGAGATCCCCAGGATTTCTCCATGAGGACATTTCGTCCTTTCGGCCCCAGGGTTACTTTTACGGCATTCGCTAGGGTGTTCACCCCTTTCAGCATTTTCTCCCTGCCTTTTGCACCGTACACAATCTTTTGAGTGTAACCTTTTTTCGTCGGGATTCTATGCCGCTTTATTCTTGGAAAAATCGTCGGAGCATGCCAAAAGCGGTAGGATTTTGCCGTATTGCCGCTTTTGCTCCTGCTGACGATGGTTCTCCCAGTAAGCATCCCAATCATTGCTGGTATAGACGGACCGCAAAAGCAGCGTGGATTCGGCACCTTTAATTGACCACCTGCGACCTGTTCCTTCCATTCGCTTTTTAACGGTGTGTCCGCAAGTGGACTCTACGACGCCGCTTCCTATCGGATATCCAGAGGCCAGGTACTCATCATAGCGCATCCATTGGCGGTGATTTTCAAAATACTTGATGGTTTCTCTCAAGGCTTTTTTCTGACCGCTCTTTAACTTTTTTCTTTTGTTCAAAATCTGTTTCATGCCTCCAATAACTCTTCCAACACGGCCCTGCAAAATTGCCATCAGATGGTCATATACCCATTTTTTCCCTTCGCGGGTGTTTTCACCATACAAGGAATTGGCCACTTTCCAAAGGTATTCTACGACATGTATAATGTCCAAAATACCCACCCATTTCACACCAGCCAACACGGTGCTCAATAGAGACCATAGGCACAGTGCACCATCCATGACCGCTACAAGAGATTTTCGGTTATCGGGGTTCCTGACTTTAGCATCCTTTAAAATTTCCATCATGACGTCTTTCTTGGATCGTTCCAAACTGGCTATTCGACGAGGATTTGATGCGCGTATGGGAGATGCCTTAACATCTTGTTTATTCGGGGTATCTGTTTCTTCTTTGCTTTTTTCCGGATAAACGAGATTTTCGGCAACTTCACGAGGTGGAGGATTCTCCGAAAGAATCTCGAATGCTCAAAAGATCCATCCATTCTTGGAGAAGGTACGAGTAGCTTCTTTCAGGAAGATTTGCCTGAGCATCCAATGGCATTACCCCATTAACACCATCTGCTCGATAGCAGGTGCGCGGAACCGAAAGTTTGCCAAAAACCGAAAAGTAATTCCTGTCAGAAGGCGACTTTTGCCTTTTCAATACGGTTCCGTCCTCCAAATCCAAGGAAGCTCCTACGTCTCCGGTACCTTTCTGAGCAAAATAGCCTTTCATGGCAGACAGACCAATTGCAAGAATTTTGAAAAAGATGTTCTGCTCCATCGTGTATGCGTCCATAGACGCAGCATTATCCTCAACAAATTCAAAAAGTTTTTTTGACTTCCACATGACCTTCAAGTAGACTTTCTTCCATTGAATACGCTGGCATTTTCCCCTCCGCTCAAGATATTGGCTACTCTTTTTCACCAATAGTCTAATTCGCGAATGAGAGAATGTCCAGCTATTTGATTTTAAACAATTTCAATAGGTTATAGAGAATAAGTTCAGCTCAGCGAAAAAGGTTACACTCGAATGAATTGATAAGCCTTTAACTGCCTTAAACCTTAAAGGAATTCCCATGCTTCTAGGTACCCTTATATACGGTTTCGTGAACAGTGCCATTCTGGCCCTGCTGGCCATGGGGTTCAACCTGACCTTCGGCATCAGCGGTGTGGCCAACTTCGCCTACGGGGCCGTCTACATCTTTTCCGGATTCTCCGTCTGGATCTTCCTGAACACCTTCGGCATTCCCTATCTGTCGGCCGTTTTGATCGCTATTGTGCTGTCGGGACTCATGGGTCTTGCCATCTATTACGGCGTGATCCTGAGGATCAAAGGGATGCCCCTTTCGGAAGTTATGGCCACCTTCGGTCTGGGTCTGGCTATCATGGAACTGTTCCGATATTTTGATTTCGTGGGATTTCGCTACACCCTGCCCATCTTTTTTGACGGCAGTTTCAGCGTGGGGGAGGTGTACATCGACTACCAGCGCATGATGATCGGCCTCATTGCCGTGGCCCTGACCGTTTGTCTCTACCTCTTCACCAACCATACCCGGACGGGCCTGGCCTTCAGGGCCATTGCCCAGGATGAAAGGACGGCACTCACCTTCGGCATTGACGCCGATCTGGTAGGCGCGCTCAGCATGGCGTTGGGGTGCGCCTTGGCGGCCATTGCCGCCGTGGTGATCCTGCCGCTCGGAACCATTGCAGTGGAAGGGGGTTACGAAGTGCTCATCAATGCCCTGGCCGTGTGCATCGTCGGCGGCCTGGGGAGCACCGTGGGTATTTTGGTGGCCAGCGTTTTGATCGGGTTTTCCCAGACCTTTACGGCCAACTACCTGGAACCCCACTGGATGATGCTGGTGAGCCTCATCGCCATCGCCATCGTGCTGGTGGTGAAACCCTCCGGGCTTTTCAGCCATCAGAAAGAACTGGAAGAAAGAATATAGGATGAAAAGGCGTAAGGAAAGAATCGATCGGGGCGTTAAAGCCCGCTCTGCGGACATATTTGCGCTCACAAGCTACCGGGAAATGCTCTATCTGTTGATTCCCGGCGCCATTCCCGTGGTGGGGCTGCTCTGTTTCACCCCCATCCTCAGCGATTACTGGCGCGAAGTGATGATTTCAACGGCCGTCTATGCGCTTCTGGCCATGAGCTGGGATATGCTCATGTGCGCCGGGCTCCTCTCTCTGGGCCAATCCCTCTTCTTCGGGATCGGCTCGTACCTGGCCGGCTCCCTGAACTATTACGCCGGGCTTCCCCCCATTCTGACCATGCCCATCGCCACAATCGGCGGCGGCGTGCTCTGTACCGTACTCCTCCTTCCCGTATTGCGGCTTCGGGGGGTCTATTTTGCCATGGTGACCCTGGTGTTGCCCCTCATGCTGAGCCGTCTGGTGGAGGCCACACGGATCCTGGGGGGAACGGAGGGGCTCACGGGCCTGACCCCGTTTCCCAACCAGTTGACGGCACTCTTCGTGATCCAACTGGCCCTTCTCGCGGTCCTCTTCGGGTTTCGAAGGATCATGGGATCCGATTACGGTCTGGTGATCAAGGGGATCAGCGACAACGATCGCTCCGTTATGAGCGCGGGACTCAATATTTACTGGTACAAAACCCAGGTGCTCTTTCTGGGGGCCTGTGTGGGATGTTTTGCCGGCGCCTTCGGCACCCATATGGACATGTTTGCGGGGATGCCCGGGTTTGCCCTGGATTATTCCCTTATGCCGGTAGCCTCCGCCGTGGTGGGTGGGACCGGGACCTTTGCGGGCCCCCTCATCGGCGCCTTTATTCTGGTGCCGCTGTCTGAAATGCTCAGGGCTTTAGGGGCGCTCAGGATCGTTTTTTACGGGCTGTTCCTGGTCATTTTTGTGGTGGGCCTGCCCGAAGGGATTTTTGCCTATGTCCAACGAAAGTATCAGCAGAGGGAAAGATGGGTGGATATATCATGACGGAACAGGTACCCCTGCTCAGGGTAAAAAACTTAACCAAAATATTCGGCGGTGTGACCGCCGTTTCCAACATGGATTTTGACCTTCCGGAAGGAAATCTTTTGGGCGTGATCGGCCCCAACGGCAGCGGAAAAACCACCCTGGTAAACCTGATTACGGGGTTTGTGAAACCGACCGCCGGGCGAATCGAATTTCGGGGAAAAGAGATCACCGGCTGGCCTCCCTACAAAGTGGTGGGCGAAGGGATTTCCAGAACCTTCCAGATGGTTCGGCCCTTTTACCAGTTGCCGGCCTTCAAGAATCTCATCGTTCCCCTTTACTCTCCCCGTGTTAAAAAACTGGCCGGCGGTAAGTACGGAAACAGAGATGCGGTGGCACTGGATCTTCTGGAAGAAGTGGGCTTTGAACGGGATGCCTACGTGAGCTACAAAAAAGCGGGTGCTCTCCCCCAAGGGTATCTGAAAAGGCTGGAACTGGCCAAGTCCATGGCGCTTCGGCCCGATCTGATTATCCTGGATGAGCTCTTTTCGGGACTCTCTCTGGCGGAAGTGGCGAGCATCGTGCCTATCATTGAGAAGCTGAAAACCAAAGGCAAAACCATTATCATGATCGAACACCGGCTCAAAGAACTGTTCCGCATCGCCGACCGGGTGATGGTGCTCAATTACGGCCGAAAGATTGCTGAGGGGCGGGCGGCGGAAGTGATGGAAAGTCCGGATGTAAAGGAAGCCTATCTGGGGAGTGAAGGGGAGTAAAATGCTTGAGGTTCAAAACCTGATGGTTTTCTTTGAAAACGCCCTGGCCTTAAACGATTTCGGCATGGAAGTGCGCGAAGGCCAGGTGGTGGGGGTCATCGGGAGTAACAGCGCCGGGAAAACCACATTGATGAATACCCTGTCGGGGTTGATCATCGACATGCGGATCAAGGAGAAACGCCGCGGCGGGGAACGGATTACGGTCTACGGAAAGGTCCTCTTCAAGGGAGAGGATATCACCAAGACCCGGCCCAGCGAGCGGGTCAAAAAGGGAATCGTCCTCTGCCGGGAACGGCATCCGATTTTCCCCGAAAGTGATGTAAGCCAGAACCTTCAAATGGCGGGGTATTTGCGAAAAAGATCCGAAATCCGGGAAACCGTAAAGGAGGTTTTTGACCTGTTTCCCGCACTTATCCCCCTGAAATCCCGAAAAGCGGGGTTTATGAGCGGCGGAGAGCAACAGATGCTGGCCGTTGGTATGGCCCTGGTGGCACGTCCCCAATTGCTGCTTCTGGACGAACCCCTTCTGGGTTTAAGCCCCATGATGCAGCACCTGCTCGTAGACGCCATCAAGGGCTTGAAAGCGAAATCAGGTATTACGGTGGTGATCAGCGAACAGTTTGCGCGACCCGTGCTCCCCATGATCGATTTTGGATACATCATTGAAAACGGCATGCTGACGCTCACCGGTACCGGGTCTGAACTGATGGACAACCCCGAAGTAAAAGCCGCCTATTTTGGAATTTAGCCATGATAAATCCCGACGGAAACATTTTTGAAACCTTTGCCGCATCGGCATCCAAAAACGGCAACAAAACCGCCGTCATCTACCTGGGCACACGGTTCAGCTACAAAACCGTTTTACGCCTTTCGGAAAACTTCGCTGCCTCCCTGAAAGCCGCGGGCGTTGAACCGGGCGAACGGATCATCCTCTATATTCCCAACAGCGTTCACTGGGTGGTGGCCTGGTTGGGGATCCAGCGAGCCGGCGCCGTTGTGGTACCCATCACCCCCATCTACACCAAACACGACCTGATCTACATCGCCAACGATTCCGGCGCGAAACACATCGTCTGCTCGGATACCAATTTCGGTTACGTGAAACAGGCCATTCCCGAGACGGGTCTTGAAAAAGCCATTGCCGTAAAGCTGACGGACCTTTTGCCGGGATGGAAAAAGCTCTTCGGGTGGACCTTTGACAAGGTTTCCAAGGGGAAGGTGTCGAAAGAGGACGATACCCTCTGGTTCGGGAAGATGGTTAAAAAGAAAGCAGACCCCATGGACCTGCCGCCCCTTGCCCAAAAAGGGACGGACACGGCGGAACTCATCTACACGGGCGGCACCACCAAATTTCCCAAAGGGGTCCCCATCTCCCACGGACTGTACCTGGAATCGGCCGGCGAGCAGATTGCCATTCCCGATCCGCTCTTTGAACCGGAGGAGAATGTGATCCTGGGTTCCGCCCCGCTGTTTCACATCCTGGGTCAGACCTGTGCTTTGAGCACCCTGCTGGTGGGGGGGGCCATCGTGCTCATGCCAAAGGTGAACTTGGACGCTATCTTCGATGCGGTGCAGCGCATGAAAGCCACAACGCTGATCGGTGTGCCGACCCTTTACCGGATGATACTGGATCACGACCGCATTGATTTTTATGATCTTTCTTCTTTGGTGTACGCCTTTAACGGGGGCGATGTGCTGCCGGAGGAGATCAGCAACCGGTGGCGCAAAAAATTTAATAACCCAATATATCAGGGATACGGCGCAACCGAGACCTGCGGCGGTGTGACCATGTGTCCCACCGACGAGGAAAATCCCCCCAAGAGCATCGGCCGTGTGGTCCCCAGCAAGACGGTCAAACTGGTGGATCCGGCAACGCTATCGCCCGTGGCGCCGGGTGAGCAGGGTGAGGCCCTGGTCCATTCTGATCGCATGGTGCGGGCCTACTGGAACAAGCCGGAGGAGACCCAGGAAGCTTTCGTTGAGATAGAGGGGGACCTCTATTATCGCACAGCGGACGTTTTGACCCTTGACGAGAACGGTCATTACTACTTCGTCGATCGGACGGTGGATACCATCAAGCACAAGGGATACCGGGTATCGTCATCGGAGATCGAAGGGGTATTGCAGGAAAATGCCGCTGTCATCGGCGCCTGCGTGGTGGGGATCCCCGACGAAAAGGTGGGGGAGCGCATCAAAGCCTTCGTAGTTCTCAAGGAAGACGTGAAAGGGATCACCGGGTACGACCTCATCAAATGGTGCCGAAAACGGCTGGCCGGGTACAAGGTTCCCCAGTATATCGAGTTCCGCGACATGCTCCCCAAAAGTAAGGTGGGAAAACTCCTCCGGCGCGAGGTTCGAAGCGAGGAGGAGCGACGGAAGGAAGGATAGCGGCGGCATAATAAAATAACAGCGCCAATTCCATAAGGCTCCCTCTCCTTCCCAACGCCTATAGCATAACTCGGAAAGGCGCCAGTTTTTCAAGAATCGTATTAAGATGGGACAACCCCCTTGTTTCGATGACGAATTCCACTTCTGCGGACTGAAGCGGTAGTTTGGTGAATGCCCGCTGGTGGTGGACTTCCACAATATTGGCTTCGGCATCGGCGATGCATCGTGTGATTTCCGACAGTGCACCGGGCGAATCCCTCAGTTCCACTCGCAGGCGCACGAGGCGCCCGGTTCTTACCAGTCCCCGTTGAATGATGGAGGAGAGCGGCAGCAGGTCAATGTTTCCGCCGGAGAGAATCAGACCCGTTTTTTTCCCCTTAAAGCGTGACGGGTGTTTCATAACGGCGGCCAGACCCACGGCCCCGGCCCCTTCCACCACTGTTTTTTCAACCTCCAGGAGGAGAAGTACCGCTTTTTCGATATCCACTTCGTCCACCAGAAGAATGTCGTCCACTTGCTCTTTGACGATCGGCAAGGTCAGACTGCCCGGTTCCTTGACGGCGATGCCTTCGGCAAGGGAGCATTTCGCCCATTGGGGTGGAATATTTTTGAGGGCGCAGCACATGGATGCATACCCTTCTGCTTCAACACCGATGATGGATATATCGGGATTGATGGATTTGGCGGCAACAGCGCATCCGGAAATAAACCCGCCGCCGCCCACGGGCACGACAATGGATTCAAGGTCGGGATAGGCTTCCAGCATTTCCAGGACAACCGTTCCCTGCCCCGCCATGACTTTTTCATCGTCGTAAGGGTGGATCAGTTCAAGGCCTCTTTCAACGGCCAGTTGCCTGGCGTAATCTTTGGCTTCATCGAAGTCCTCCCCTTTGAGAATGACTTCGGCATTGAAAGCACGGGTATGTTCCACTTTAAGGTTGGGGGTGTACCGGGGCATGATAATAACGGCAGGAATGCCCAGTCTCTCGGCGTGGTAAGCCACGGCCTGGGCGTGATTGCCCGCACTCATGGCGATGACCCCTGTTTTTCGTTTCCCGGGAGGGAGTGAAAGGAGCTTATTGAGCGCGCCGCGCTCTTTGAAGGAACCGGTGAACTGAAGGTTTTCGAACTTGAGAATCAAGGATGCGCCGGCAATCTCGGAAAGGGTTGTGGAAGGGGCGCAAAGGGTTTTTACAATTCTGCCCTGAATGGTTTTTGCGGCACTATGAATATCATTTAAAGTGAGGGTCATGTTGTTGAAACGGCCTTTTCAAAACGATTTATTAACGGGACGATACACGTCCTTACGAACATCCTCATGTTGGCGACGTGCAATTGGGCAACGGGGATGAAGCATCAGGTTTTGCTTCTGTTTTCGTTTGTTTCCGACTGGCTTTGAATCCGGATGAAAGGCCTGCAATGATCGGCTTAACCGACAAGGCCAATAGAAAAAGGGCGCCGGCCCATTGTGCCCATGGCGGTATGATTTCGGATGCCCGGCCCAACAGTGCCTGGGGTGCCAAACCGAAGGCATGGTAAATGTGATCCACCAGGAGACCGAAAAGAACCGCAGAGATGCAAATGGCCCCCAAATAGATGGCGGTGGCGCGTTTCCCGAGAGTCCCCCACAGCACTGTCAATGAGGTTATGTTGGTGGCCGGGCCGGCCAGCAGAAAGACAAGGGCCGCGCCCGGGCTGACACCCTTTAAAATGAGGGCCGCGGCAACGGGAGTGGAGGCCGTGGCACAGATGTAAAGGGGGATGCCCACCAGCAGCATGCGAAACATGGATGACAGGCCCCCTCCCAGAAAACGGACCATTATTTCATCGGGAACAAGGGCCGTGATCAAGCCTGCCAGGAGAATGCCGATCAGGAACCATCCGGCCATGTCGTGCCATACATCCGTGAGCGCGTATTTGAGGCCTGCGATGACTTTTTGTTTAACTGTATGGTGCTTTCTATGTTCCTCCGGTGGACAGTCCTCTCCATCGCAGCAGGCATCTATGGGGCAGGTGAGGTCAGCCGGAACGCTGTCTTCATCTTTGGAATCGTTAAATGTGTTTTCCGCAATACCGGCGGCGGTGGCTGTTGCAAAAGCCGCAACGGGGCGTGCCACCGTCATGACCGGGTCCAGCAAGGCGTAGGTAATGGCCAGTGAGTCAACGCCGGATTCCGGGGTTGATATCATGAAAGCAGTGGTTGCGCCCGTACTGGCACCCTGCTTTCGAAGAGAGACGGCTGCCGGAAGTACCCCGCATGAACAAAGCGGGAGCGGGATGCCTAGAAATGCGGCTTTAAAAACGGAGCTGAATTTCCCTCGTCCCAACTGCCGTGCAACGGACTCGGGATTCAGGAAGACACGTAACAGGCCGCTCACCAGAAGACCGAACAGAACATAGACTGATGACTCAAGCAAAAGATGCCATGCTTCGCCGAATACATTTGTTATAAAGGCCACTTAAAGTTTACCTCTTAAATCACTCACGCACGTGGTCGAGGCCGATTTTGAGCAACTCGGCCACATGGTCGTCGTTCAGGGAATAGTAAAGAATCTGCCCGTCCCGCCGCTGTTTGACCAGATCCAGGTCTTTGAGGCGCCTTAGCTGGTGTGAAACCGCCGAATCACTTAAACCCGTAAACGCCGCCAGGTCGCAGACGCACATTTCACCACTTTGAAGTGCCATGACCATTTTGAGGCGTGTATTGTTTCCCAGAACCTTGTAGGTCAGCGACAATCGCTCCAGATCTTTATCGGGAATGGATTCTTTCCAGGCCCGTTCCACACGCTTTAAGTGCACCACATGCACCTGGCAACCGTCTTCTTTTTGGATTCTATTTTTTCGTTGGGTCATAACAAGAAATTTTAGAATTTGAGCATTTGTTCAAATACGATAATGAGTGTGCCTTCAGGTGTCAAGTATTTTGTTGAAGTTGCCCGACGGATGAGCGATCTAAAATGGGTTTCTATTCCATGAATTTCAACAGGATGCCTTCAAGAAAGGGATTAGAGGGGAGTTTTATGGCGAGGGGATATCCGGTTTGGGGCTCCGGTCCCAGGTGGCTTAGACCGAAGCCCCATGTTTTCGTAAAGTTTTCAGTTAGGTTAAGATGCCTTCTCCAATTCTGCCATACGGTTTTGAATTTGTTCCAAGGCTGCAGCCATTTCATCAGCCTGCGCTCTCAACATGCTCAGCTCGTCCACTGCTGGCGTCATGCTTGAAACGGCCGGTTGCTGAGCGGAAAATTGTCGGCCATAACCGAAGCCTCTGCCACGGCCGCGGCCCCTGCCGCCGTAACCGGTTCGACCGAAAGACGATTGAAATTTGGGCATTGCATTCGTGCAGTAGCCTCTTCCGCCTCCGGTCATGGGACCGGCGCCCATGGGTCCTGTTCCGTTAAATCCAGGCATATGTGTCACCTCCCTTCTTTTAGAAAGGGATACCTCTGCCGCGCCGCCTTCGCCTGTGGCCTCCGGGCGGAATTTCATAATCCCCGCCCTCAATGCGAAGCACTTTTCCAAATACCAGGGCTTCCGCTATTTTCTTTCTCGCTTGCGTCAGGATCCGGCCGAAGGTCGCTCTTGACACATTCATTCGCTTAGCAGCCTCTTCCTGGCTCAGACCTTCAAAATCACTGAGACGAATCGCCTCCAGCCCTTCCAGGGGCAAAAAGACGGTGTCAATTCCCTTCTTTTTCCACGGGTGAGGTCTGAAGTTATCCGCAATGGGCGGACCATCAACGAATCTCGGTTTTCGCGGCCTAGGCATCGGGTTCCCTTTCAGTTATGAGCATTTGCTCATAACATAAGCGAACGAAGAAGGTCTGTCAAGTATTATTTTGAGCATATGCTCATAAAAAACGCTTCTCTTCTTGGGGTCAAAAGAAATCAGTCAAAAGTCAGCCTGCTGTAATAAAAGGCCTAAAGTTTCACCGTTTTTGAACCTTTTCCAATTTTTCCAGCCAGTTCCGCGCATTTTTTTTATTATGCGCAGAGAATTTTGGCACGAAAAATGAAAATTTTTTCAATTTTTATGCCAATAAATTCAACTAGTTATTTAACTTTTTACCCTTGAAATTCGCTCCATCTCGTGATAGGATTCGATAACAACTTATTGATATTCCATCGGAAAGGAGCTTGGCAACATGTTTATTCTAAACGATATCTTAAAGCCTCTACAAAATGCTTTTTCTTCCACCAATCTCGGCAGGGAACGAGCACACTGGTTCTCTTATGCCATCCTGGCTTTCATCATCCCTTTCACTTCATCTATCTCTTCAAACGTGTTGCGTTGCCTCAATACCTTGTTTGGGCTCAACATAACAAACGTCG
>ADZZ01000231.1 GCA_000179315.1 delta proteobacterium NaphS2
GTGGATCAATACAGCTACATACGGACGGCACATAGGGTTTATGGCAAAGCCATAAAACAAATTGCCCGGGAGACGGGACATTCCAAAAATACAGTTAAGAAGGTTCTTCGGGGAGAATACAGCGGTTATAAGCCAAGGATTGGACAAGCATACCCTGTTTTGGCCCCCTATATTAGAACCATCGACCGATGGTTGAAGGATGATAAGAATCTGTCCATAAATAACTTGAACAAATAGCGTCATTATGCTATCGGTAATTTATGGAAAATAAAATCGAACCGATAGTGAATGAAAAGTTTAATACGCTCCTTCCAATTCTTGATGAAAAAGGCCGTCGCCTGTGGGCTGCCGCAGAGGCAAAATCTCTTGGTCGTGGTGGTATATCAGCTGTTTCCAAGGCTACAGGCCTTTCAAGAACAACTATTTATCAGGGCCTCAAAGAAATTGAACCGTCAAATGCTGCAAAGCCTGCTACCAATCGAACACGGGCCAGAGGGGGTGGTCGAAAACCTATTACCAAGGTCAACCCGATCATCCTTCGTGACTTGGAAGGGATGGTTGAACCAACCACCCGAGGCGATCCCGAATCGCCACTGCGCTGGACATGCAAAAGCACGAGGCAGCTGTCGAGAGCTTTGCAGGTTATGGGGCACAAAATCGGTCGGCAAAAGGTATCGGAACTGTTGGCCGATTTGGGTTACAGTCTCCAAGCGAACCGCAAGGTTCGTGAAGGTTCCCGTCATCCGGACCGCGATGCCCAGTTTCGCTATATTTACAACCAGGTAAAAGTATTTCAGGAGAATAACCAACCGGTTATTTCTGTTGACACCAAGAAAAAGGAGCTTGTTGGAGATTTTAAAAACGCAGGCCGGGAATGGCAACCAAAAGGACAACCGGATTCTGTCCGAGTACACGATTTTGCTGACAAAAATTTGGGCAAGGTTAACCCATATGGTGTATATGATCAGACAGCAAATGTTGGCTGGGTCAGCGTTGGCATTGATCATGACACATCATCCTTTGCTGTCGAGAGTATCCGTCGTTGGTGGAAAAGAATGGGCCAGCAAACTTATCCGGAAGCAAAACAACTTCTCATAACGGCGGATGGAGGCGGTAGTAACGGATATCGAATTCGGCTTTGGAAAATTGAACTTCAACGGTTTGCAGATGACCAAGGTCTTGAAATCTCCGTGTGCCATCTCCCTCCTGGCACAAGCAAATGGAATAAAATTGAACATCGAATGTTCAGTCATATCAGCATGAATTGGCGTGGCAAGCCGTTGACGAGTCACGAGGTAATTGTGAATCTGATAGCCAACACAACCACTCGACAAGGCCTTAAGATTCAGGCTGAGATTGACTCCAACAGTTATCCAAAGGGGATCAAAGTAACTGACACCGAACTTGAGAACGTCAATTTGTTTAAGGCCGATTTTCATGGCGAATGGAACTATTCTATTCGCCCTAAATGTTCAAGTTATTAACGGACAGACTCTAAGGATCGTCCCAAAAAGCAGCGGCATACGGCGGTGCGGGTTTTTAATCGTCTCAAACAGGAGCATGCTTTTCAAGGATCTGAGACAACTGTCCGGCGATATGTTCGCGAGGCAAAATTGAGATTGGGCGTTAGTGGTCGTGAGGTATTTATACCATCAGATCCACAGACCGGCGTCGAAGCCGAGGTGGACTGGGGAAACTGCATTGCCATTTTAGGGGGTGTCGAAACACGGCTGAAACTCTTTTGCATGCGATCCAAATTTTCCGGAAAGCATTTGGTTCGGTGTTATCCCTGCGAGCGGCAACAGGCCTTTTTTGACGGTCATATAAAAGGGTTCTCATTTTTTGGCGGTGTTTTTCCTGTCCTAATCTATGACAACCTAACAACCGCGGTCCAAAAGATACTGCGTGGGAAAAATCGTGTTCTCCAGGAGTCGTATGACAAGTTCCGGGGGTACTACAATTTTGAGCCCCGGTTCTGCAATCGGGGTCAAGGTCATGAAAAAGGCGGTGTCGAGGGTTTGGTGGGATATGCACGACGCAACTACATGGTTCCTGTTCCAAAGTCCGATTCCCTGGAAGAACTGAACCAAAGACTTCTCAAAGATTGTCTTTCCTATGGCGGTCATCAAATTGACGGCAGGGAGCACACGGTCAATGAACTGTATGAGAAGGAAAAGGGGGATCTGTTGTCCCTGCCGGACATCCAGTTCAGCAACCTTGAAACCGCAGGCTGCAAGGTGGATAAATACTCCACGGTCATGGTGGATAAGAATCGATATTCGGTCCCAACAGCGTATGCCTATTGTAAAGTCCGTGTGGTTTTATATGTGGATGAGGTGGAGATATTTTACGGAAGCAAAAAAATCGCATCACATGGGCGACTTTTTGGGAACAACAAATGGAGTCTTCTCCCTGAGCATTATCTTGAACTGATTTTAAAGCGGCCCCAGGCATTTGAATCAGCCCGTGTTATCAGGCAATGGCGTTCGAACTGGCCTGTTTGTCTGGAACGGCTTTTGGATAAATTCTGCCAAAAGCAGGGATATACCAAAGGTGTCAAGGAGTTCATTCTGGTTTTGATGCTCTACAAAGGCCACTCTGCCGAAGCCATCGAATCGGCAGTTGAGACGGCGCTATCATCGGGGGCGGGCTCCAGCCAGGCCGTTAAACACATCTTAATCCATAGAGAATGTGGCAGGGATCAATCGTTTTCAGCCCTGGAAAACTGGCAGACCTTTCCGGCTCCGGACGTATCCATTTACGGACAGATCGGAGGTGGACGATGAACGCCGGTATGAAAGCACTCTTAATTGAGAATCTCAAAAAATTGAAACTGTCCACGATGCTCCGTGAGCTGGAGGGCGTGATCCGTCAAGCGAATCAGGAGAGCCTGAGTTATGAGGAATTCCTTTTAAATCTGAGTGAGGCCGAAGTTCAGACCCGACAGGAGA
>ADZZ01000230.1 GCA_000179315.1 delta proteobacterium NaphS2
AGTCCAGACCGCATCATGTAAGATTTCCGACAGATTCGGAAAGCGTGATGATTCTTGTTCAACTTGTCAAATACCCTCATAGCAGCATCGAGGAACTGTTCGAAAGAGTTGCAGAGCAGGGAATCCGGATTGAACCTCAGGTAATTGAGGCTTTTCTGAACCATCATGGTCTGTTAAAAAAAATTCCGGATACAAAGTGATCCGTTGCCTTAAGGACCATATTGAAAAAGTTGTGGAAGGTGTCTGTGCAGGCAACCTGTTTTTCGAAATGCCAACAGTACACTTCTTTTCAGAAGAGGCCTTCTGTTTCGGGAACAATAAAGTGTTAAAGACGCGGGAAAAGAAAGTCGTGACCCTGGATATCGGCGCATTCCGGGCCAAAGAAACCATCATGCAATCGGAGGATGACGGTAAGGTATACACTTGCCGAGAGTTGAAGAGCCTTGCACCGCACCGGTGTACATTTGGCTATGACGTTATTGTATATGTGGGGTATGCCCTCTTTGTTCACTGCCGCAGCGAAAAGGACATTGTGAGTGAATTGGCTCGGAAAAACATCTCGATTTCTGATAGAGAAGTGAGTTTTTTAGGCAAGAAGTTTGTCACCTACCTTGCCGTGGCCCATCGCGAAAGTCGCCAAAAAATAAGAAGCGCGATGGATCAGCGCGGCGGATATATCCTTCACGTTGATGGAACATGCGAGGGCGATAGCCCACACCTGTTTACAGGTCTGGACGGTATTGCCGAAGTCGTTCTGGACAATATAAAAATCCCTTCGGAACAAAGCGAGTTGCTCATTCCGTTCTTTGAAAAAATCAAAGGGCAATACGGCGACCCAATCGCCTTGGTTCACGACATGGGAAAGGGAATCCTTTCGGCTATTGCAGCGGTATTCCCGGGAACACCTGATTTTATCTGCCATTTTCATTTTTTAAGAGATATCGGCAAGGACTTGATGGAAGATGAATACAAAAAAATCAGGAATCGCCTCAAAAAGCACAAGATCCGTGGTTCGCTTCGACGGATGGCCAAGAGTCTTGAAAGAACTGCTGTTCAAGACCGCAAGGTAATGGAGCAACTAA
>ADZZ01000229.1 GCA_000179315.1 delta proteobacterium NaphS2
TTCATACCGTACTGTACTCCATCCCCAAGATCGGTTCTTCCAAAAAGCCGGGAAGACCCAAAAAATATGGCAGCAGGTTGGGTTCGTGCGCTGAAATGGCGGCGGCATTCATGGCGTACGCTTCAACCTATCACGTCTTCCTGTACGGAAAATACCGTGAAGTCAACGCATACTCCCAAATCGTTATGCTCAAAACACTCAAGTGCCCTGTCCGGGTTGTCTGGGTCTTTCGAAAAACACAGTGGATCGCAATCTTCTCCACGGACTTGAAGCTGTCGGTTGAGCAAATTATCGAGTATTATGGGGCCAGGTGGAAAATCGAGTCGGGTTTCAAGGAGATCAAGCAAGACATTGGAAGCAGCAAAAGCCAAACCCGCAATGCACAGGCAGTGATCAATCACATCAATTTTTCCATAATGGCCGCAACAATCATTTGGATCTATGGTTCACGGCTCGAAAACATTCCCGAACGCAGGCACAAGGTCAAGGGTCGCAACAGTTTCGCCTTTTCCGACCTGAGACATATCATCGCTAAGTCCGCATTGAGCGATGATTTTCATGCCGTTTGCAACCAAGACAACAAACTGCCCCGAAAATCTTTCCTGGAGGCGTTGCTGCGCATGGTCGGCTGATCAAGCCGGGGGCATTTTCTGTGAAACTTCAGTTGATGAAATCAAGGCCGGACAAAGTCATCATCCGGCTTTTCCGGACTCCGGGCTGAAGATCAAACGGAAAGGAGTTGAGGGTCCAGTCCCATGGGAGCCGTGCAATCTGAAGCCGATAAGTCATGCTCCGCTCCTGCCGGAAACGTAATTCCTCAGCCAGGAGGTTGTATATGACCTCGTAAACGGAAAGCCCGTTCTTTTCGGCCAAAGCCAACTGCTCATCGAAGGTCTTCACCATGCCTTTAAACTTCAAGTCAATGAGTAATTGCTCAATTTTCTTTTTCATGACAGATCAAAAAAGTCACCCGCGGTATAATCGAGGATGATGTTTTCCAGACGGGACAGATCAAAAAGTCGATACTTAAGGGCCTGTCTTACGGCTTTGAGAAAAGGCTCACCGGGATAAGTCCGTTGCAGATGCAGCAGACGGCGTAACTTGACCACGCCACGACCATGGCTTCTTTTCTTCAGTTCGGCCACATACGCATCCAGAACGGCATCATTTCCCACCAACAGCTGTTC
>ADZZ01000228.1 GCA_000179315.1 delta proteobacterium NaphS2
TCCCTTACCGGCAAATACCAATTTTTCTGGAATTGACGCTTTTTTTCATTGGTATAGTGCATCTTGCATTCAATCGTCATCATATAAAATTATCGGCGGTTGGAATTTCATCCCGTAAAAAAGGGCTTCGTAAAGCATCCTCATCGATTTGAACGCAAAATCTCTAAACAAGGATCGCATACGATCCCAAAGTTCTCGTTTGCTACCCATCTTATGCCATGTAGCTCGAAACAGGGGACAACAGAGCTGCTGTGTTTGGTCAACCAAAAAGGCCAACATCATGAGCATCACAAAAACTACACTCAGATTTTTCTTTCCGAGCCCATAGTTATGACCGAAATGATAGCCTTGATTCTTGAGGGTATTGAACGTCTCATTTTCTATTTTCCAGCGTGCACGACCGCCTCGCATAAGTTCATAAGAGTTTCCCTTTGTTATGGTAAAATCAGTAACCCAGCTGAAATGTTGCGTCTTTTCTGACGTGATTTCCCAGTATTCCAGGAAATTGATCAGCAAATCCTGATTTGATTCATTCAGGGGGAGGTGGTTAACGAGAAGGAAACGATGCGTTTTTTGCGGATTATCATTATCGACCAATTCAAATTGAACAGCTTCGCCATTTTCTTGTGCCTCTTCCACTTTTCTGAACAGGAAAGGATGATCCCCCTTCTTCACACCCAGAATGTAATGAAGATTGTATTTTTCCGCCTCCCTTATGTGTGGCGCATTCGAACTTAGGGCATCTTCGGTAATGATAACGGGCAGGTGTGGATGGTCCTTTCTAAGACTGTCGAAGAAACGTTTTGCGGCATTACGCTCACAATCGTTCTTGCTTTGGCCGTCTTGTTTGATTATGAACTCCGGGGCTAACGGAATGACCTCTTTGAGATCGGGATGAACAATTGCCGCCCCCAGCATCTGTTGGTAATAGGTGATTTCGCCGGTCTTTTTGTTTACTTTTTGCAGACAATTATCAGAGAAAATTTTCTTCGAGGAAAAGTAGCCTGTTCCGTCCAAAGATAACAGATAGCATCCCTGGAAGAAAGCCAGGCGCTCCAGAGCTTTGCCTCTTTGCAATTTACTAAAAATATTCTTATACGCAGGTCGAATTTCCACAGGGTCTACTTCATCCAGAATCGTTCGCATCTGCGAGTCACAAGGTATACTTTCTACATGATAAATGCTTTCTAAATTCTCAGCGGCTTGTCTTCGTTTGTCAAAAGCAAGCAGGGACGGATCTTTGAGAGAGAAAACGGCAAAGCCAGACATCAAGGCGTCTGCCATTGATATTTCCGGATTACCCTCACGGTAGTCCGATACTCCCAAAAAATCTTTATGCAGACCCTCGAACAGTGGATCAGCACTAAGATACTTTCGAGAAGCTAACCTTCCCTTTTTCTGTTGGCTTTGATGTTTCATGACATTTATGGGAGTGAATCATGAACCATCGTTCGCCAAATGTCCAGGTTTTCCTGAAATTTATTTGCAGTTTTGACGCTTTTTTTTGAAAAAGAACTCCATAATGCGCTTTTTCAAGAACTTTCAATGCCAAGGCTTTACGAAAAGCGAATTTCAAGTTACACTGATATTGGGCCTTTCAACAGCAACCGGGAATTGCTGAACCCGCACCGCCGTATGCCGCTGCTTTTTGGGACGATCCTTATCATCCTTCAACCATCGGTCGATGGTTCTAATATAGGGGGCCAAAACAGGGTATGCTTGTCCAATCCTTGGCTTATAACCGCTGTATTCTCCCCGAAGAACCTTCTTAACTGTATTTTTGGAATGTCCCGTCTCCCGGGCAATTTGTTTTATGGCTTTGCCATAAACCCTATGTGCCGTCCGTATGTAGCTGTATTGATCCACCGTGAGCATTCTCCTTTCTGCCTCCAGCATAGGATTGATATTTAGCAATCCTTCTTACCAGAGGTCCACTCAGGGGGGTCAATTTTAGGTTGTCGTTTTGGCCTTTAGGGGGTCAGTTTTAGGTTAGCGAAACCATAATGGAGCAACTAAATGCCGGCATAAAGCATGGGGATGTCAGAACCGGTGCCGAAATGTCGATCGCGTCCGCATTTGCTTTGATTCAGTGGGTTTTTGATATTTCGGCGGAACTGAATGGATATGGCTTTCCTTTCGATCTTCCTCACCTCGCTTTCTATCACAGATTGAAAACGGTTTACACCCTTGTTGAGGCAATTTGGGAAAGCCCGCACAAATACGAAAAGACGCATAAGCCTCTTCACAAGCTTTTCAGATTGATCAAGCCAGTCATGGCTGATCAAACCCTAAAAAGATCAGCCAAAGCCCTCGATAAGAAAGCAGAGATCTTCAATGCACTGCGAGAGGCGCTCCGCATCGCACTTCCAGAAGGAAAAAATGGCCTCAATGATGATGGCGATGATACGGATATGAAAACGATCAAGGAAAAGGTAGCAGCGTTCCAGGAAAAATTAAAATCTGAAGAAACCTTGTCAAAGAGAGATGAATACAAAAAGATGATTCAGCAGATAGATACATATTGGGATAAGCTCTTCGCAGATCCCATCTCTGTTCATACCGCTACTGGAGAACAACTTATCCAGCCCCAACGAACCAACAATATTCTGGAGCGCTTTTTCAGGGATCTCAAAAGAAAATACCGCAAAAAAACAGGGACAATTTCTTTGAACAAGACATTGAAAACAATCCTCTCGGACACTCCCCTCGTCAAAAACCTTGAGAACAAGGAGTATCTCGACATTATACTTGATGGTTGCAATACGCTGGAACAACGTTTTGCGCGGGTTGACAGCAAATTGGTTTTGCAGGAATTAGACAAA
>ADZZ01000227.1 GCA_000179315.1 delta proteobacterium NaphS2
TGACGATCAGGAGGAATCCATCGGGGATCTTTGGCTGGGGATCGATGAGGATAAAGATGCCAACGACAAGGGCAACGAAAACAAGGCAGATCCAGGAAAAAAAGATGAACCCTTGAAAGTTGAGCTTGCTTTGGAGATTGATGAAAACAATCTCATTGAAGTAACGGCGTCCATGAAAGAACTGCCGCATATCCGACTGGCAAAAACATTGTCCAGAGGGAGTGCCGATGAAAAGCTTTTGTTATCGTTAGAAAAAGTCATTCAGGAAGCCAATGAGAAAAAATACGGTTATTACATCATGATGGATCTTCTGGAGCGTTCGCTTTCCGCCGTCAGGGACATCAACCGGGTGGTGTCGTCCGATACGGGGTCGGTGGACGAAAAAAGGTACAAGCGTGCAAATTTGAAAATTCAGAAGGCAAGACGGATGGCAGCCGAGGGGCGTGATAGCAAGCCGATGATCTATTATGCCGAAGATTCCCTGAATAACTTCGGCCCGGCCATTCCTTCGGCGACGCAGAAGTCCATTCGGAAAAAGATTGCCCATTTGGAGAAGATGGACGAGGAGGGAACCTATGAGGAAAACATCAAAGCCATCGACGATCTGGATGCGGAACTGGACAAGATGGGTATTGTCAATAATCTGATGAATCTTCAAAAGGCGGGTGAATTCTGTGAGGAAACGGATCCTTCCAAGGCAGCGGAATTTTTCAGGGCCATCGATGGCATGCTGATGGCATTTAGCGACAATAACGTGGAAAAGGCCTTTGAATTGATGGAAGACATATACCCGAAGGCAATAGATGTGATCCATGTCCACGAGGCGAAAACGGACATCATTTACAAGGATATTACCCGATAAGTGGCATCCGACAAAACATGCCCCATATGCGGATTTCAGCTGATTTCAACGGATGCCGCCAACTGCCCCCAGTGCGACGCGGATCTTACCTGTTTTACGGTTCTCGATTCCATTCCCGATGAAATGCCAGTGGCGCCGGATGTGGGAGAATGGAAATCAGAAAACGGAGGACCGAAGACGGAGGATCGCCCGTTATCTTCCAGTTTGGAGAACCCGGTTTCAGAGAAACATTTTTTGGGAATATGGATTTTTCCGGGTGCTGTTTTTCTTGTGCTGGCCGGTTTGATGTCAGGGTTGTTGATTGCCCAAAGCAATCAATCCGAACAGTCTTCACCTGAGGTTTTCAAGCGCTTTCCCATGGGTATCAAGATTCCTGTCAAAACGCCGTCAAGTTATGCCCCTTTTGATCCATCGGCTTTTGATGGCCCGGGATTTTTTTTGAAGGATGCTGAAGAAAAGCAGGTGGAATCCGCTGATTTCAAAAAGACCTCGAACACCATACGGAAAGGGGAAATTTATACCGATTATGAAGTTGGCGAGAATGAGACCCTGTGGCGAATTGCCAAGAAATGTTACGGAAACGGATTCTATTTTCCAGTGTTGATGGAATTGAATTCCGGGCTCGGCGTGTACAATCTGGAAAAGGGAGCGCGACTGAAGGTCTTGAAGGATTCGGGCCGGGCCGAGCATCTCTACCATCAGATTGTTCGCGTTGCCGGAAAAAGAATATGGTATGGTTACAGGGTGATCAATGGCGACAATTTTGAAGGAATCGCTGTGAAGCTTTATGGTTCTGAAGGGACGGTACAACGGATTATGAACGACAATCCCCAGGCATCCCTTCAACCCGGTGAACGGATTCAGGTTGAAGTGAGGTAAGGGGTTGAGAGAGGGTTGGAGAAAAGGATTTAAGCGGCGATGGGCAAAAAAAAGAAAAATAAGGGTTTACAAAATGATCCGGCGGCCATTTTAAAAAAGGCGGAGAAGTTTTTTCAAAAGGAGAATTATCTCCTGGCCAAAAGGGAATTTGAAAAATTGGAGGCGGTGCCCGGCCAAAATGACCTTTTGAAGAAAATCGAAATATGCGATCAGGAGATTCATAAGCAGAAAGGGAAGGACTTTCTGAAAAAGGCCAGGAAAATAGAAAAAAAAGGCGGCAATCCCCACGCCGCGGCCAAATACTTTGAAGAGGCCCATAACTTATTGGGAGAGAAGTGGATCAGAGAGAAGATTGAACGTATTCGAAATACAACATTGGCGATGGATGTGCGCCAATCCGCGGGAGATGCGGAGAAGGCTGGTGATTATCTGAGGGCGGCGGAACTCTATGATAGTGTGATCTCAGCCGGTGAAAGTGAAGAGATGCTCCTTCGGAAAGCGGTATGCCTGGCGAGGGGGGAAGCCTATGAGGATGCTGTTTCAACTTTTAGAAATTTAGCGCTGGAAGAACCGGCGCACCGGTATGATTTTGGATTTGCCCTGGCCAAAACCGGAAGGTATGCCGAGTGCCTGAAAACATGGGATGGCATAGGGTCCCGGGACGAAGGTTTCCATAAACAAAAATCTCAGGTGGCGGCTTTGTTGGTTTCAGCTCTTTATTCTGCATTCGAAAAGCGCGAAGACCCGGAAAAGCTGTACAAAGAGGGAAAATATCTGATGGATGCCGGATATGGGAGTTCGGAGCTTTCCCTGCTGGTTGAACAATGCCTTTTTCATTGGATCGGGGAAATGTGGGAGAAGGAAGACTACGAGGGCGTTTTGGAATTGTTGCAATGGGTTTCACCGGAAATGGAATCGGCGCTGCTTCAGCTTTACGCCAAGACGCTTTTTAAGCTGGCTGAAAAAACAGGAAAATGTGGAGAAGATTTTTCCATGTTCTGGCTTTCGGCCATATATTCCGAAGACTTTGAATCCAGGTTTTCCGATGCCGATCTGCGCGATGCCGCGCGAGCCATTTTGATTGACTGGGCCGAAGACCTTTTGTCCGGAAGTGATAAACCGGAAGCGGATATTGCGGGAAAAATCTCCGCTCAATGGTCGCTGGAAAAGGAAGTGGCAAGGGTATTTCATGAGTTGGGACGGAATCGGAAGAATGTCGGATTCCGGTTCCTGACCCCCCGGCTTGCCGCGCAAACGGGTAAATCGCTTGAACTGCGGGAACTTGTTCGGAAAAACAGATCTTTTTTCAAAAGCAAGGAAGATTATCTGCGGACCGGATGCTGTTATTCACCGGCCTGGGAGAGTTTTTATCATTTGGTGGCGGGAGAATATGAAAAAGCGGTCCAAACCCTGGTCGTTGGTGAAAAGGGGGACGAATTCACGGACTACGTCAAGGGAAGAGTTCTTTTTGCTCTCGGCCTCTCACGTATGGTGGGTGGAAAAAGACCGCCCGACGCTTACGAAAATACCATGCCCACGTTTTTTGACATGATACCCGAATATGAAGACCGGTTCATTTCGGTGGCGTTGGATGCTGAAGATGTGAATGTGCTCCAGCGTTTTAAGGAGGTCCTCACGGGCATGTATGACAGTAGACATTCACATGGGCTGGCAAAGGCCCTTTCGCTTGTCATGAGCCGTCTGGCCATTAAAATGGTCTACCAACGTCAGATCAACGAGAAGGTGTTTTCCCTTTCACTCAAAAAGGCCCTCGAAATCGACCCCGAAAATGAACATGCCCGGGGGTTGTTGAAAGATGCTCAGTCAAACCTTGATATGATGGCCCTTGAAAAAGCATTGAGCCGCCTCAAGATGAACACGGCCTGCAAAATTGTTATGACATCTGAGTCGGATTTGGTTCGGAACGCGTTCTTTGATTTTTTTGAAAGAAACATGCAAGATATGAATAACGAATTAACCTCGGATAGAGAGAAAATCTATCTCCTCAAAGATTTCCATAAATGGTGTGCCAGGGTGGATGAAGATCATGACATCCTTTACCACATCGAAGAAAGACTTGAAGAATTGGAAGGGGAAAATTTCGCATGAATCCGTACAAAATACTGAATATCGATGGCGGGATTGAGAAAAGGGATATTGTTCAGGCTGCTGCTCTTGCGCTAAGAGAGCGGCATTACAGCGCCAAAGAGGTCGCCATGGCCCAGAGGGAACTTCTGGATCCCGCATCAAGTGCCGCACACCGATTTCTACACTTTGTGGATTTGGATCCGTTTCTGAAAGCCGTCACTTTTGAGCGTTCGGAAGCGCCACGATTGTCAGGCTTGAAACGGTTGGAAGTTTTTGATGAGGACTCATGAAGGAAAAAAAGGATTTCCTGCGGAAAAAACTGATTGAGTTTCAGTTGAGGATCTTGGACCTTTCCCATACCCTGAAAGAGCGGGAAGATTCGTTTCGGGTCAGAGAGGGCAAATTCTTCACCGGCCTTTTTGAAGTTCTGGATGCATTTGACAATGTGGAAGAGACCATCAAGGCCAAGGAAGACGGGATGGACAAGACGGCCCGGCGGCTGGCAAAAAACGTCAGTACCATCCGGAAAAAACTTGTCCGGCTGCTCAAAGCCAACGGCGTCGCCAGACTGGAATTTCCCCATGGCCGGGCAAGTATGGAGACCTGTAAGGTGGTGGAGACCAGGGCTTCCGAAATGCTGGAAGACGAAACAATCCTCGAAATCGTCAAAAACGGCTACATAAATCAGGATAAGGGCAAAGTCCTCAGAAAAGCTGAAGTCATTACGGTTCTTAACAAAAGTCTTTGAATTTACACATTCTATCCTGATCGACCCTTGGAAGGGTTACATCTCAACGGTGAATTTATCGGTTTTCTCATTCCACTGGGCGACCAAGGAATAAATGAGGAAAAAAGCGATCAGGCCGATCACCGCCCATCGATACCCCATAGTATTTGGCATGAAGGCCCGCATTCCCATCAAATTTTTTAAGCCGGCGGAGTAGTTGATCAGCGCTTTGAACAGAGAATTGGTCGCTGCAAAAAAGGTCACCACCACCATGAGTTTGATGTGTCMTTCTCCGGCGCGCCACACGCTTCCGGATCCGCATCCTCCTGAAATCACCATGCCGACACCGAATATTGTTCCACCCACCAGGCTTCCGAACCAGAAGGTGGGGGTGACGTAAGCGTTATCCGGCCGAAGGCCCGTCCATTTGAGCGCCGCAAACCCCAGGACACCGATGATGATGCTGAAGCTGACGGCCTTTACCATGTCCCCTTCCCCGGTCATGAAAGGATCCCTGAAACACCGGACAAAACAGAACCGGGTCCTCTGAATGATGATGCCGAAACCGATGCCGCACAGCAGCAGACCCCCCACCCGCGTATAGGCCTCCCGGGCGTAAAACCAGACCGCCACCAGGGCGCCGATAAACACCAGGGCGCCGATATAGGGTTCGAGAAAAAGCAGGTTGACTTTCTTGCTACCCCCGCCTTTGGGCGGCGAGGAGGGGAGATGCATCATTTCCCAGTAAAGATACCGTAATCCAAGGTAAGCGCCGGCAACCAGACCCACCATCATGGCCAGACCCGCAAAGGATAAAGCGCTGGTGGCGACGTAAAATCCGCCCACATTGCATCCCCCGGCCATGGCGGAACCCACGCCCATGAGGCATCCGCCCACCACGCCCTTGATCAACTCCCGGCCGGGAGCCTTACGGATGGCGAACTGCTTAGACATCAATGCCGCCCCGAATGCGCCCCAGAGGAGGCCCAGGGTCAGTATGGAGTTTGTGGAGATAATGGGTGAAAGCGGTGCCTTGTCATAGAGCCCCACTTGGTGAAAAACCCAGTCAGCCCAGTTCCGAAGGCCTCCCACCACACCCCAGGGC
>ADZZ01000226.1 GCA_000179315.1 delta proteobacterium NaphS2
ATGAAGACTCAGTTTCTTCAAAAATTGCCCGATGATGCAGCTGAGCATATCTCCGGATGGTTTTTCGGTTGATCCCGGTCTTCCGGTTGATCTCGCGTTGACTGAGTCCCTTTTCCAGTAATGTTATGACTGTTGCTTTCAAATTCGGCTTCAAAACGTTCATCCTTCCTTCCCCCATTCGTGGATTTCACAAATGGGAGTAGTTACGTTCTGTCGCCTTTTTCAGCAATCTCTACTGGAAAATCAGACTGGCTGGGTGGGGGATTTTGAGGTGGCCACAAGTGGGGGATTTTGGGTGGCCATCAGGGAAAGGGCGAAGAAAAAAGCGATGCATGATGCGGAAAGTCGGACGAAAAGCTTTCTAAACTTCAATCGAGATCATCTGCAACAACGGATCGAACTGATGAAAGCCCTTTCTCAAATCCCCAAGAAACGGCAGGTTCGACCCGTGCTGACACGCTTCGGAATTTCTCCCAATCGCTTTTATGTGCTTAAAAATCGGTATATGGTTTATGGCGTATGGGGGTTGGTGGATTTGGTACAGCAGGGCCGAACCAGAGAAAAGATTTCCGCCGAACTTGAACTCCAAATCATTGAACAACGGCTCATGGATCCTTCCCTGTCCGCGCCCAAAATGATAAAAAAACTGAACCTGAAATGTTCAACGGCCAATGTTCAAAAAATCTATAAGCGGTGGGGGTTGGCAAAAATAAAAAGCCCTGTTTCTATCCGGGGGGTTCTGTCCGCTCCTGTTCCCGAAAAAGTTGAGAGAAAGGACACGGACCCAAGCCAATCGGTAAAATCACGCATTCCCGATTTGATTGAACAGGCAAGACTCAAGGTGAACCCGTCGTTTGCCCGTTTTGCCAAGGCCCTGTTTCACCGTAAGGTATCCATCAGCAATCCCGGCGCTATTATTGCGGCACCCTTTCTGGATCAATTAGGCGTTGTGGAAGCACTGCACACTTACGGTCCGGAGAACTTCCGGCCAACGGATATCACAAACAATATCATTGTCAATGTGTTGCGCATTATTGCGGGTTTCCCAACCATCAATGATTATACCATGAACTCGGATCGGTCCGTGGCGATTGGCGCCGGGCTCTCCTTAAACCCCGGCAAAAGCCGCTTCTACGACTCTTTTGACAAACTTCGGTTGAACAT
>ADZZ01000225.1 GCA_000179315.1 delta proteobacterium NaphS2
TGCAGATCGTCATCTTACATCCGACCAGTGCTTGACTATTTTAATGAGCTTCTGGAATGCCATCCTGGAGTACGGTCAAGCTCGATCTGTATGGTCTGAAGTTCTTTTACGCCAGGGTACTGAACAAAACCTGGGAAGACATCCCCTTAATCAAACCGCCAAGAACATCCAGGATCCCGGATATTCTATCCATTGAGCAGCTCAACCGGCTGTTCGCCGAAACCAACAAGTTGAGCTACAAAGTCTTTTTCTTTACCACCTACAGCATGGGGCTGCGCCTTGGCGAAGGAATCAGGCTGACTGTCGGTGATATCGACTCCGTCAATATGCGAGTTCATATTCGCGACGCCAAGGGCAACAAAGACCGGCTGGTGCCGCTGCCTGAAAATACTCTGCGCGTGCTGAGAAATTTCTGGCAGGTTCACAAACATCCCCATTTCCTTTTTCCAAGCCGGAAAAGAGGTCTGAATAATGCCCACCTGGTTCAGCAGCCACTGGACAGAGGCGGCATCCAGACCGCCATGAAAGCCGTTGTCAGACAACTCGGCATAAAAAAAAATTTCATGCCATTCCCTGCGGCACAGCTATGCAACGCATATGCTGGAAGCAGGCGTTGATCTCATTGAATTACAACAGATCCTGGGCCATGTCAGTGTCCTGACCACCACCAGATACACCCATCTGACTTCCAATACCGGAAACAATGCCAGCCAGGCCGTCAATACGCTGGCCAACACCTTTGATATAACATGGGGAGGGGTCAAATGATTCTGCTCTCCTCGATTATCAATGAATTCAGGGACCGCTTTTTGGACCGATACGAGAATTCCGTCCTGCCAAGCCATACAAAGGCTCTGCAGACCATGGCACAATGCAGACAAGAATATGGCCCGCACATGCTGGCGAAATGTACGGATCACAACTGCGGAAAACAGGTCTATATTCCACATTCCTGTGGTCACAGGAACTGTCCCCATTGCCAGAACCATGAAAACCGGCAGTGGATCGAGAATCAGTTGAGCAAGCGCTTACCGGCTCAATACTATCTGATCACCTTCACCCTCCCCAAACAGCTCA
>ADZZ01000224.1 GCA_000179315.1 delta proteobacterium NaphS2
ATGGCATAACCTATGGGCCGCCTTATGGCACCTCATTCCTGACCCCTTGTCCGATGGGCGACTTATGATCGCATTAGATGATTTCATCAATCCAAAGACAGGTCGCAACATCTTCGGATGTTCTCATATCTTCGATCATGCCGCAAAGGACAATCAATCCAAATATCCATGGGCACAGAATGTGGTTCTTATTGGTCTGTTAAAGGTCATCAAAGGACGATGGGCTTGTCTCCCCCTTTCACAGCGATTTTATTTGCCCCAAAAGGCCATAAATGCCAAATCGGACAATATGAGGGTTGCCGGAAAGGTCGTTTCTTTCCAAACCAAACTCCAACAAGCTGTCGAGATGGTAATTCAGGTAGCTCAACACTTTGCCGGCGTTGACATAATAATCGTTTGTGACAGCTGGTTCGGAAATAACGGCCTGTTCAAACCCCTCCGCACTAAACTCGGAAATTTTGTTCATTTGCTTTCAAGATTACGTTCCAATACCGTACTGTACTCCATCCCCAAGATCGGTTCTTCCAAAAAGCCGGGAAGACCCAAAAAATATGGCAGCAGGTTGGGTTCGTGCGCTGAAATGGCGGCGGCATTCATGGCGTACGCTTCAACCTATCACGTCTTCCTGTACGGAAAATACCGTGAAGTCAACGCATACTCCCAAATCGTTATGCTCAAAACACTCAAGTGCCCTGTCCGGGTTGTCTGGGTCTTTCGAAAAACACAGTGGATCGCAATCTTCTCCACGGACTTGAAGCTGTCGGTTGAGCAAATTATCGAGTATTATGGGGCCAGGTGGAAAATCGAGTCGGGTTTCAAGGAGATCAAGCAAGACATTGGAAGCAGCAAAAGCCAAACCCGCAATGCACAGGCAGTGATCAATCACATCAATTTTTCCATAATGGCCGCAACAATCATTTGGATCTATGGTTCACGGCTCGAAAACATTCCCGAACGCAGGCACAAGGTCAAGGGTCGCAACAGTTTCGCCTTTTCCGACCTGAGACATATCATCGCTAAGTCCGCATTGAGCGATGATTTTCATGCCGTTTGCAACCAAGACAACAAACTGCCCCGAAAATCTTTCCTGGAGGCGTTGCTGCGCATGGTCGGCTGATCAAGCCGGGGGCATTTTCTGTGAAACTTCAGTTGTAAATGTAAGCCATAAAATAATAAGGAAACAGGTTTTATTATGCTAATTACTGCCATTACCATCGAAAATTTCAAAGGCATTCAGAATCCCGTGAGGATTGAACTCAAACCTATCACTCTGTTCTTTGGCCCGAACTCGGCGGGGAAATCTACCATCATTCAGGCGATGCACTATGCCCATGAGATTTTTGAACGTCAAAATCTCAACCCTGACCAGACGTTGCTGGGGGGGGACGCTATGGACCTTGGCGGTTTTGAAAGCATGGTCAACGATCATGACAAAACAAAATCGATAAAGATAAGCTTTGATCTTGACCTGCGGGAAAAGGCTTTGCCGGATTATTTTGACGATAGTGAGTTCTATGGTTTAGGTGCAGATATGCTTTACGATGCATCTTGCGGTTTAATTGACGTTCTCGAAGATGCTGTACGTCGAGTAACAAGTGCTGTTGTCCAGGTAACAGTCACATGGAGTGAACAATTTGAAAAAGCATATTTGTCTGAATATTCGGTAGCTGTCAACGGGGAGAAGCTTGTAAACATTGTATCTTCAGAGGATACGAAACAGATCTATATTTCTGAATTGAACAACCGCAGCAGGATTTTTTTTGAAGCAGCCGAAGCAAAGGCTATAAAAGCTTTGAACGACCTTCCCTCAGAACTACGTGCTCAGGTTCTTGAAAATTATAAACACACTGAGTCAGACGTTAAGTCAGATGTTTACCGTAATAAGCTTATTCTAATAGGATCTCACGAAAGAATCCCTGTGCACGGCCAATCTTCAGCTCTTCCCAATTGGGGAGAGAATTTATCCATTGGCTGTGATCTTAACGTTGACGATCAAGTATCCGACCAAGAGATTTTTTTAATTAGATTCAATAGGGATCGCAGGATTAGCAGCCTTATCACGGGGCCGGGAGAATTGGTCCGGGATGAGTTGAAAAAATTATGCTATATAGGACCAATCAGGACGATTCCTCCAAGAGGATACAAACCTTTTTCTTCACCATCATTATTGAACCGATGGTCTGATGGGTCGGCGGCCTATGACGTCCTGCTCAACAGTGATGAGCCTTTTCTTGAAAATGTAAACTCGTGGATGGCCAACAAGGATAGACTATCTTCCGGTTATAGAGTTGAAGTAAAAAAATACCGAGAAATATCCGATGAACATCCCCTCATGAAGACCATTATCCATGACCAAACCCTTGACGAAGATGTTAAACGAGACTTACTATCCATCCCGCTACAGAGGCGGCTGTTGATTCGAGATGAGACCAGAGATATTGAACTTTCACCACATGATATAGGTGTAGGCATATCTCAAGTCCTGCCTATAGTTGTTGCTGCTCTATATCAAAAATGCGGTGTTCTATCCATTGAGCAACCAGAACTGCATATTCATCCCGCCTTTCAGGTGGCCTTGGGAGATTTGTTTATCGAACAAATAAGACAACGACCAGACCTGACCTTTATGCTAGAAACACATTCTGAGCATCTTATGCTTAGATTTCTGCGCCGTGTCAGGGAAACTGGAGAAAATAAAGCCACTGAAAATTTAACTCTGGTTCCAGAAGACCTCTCAATTAATTTCATAGAGACTGATAAGAACGGTATTGCATGTATTCCAATTAGAGTGGATGAGGATGGAGATTTTGTTGATCGCTGGCCCAAAGGTTTTTTTAATGAACGTGTAAAGGAATTATATTGAGATGATTTGCGAATTTGCCCTCGAACCTGAATTGGTCGCAACCTGGCACGACAGGAAAAAATATTTGTTTTTTGATGAGAAATTTGGGCTGCGAACAGGGCGTATTGTGTCGGCCTATCCAAAAAAATGGAAAACTCTGGTCTGGCAAGCTTTCGAGAAAAGCCCGTATGGTCAAGACCAAAATGCACAAAGAAATCTTGACGCTTTGCTACAACATCTCACTCAGAATATGGTCAAGCGTCAAAGCACTTTCAATGAGATCCCTGTGTGGCTTGTTCGTGCTGAGGCAGAGCATGAAGATCGTCCTTTCCATGCAATAGTGGCAAGAGAAAATCCAAGAGAGAAAGGGGATGTTATTTCAGCAGAAAAACTTGTTTCCGATGGCCGCCATTCCAGATGGAAAGTAAAAACTCATCCACCTGTAGTTCGTAGGGCACCGGAACTGGTTGTCGCAGTTGCTCCCATACTCCGATTATACCAGCGCATTGTCTTTATTGATCCACATTTTGATCCGAACAAACAACGTTTTATGGAACCTATGGCAGCGTTTTTTCAGGAAATATGGACGAATAGACGTGGTGTTGAAAACCCAAGGGTAGAAATTCACACTGGAATTGACAGATTTTTTCGTAACTACGAGCGAGAACAAGACGACTACTCCGATGAGGAAAGACGGGTTTGCGACAATCTCATTAATGATATGCATACACAGCTACCAAAGATTATTCCGACAGGTAAAAAAATCCTCATTGTAATCTGGAAAAAGCGGCAACATGGCCAAGGATTCCATAACCGGTATATTCTTACCGAGTCTTGTGGTGTAGCTTTCGGCTATGGAATTGATCAAAATGACGACCCTGAATCAAAGGATAAAGACGATTTACATTTGATGGATTTGGATAAGCATAAAGAAAGGTGGAAAGAATTTATGGGAAATTCGCCTCCGTTCGATCAAGTCACTCAGCCATTTGAAATAAACGGTATTCTTGGAGGATAAAAAATGGCCGATCCAAATGTCTATGACGAATACGGCAGGACACCCATTCATCATTTGCTTGAAGAAGAATGGGGGGCTGAATTGAAAGAAAAATATATCAAGAAATCAGACGCTTAAAAGACGAAGAATACTACCGGAATATTCTCGGCCTTGGTAGCAATACTATTGTCGAGGATATAAAACGTCATTACAAAGAACTCGTAACCAAATATCACCCCGACAAGGTAAACTACCTCGGTGAGAAACTCACAGAGACGGCTGAAAGAGAAATAAAAAAAACAAATGAAGCCTATGGATATTTCAAAAAAGAAATACAATTTCAAACAAACGACCAATAACACGATTATAATTGAAGACCTAGGGTAAAAATAAATGAAAAAACACCTTGCAGCATTTCGAAGTGGTTGGCAGAGTGAAAACCTCGCAAGGTACATATTGTCGAATTTTGCTTTCATTGCACACCCATCAACAATAGCCGATGATATTGGCTCTGACTTTTTCTGTAATATCTTTGATGAAATTTCATCAGATAAAAATAATTATCTTGTACCAAAAGAATCGTTTGCAATTCAGATAAAAAGTAATGCAAGGAAGTTTTCAATTAGCAATAAAAAAGACTATCTTCAAAGTTTAGGAGTTCCTTTCTTTGTGGGTGTCACCAATAAAAAAAAGAAAATATTAGATGTTTTTTCCGGAGAATACTTAATTCCATTTTTTCTTGACAATCCTAACGCAGACAATATCAAAGTAAGTTTGATGAAGAAAAATATATCAGAATTTTATTCTTTTTCAAAAAAATCTGGAGAATTCACAGTATATTTTCCACATGTATCCACTATTGGACTTGATCGAGATTCAACTGAGTTTAAAACAAACACCAAAAATATTTCGAGAGTTTGCCGGATTATTTCCAATAATATAACGCGCCGTAACAATAGAGAGTATATTTTTGTTGACTCTGTTAAGGCACAAACCCTTTTAGTCAATAGTGATGCCTTAATTCAACAATCATTGTCTACACGTCTTAGCAATATTTTTATGGAGCTATCGTACATACTCGAAAACAATTTTATTGATGACAATCTTAGAGAATATGAAAAGATTAGGGACGCAATTTTAACAAATTTGAGGTTATAGCCATTTGCTCCTCCAGATTCGGGCCAAAGAGCGGCCTCCACTTGCGAGCAATACGTTGGGTGCAACAATACGAGCATAATGATTTCAACATAAATTTTTGGTCATCTACTTGGCTCCACCTACATTAAGCAGGGGTTCAGGGTTATATACCCATCCATGGGGCTTGACTACCGCCATCCGGGCGACATACACCCTTGTAAGGGGAACCTGAACCCCTGAGCGACTCAAGTGAAGTTAACTGGATAGCCAGAAAAAATAAAGATAGGTGAAATATGAAATCCGATGGAGTATCAACAGCTTTTTCCATAATAATGGAAGAAATTGGTGCGGTTGCTGAACAGCTTAATCAAGAAGGCGTTAACGCTTTTAAAAATAGCAAATATTCGGATGCACAAAAGCTAAGTGAATCAGGCAAGGAACTGGGCATCTTTAAAAAAAAGCTTGAAGCTTTGCAGAAAGAGTGGAACGCAGGAATAGATATTTCCACAAGAAAGCGTGTTAAAATTGAACCCTCGTATAGTATTCCCACTCACTCAAAGTCAGCTAAAACTAACCTTAGAATAACAATGCCAAGCGGTAGAGTTATCCAGCGTCCAACCGCAGCTAAAGCGTTAGTTGATGCCATCGAAAGTCTTGGTATTGAAAAGGTTAATTCCTTAGGACATAAGGTTAATGGCGTTGACCTAATAAGCAAACACAAACATGAAAAATACGGACAAAATATGTGTGGAGAATATTTCATCTGCACACATAGCAGTACGGAAAGTAAGAAAAAATTGCTTCTGAAAATTGGCGAAGCTTTAGGTGAAGACCTTGAGGTAGAAATAATAGAAAAAAACGCATAATCGGAAAATTCAGGGGACATGATACTAAACCCATGTGTGAAACTTCATAGTTCAGCGCCGGCTTCTGCGGGCTGTAACGGGTTTACATTGTAGCCCATTTTTTCAAGGGCTTTTGTATAGAACTTTAGCCTGCGGTTGTTGAAACGGGCTTCATAAGCGTCATTGCCAATGTCAACATAGGCTTGGCCGTAATGGACCAGACGGTAAATGAGTTGTGCGAGCTTTCTAGCAGTAGCAAAGCCCCCCCTGCCGACGTTGAAAACGCCTACGGGTCTTTCTATGAAGGTGAAAAATTCGTGCGGGTTTTCGGGCCCGCGAAAACGCAGCTGAGCACCCATGTGCGTGGCAGCAACTTTTGCAACCTTTCGCTTAATATCGATGAAAGAACCGGAAAACTGATCGTGGTAAGTCTCATTGACAATCTGGTCAAAGGACAGGCGGGCAGTGCCGTGCAAAATATGAACATCATGTTTGGTTTGAATGAAACCGAAGGTCTCTTACACCCGGGTATTTACCCTTAACAAGTGCCTATCCACAAAAGGCTAATTTGCCCGATTTCGGTGTCAGGCTCAAATTATAAGCCTCGAAATACTTCAATGTATTCCTGCGGTTATAATTTTCGCCTTCCTTGAACTCGAACAAATTTTCTTATTTGTGGACGGACACTGACCATAAAAAGCGCCCTCTTCCGAGGGCGTTGTCAGATATATTTTGTGCTTATTTACAAGTTACGGAAGTTTTTCGATCCAATCGCCGCCTTCAAACCATTTATCCTGAAGTTCTTTCAATTCACCGCTACCCGCCAAGGTGTCCAGGAAGTTTTCGAGCCAATTGGCCAGCAGGATGTCATTCTTCTGAATGGCAATTCCGATGGGCTCATAGGTATAGGGGGGAACCACCGAGATCAGTTTATGGTTGGGATACCGGATGACAGAGAGCAAACAAATGGGATAATCGGCAATCATCGCATCCGCCTTGCCGTCGAGTACCATGGCAACGCACGTTTCGTAATCCTTTCCCGGAAGAAGCGTGGCTTTTGGAAAAACCTCCTCAACAAATTGCTGACTGGTGGAACCTCGAAGCGCCGTCAGTTTGGTATTGGCGTTGTTCACTTCCTCGGATTGTTTGGCTGAAGCAACCCATTTTTCCGTGGTCAAAAAGGTTTTACCTGAAATAAAATAGGGCCCCACAAAAGCGACTTTCATATTCCGTTTTCCGGTAATGGTCATGTCGGACATTACCATGTCCACTTCTCCCGCTTCGAGCGCAGGAAGCAGCTGCGAAAAGGGCATGGTTTTAAAGGTTGCTTTCACGCCCATGGCTTCCGCCATCATCTTGGCCATTTCGGGTTCCAGGCCGATGACCGCTCCATCCTTTGTGGTCATGTTGAGCGGCGGCATACTCCCGGCTGTTCCCACGACCAGTTGACCGCTCTCTGAAATGCGATCCATTGCCGTAACAGGCGTCCCGGCCCCTCCGTCTACCTGTGTGTGCTGGCATCCCCAGAAAATGGTCATTGCCAGTAAAATGCCGAACAACATTCCTGCCTTTTTCATAATCTTTCCTCCTTTTTGGCTAGCATCCATTTCAAATATGTCTATTTCATTTTCAATGAGCAATTATCCATACTTTATTTTTCCTCCAATTGCAAAAATAATCGTTGAAATTTTAGGAATTGGCTCTCCTGAACGTGTTTTCTTGAAAAAATACCCCTTGGCTGCTAAAAGAACCGAAAATTCAGCTGAAAGAAGTGGGAAACACTGAATCTCAAGAGAAGGGTCATCGAATGTTTCTGGATCTCAAATTAGCGGATCTGCCGAAAGCCAACCGCGGCGTTTTGAGAAAGGCTTCCAATACCAGACCGATCATCTGGGTCATTGAAAAAGACGGCATTCGTGCGGTGGTCAAGGATTTCAGCCGCAACCGCTTTCTGTTCAGGCATATTGTGGGCCGCTTCCTCATCTGGCGTGAAGCAAAGGCCTACAGCAAACTCGCAGGCATCAAAGGGGTCCCCGCGTTTTACGGTGTCATCGAGGGGCTTGCCCTCGCAGTTGCCGAAATTCCGGGCAGGAGCCTTGAAAATCTGGAAAAGGAAATGTTGCTGCCGTTTCATTTCTTTGATGCCATGGAAACCCTGGTAGATGCCGTCCATCAGCGGGGAGTGGCCCATTGTGATTTGAAACGGGCCCCGAATACGCTCCTGGGCGACGACGGCATGCCTTACATTGTGGATTGGGCTGCGTCCATTTCAAAATCGGAATTTTGGCTGCCGCCTTTACCAATGGTTTTTGAAAGATTTATCCTTGATGACGAAATGGCCATTATCAAACTGGCGCTCAGACATTGTCCCCACTGGGTCAGCCCTCGAAAGAAGGCCCGATACCATTATCGAAGTTGCGGTGAAAAAATGATCAGGGCAGTTCGAGACAAGCTCAGAGAATTGCTGCAAAAAGCCGTTTAAGCAATTTGAAGTCTCCCACTCAGGGATTATCTTTTACCGGCGAAACCATGATTTTGTTGGCCATGCCCCTGCCGATGGCCAAGCGTGTCGTACCAAGCCCCAAGATGACTCTGCCACCACCGGTGTTGTTGATGATTTCGACACGATCGCCGGGTCGCAGACCCATTGAAGCGAGCCTTCCTTGCTTATGTTTGCATCCCGCCATATCCCGCACCAGAACGGTCTCGCCGGCTTTGGTCATGGACAACGGCATCAATGGTTCTCTTTCCGAGCAACAGTCTGAACACAGGCCATAGATTTCCATCCGGTGTTGAAGCATGTGAAAACCGTAGCTGGCGGCCACTTCCACCTGTAATCGTTCAATGTCCTCGTTGGCGAACTCGACGATTTTTCCGCATTTGGTGCAAACCAGGTGGTCATGATGGCGACCTAAATGTCGATGTTCATAACGAATGGGCTGCCCTTCAAAGGCTTTTCGCTGTGCAAATCCCAGCTCCACCATGCGGTGCAGGCAATGTTTCACGAATCCCGAATCGAAGTCGTAACCTGCTTCCGCAAGAAGTCGCATCATCTCTTCAAGCGTAATGTGTCCTTCCGTGTTCAAAAACATATCGATCACCACCAGTTTGTCCTGAAGGCGGTCTGCACCGTCCGCTTCAAGCAGTGATCGGAAGTTGGTTTTTTCGAGAAAGTTAAGATTTTCCATTGTTCAATAACGCTGCTCTCTGGCCCTTTCTTCGAAAAATCCCACAAAACCGTTGACCGAGTTTGCCATGAAAGTTCTTTCTCTTTTTCGCATATTTTCGCCCATGCTCTCAAATGCCGCAAGACGGGGATCCTCTTTCAACAGCCGCTCTACCGCATGTTGAATCATATCCGCTTTTCGGCCGCCCTCACCCACGCATTCACCGATGACGGATTCCCATAGCTGTAGTTGATCCTTAAAACGCCGCAACAGTCGATGCCCTTTGTCAGCACTTTCCACATGGGCATAACGGATCGGTTGGTCTTCCAGGCTAAGCAGCCGATCGACGCTTTCGCTGAACACGTTCAGAAAAAAACGGGCAGGTGTTGCAGGACGCAAATATTCCTGCCCGTCAACGATGAAGTAGTTTCCTGCGGCTTCCCCGGCATAAAGTCTTTGTTCATATGTGAAACTCAGATGGTGAATGGCATGTCCCGGGGTTTCGATGACTTCCAAGCCGTCAACAGGGCATAGGGTGTGAGGTATCAGCCGCTCTTTTTCAACCGGCTTGGGTGATCCATAAGTCCTCGCCAGATCTCCCAGCACGTTGAGGCTCCCTTCGTATAGTCTGGACGGGTCCACCAGATGAGGAACACCTTTTTCATGACAGATGGCGCTTGCTTCCGGATAGCGTTTGAGCACTTCGAATAGCGCACCGCCATGATCAATGTGAATATGGGTAATCAAGACATAGTCCAATCGCTTAATTCCCGCCGCTTCCATGGAATCAATCAATCGATCGGCGGTGTTCGCAGGCCCCGGATCCACCAAAAAAGTCACATCGCCCTGGGAGATCCAGGAACCAAAAAAGGGGTTGAATCCGGGGAGGTCCTGTTGTATGGGTATAAAAATCTCCGACATATAAGACTCCGTTCTGGAATTATGTAATCGCTACGAATATAGTGTCGGGTATTTGTGGAGTCAAGATCTCGGGTCCTGTATCTTGTTTGATTTCTTGTCCTGCCGTCTTTGGCTGCATTTTCCCCTGTGATGACAAATATTTTCTTAACAAAACGGTGAGGCTATGCTAAATCCTAGGATGTCCATACAGGATTTTTTGGACAAAGCGGCAAACACTTGAGGAACGCATTTTTGAAAAACGATTTTCCCATACTCATCGCCGAGGATAATGCGGTTTCTCGAAAACTGATGGAAAAAACCTTGCGCCAGGCGGGCTACGCAGTGGTATCCGCAGCAAACGGCCGGGAGGCGTTTAAAATATTTAAAGAAAGGTTTTTCCCCATCATTCTGACGGATTGGGGAATGCCCGAGATGGATGGACTTGAGTTATGCAGGGCCATCAGAGAAAACCCCACGGAAGGCTACGTGTTTATTTTCCTAATTACCGGCAGGGATTCCAGGAAAGACATTATTGTGGGGCTTGAAGCGGGAGCGGATGACTATCTCACAAAGCCGTTCGATAGATCCGAACTGATTGCCCGACTGAAAACGGCGCTTCGTATTCTGGAACTGGAAAAGTCGCTAAAGGATGCCTATGAGAAGATCCGGCTTCTCTCCATCACGGACAAACTCACGGGCTGCTACAACCGGACCTATATGGACGAATACCTCAGCAGGGAAATCTCACGCGCCACACGCTACCTTCGACCTATTTCTTTGGTGATGACGGACATTGACCACTTTAAACGCATCAATGACGATTATGGTCACCAGGCGGGGGACCTGATCCTCAAGAACTTCGTTGGTTGGATCAAGGAAAGCCTTAGAAATGATGTTGATTGGATTGCCCGTTATGGCGGCGAGGAGTTTCTGATAGTGCTGCCTGAGACGGATTTTGAAAGTGCCATGTGGTCGGCGGAGAGGCTTCGAAAAAGCGTATCCGAAAATGTCACCGCATATGAGGACAAGGATATACGAATTACCGCCAGTTTCGGTGTAGTGGGCTTCAAGCCGTCAGCAGGAAATAACACCTTCCCCCATGAAAGCATGATTGATAAGGCGGATAAGAGCCTTTATCAAGCCAAAAAGGAAGGGAGAAACAGGATCAGGGGGCAAATTTTTGCAGTTTGATGACGCCCTTTTCTGGAGACTGGTTGTATCAATGGATCGTGGAGGCTTGTGAATGTTTACCGGACTTGCCGAGGGAATAGGCACGATAAAGGGCATGCGTCGTATGCAGGATCATATGGAGATCTGCGTTGTACCGTTGTTTGAAATGGCCGGGTGCAAACTGGGCGACAGCGTCTCCGTTAGCGGGGTATGCCTCACCGTATCCCGAATGGAGGCAGATGCCTTCTACATGGACGTTTCAGGCGAAACCTTGTCCAGAAGTACGCTGGGGCTTATGAAACAGGGCGATCATGTGAATCTTGAGCGGGCATTGCGTCTTATGGATCGCTTGGGTGGACACCTGGTTTTGGGGCATGTGGATGGCCTCGGCAAAATCACTAAAAAAGAGGAACGAAACAAATCCTGGCTTTTGAGAATCAAGATCCCGGCAAACCTGTCCAGGTATATTATTGAAAAGGGGTCCATCGCTGTTGACGGCATCAGTTTGACCATTAATGCTTGTGAAAATGAATTTTTTGATGTAAATATCATTCCCCATACCGGGACAGAGACAGCATTGCTCAGGAAAAATGTTGGTGAACCGGTTAATATTGAAACCGATCTCATTGGAAAATATGTAGAGAAATTACTTTTAACAAAACCGTCGGAAAGCAAAGAAAGGAAGTCTTCAGGGGTGACTGTTGAAACCCTACTGAAATACGGCTTTGGTAAATAAATATGGAAATAAGTTCGATTGAAGCGGTTATCGAAGATTTGAAGCAGGGAAAAATGATTGTCCTCGTAGATGACGAGGATCGGGAAAATGAGGGCGATCTGACCATCGCGGCGGAAAAAATTACGCCGGAAACCATTAATTTCATGTCCCGGCATGCGCGCGGTCTGATCTGTCTCGCCCTTGACCCCGCCATTGTGGAAAGACTGGAGTTGAAACAAATGGTTGGTGAGAATCGTTCTCCGTCCAAAACAGCCTTTACGGTTTCTATTGCCGCTGCAAAGGGCATGCGTTCGGGAATGGGCGCCGCAGACAGGGCGCACACCATCCTGACGGCTGTGGCCGATGATGCCGCTCCGGAAGACTTGATTCAACCAGGGTTTGTCTTTCCATTACGCGCCAGAAAGGGAGGGGTTCTTTTCAGAACAGGGCAGACCGAAGGGTCCGTTGATCTGGCACGGCTGGCCGGTTTGAAGCCGGCTGCCGTGATCTGCGGTATCATGAAGGAAGATGGAACCATGGCGCGGCTTCCGGATCTGAAAATCTTTGCCCGGGAACACGACCTTAAAATCGCTTCGGTTGCGGACATTATTTCCTATCGAATGCGGACGGAGTCGTTTGTACAAAAAGGCGCTGAAACGACCCTTCCCACACCTTATGGGGAATTTAAGGCCATAACGTTTGTCAACGACATCGATGATTATGAGCATCTGGCCCTGGTAAAAGGAGAGATCGACCCGAATGCGGACATCCTGGTCCGGGTACATTCAAGCTGCTTGACAGGCGATGTTTTCAGTTCCTACCGTTGTGACTGCGGTGAACAGTTGAAAAGGGCCATGTCCATCGTAGAGGAAGAAGGTCGGGGTGTTATTCTATATCTTCGCCAGGAAGGGCGTGGTATCGGTTTGGCCAACAAACTCAAGGCCTATGAGCTGCAGGACAGAGGTTTTGACACGGTTGAGGCCAATGAAGAACTGGGATTTGCCGCCGATTTGCGGGACTACGGTGTGGGTGCTCAGATTTTGGTGGCACTGGGTGTTCGAAAAATGAAATTGCTTACCAACAATCCAAAGAAAATTGTCGGCCTGGAGGGTTACGGATTGAAAGTGACAGGCAGGGTTCCCATTGAATGTGTGCCGAAACCTGAAAATATTCGATACCTGTCAACCAAATGCCAGAAACTGGGGCATCTTTTGGACAAAGTGGGTATTTCCTAGAATCTCGTTTTTTTGTGTTTGCCCGATGATCAATAGGGGGGGCTGATGGTCAATACAATAGAAGGTCAGCTGGTAGCAAAGGGGATGCGGTTTGCCATTATCGCAAGCCGTTTCAATGAGTTCATTTCAAGCAAATTGGTGGAAGGGGCCGTGGACGCTCTGGTTCGGCACGAATCCGCAAAGGAAGACATTACGCTCTTCTGGGTCCCGGGCGCTTTTGAAATGCCGGTGGTGGCCAAGAAGCTGGCAGTGGATGGCCAATATGATGCCATTATTTGCGTGGGCGCCGTCATCCGAGGGGCAACCTCCCATTTCGACTATGTCGCCAATGAGGTTTCCAAAGGGATCGCCAGCGTTTCTCTGGATACGGGCGTTCCCATCGCATTCGGCGTTTTGACGACGGATAACATTGAACAGGCCATTGAGCGCGCCGGCAGCAAAGCCGGAAACAAAGGGTTTGAATCGGCCATGGCGGCCATTGAAATGGTCAGTTTACTTAGAGCCATTCCATAAAAGCCGTATCACTGATGCCCGCATAAAATCATGAAGCATTTTACAGGGGAGCGAAGAAGGGCCCGCGAGATGGCCCTTCAAGTTCTTTTTCATCTGGAATACAGCGATGATGATCCGCTGGAAGCATGTCGCCTCATCAGCGAGAATTTTGAAATGGCTGAAGCGTCAGTGGCGTTTTCCAGGGACCTGGTAAGTGGCGTCTGCCAGCGCAAAACCATTCTGGACAGGGTCATCGGCCGTTCCTCCAAACACTGGCGTTTGGAACGGATGGCCCGGTTAGACCGTAGTATTCTCAGGTTGGCAACCTATGAGATGCTTTATCTGGAAGACATTCCCCCCAGAGTATCCCTTGACGAAGCCGTTGAGTTGGGCAAGAGATTCGGCAGTGAGGATTCCGGCCGCTATATCAATGGCGTGCTGGACAATATCTTCAACACACTAGATACACTTGAGGATGCCCTGGCCGGTCTGAGTCGTGAATCCGAACCTGATGCCAAGGGAGCATTTGGAAGTACAGGAAAAATTGATATGAAATACAATCCGCTGGAACTGGAACCGAGTTGGCAAAAGCGTTGGGAAAAAGCAGGTGTTTTCAAAGCGGTGGAAGATCCTTCAAGAGAGAAATATTATCTTCTGGAAATGTTTCCTTATCCCTCGGGGAAGATACACATCGGGCATGTGAGAAATTATACCATCGGCGATGTGGTAGCGCGCTACAAAAAGATGTGCGGAAAAAATGTGCTTCATCCCATGGGATGGGATGCCTTTGGCATGCCGGCTGAAAATGCCGCCATCGAAAATAACACCCATCCGGCGAAATGGACGTACGAAAATATCGAAAATATGAAAGCCCAGCTGAAACGGATGGGTTTCAGCTATGACTGGGACCGCGAACTGGCCACCTGTGATCCCGATTATTATCGGTGGGAGCAACTGGTATTTCTGGAAATGTATGAAAAGGGTCTGGCCTACCGCAAGAAGACCCATGTGAACTGGTGTGAAAAATGCCAGACGGTTCTTGCCAATGAACAGGTGGAAGATGGTTGTTGCTGGCGGCATCCAGAGCAGGAAGTGGCCATCAAAGAAATGAACAGCTGGTTTCTCAAAATTACCGATTATGCCGAGGACATGCTTGAATACTGTGAAAAATTGCCGGGCTGGCCGGATCGGGTTCTGAGCATGCAGAAAAACTGGATCGGCAAAAGCCATGGCGCTGCCATTCGTTTTCCCATGGTGGGTCCTGAAGAGGCCATTGAGGTCTTCACCACACGCCAGGATACCCTGTATGGCGCCACATTCATGTGTCTGGCCCCGGAACACCCCATGGTTCAGGAAATCATTAAGGGATCGTCCCAAGAAAAAGAGGTCCTCGACTTCGTGGCGCGTACCCTCAAGATGGACACTTTTATGAGAACCGCAGATTTTACTGCCAAGGAAGGGGTTTTTACGGGACGATACTGCCTCAATCCCATGACCCGCGAGGAAATTCCCATTTTCGTGGCCAACTTTGTCCTTTTTGATTACGGCACGGGTGCCATCATGGCAGTCCCCACGCACGACCAGCGCGATTTTGAGTTTGCCAGGAAATATGATTTGAAGCTGCAAGTGGTCATCAAACCCGAGGATGCCGAACTGATTGAAGAAGATATGACGGAAGCCTATGTGGACCAGGGAATTCTGGTCAATTCGGGGCCTTTCAATGGACAACGGAATCTTGAGGCACTGGACAGCATCGCCGATTATCTCGAGGAACAGGGAATCGGCCACAAAACCGTGAATTATCGCATCAGAGACTGGGGTATTTCACGGCAGCGCTACTGGGGAGCGCCCATTCCCATGATCCATTGCGATGCATGCGGCATTGTGCCTGTTGAGAAAGAAGATCTGCCCGTGGTACTTCCCCTGGCGCTGGACATGCGGCCCAACGGGGGATCCCCTTTGCCCTTCGATCCTTCCTTTACCGAAACCACCTGCCCGAAATGCGGTTCCAAAGCCAGACGTGAAACAGACACCATGGACACCTTTGTGGAGTCTTCCTGGTATTTTGACCGGTATGCCTGCCCGGACTACCAGGACGGTCCCCTGGACGCAACACGGGTGGATTACTGGCTGCCGGTGGACCAATATATCGGCGGCATTGAACACGCCATTTTACACCTGTTGTATTCCCGCTTTTACACGCGGGTTTTAAAGGATCTGGGACACATCGGGATAAAGGAACCCTTCACCAATCTTTTGACCCAGGGCATGGTCTGCAAAGCGACCCAGGCGTGTTCCCAACATGGGTACCTCTTCCCCAAAGAAGTTGAGAACGACCGGTGTACCCGGTGCGGAGCGGAAGTTATAAACGGCAATATCGTAAAGATGTCCAAGTCCAAAAAGAACGTGGTGGATCCCCAGGAATTGATCGATCGCTATGGCGCCGATACGGTTCGCATGTTCTGTCTTTTTGCCTCTCCGCCCGATAAGGATCTCGAATGGAGTGAGCAGGGTGTAGAAGGTTCTCACAGGTTTCTTCAGCGGATATGGCGCCTTGTGACCGATAACCTTGAGGATTTGAAGACGGTCAAAGGCTTTGATGAGAAGACCGAACTCCAAGAACCCCTGAAATCGGTCCACCGAAAAACCCATGAAACCATCAAAAAGGTTACCGACGACATCGAAAACCGCTTTCATTTTAATACGGCTATTTCAGCGGTTATGGAACTGGTCAATGAAACCAATCAATTCTTAAATACCGGGGAGCAACGGGATGCCGCTGCCTGGGCAGTTGTCCGAAGAGCCGTGGAAACCACCATCATTTTGCTCTCTCCGGTGGTGCCCCATATCACCGATCATTTGTGGCAATTGATGGGGCACGAAGGATTTTTGTTGAATGCCCCCTGGCCGGACTATCAAGAAGAGGCACTGGTAACCGAGACAAAACTCATTATTCTTCAGGTAAACGGCAAAGTGAGAAGCAGGATTGAGGTGGCCGCTTCAAGCAGTGACCAAGAGATTGAGGCTGCTGCTTTAGCTGATGAGAAAGTGCAGCGCCACATAAAAGGAAAGTCCGTTAAGCGCGTCATTGTGGTGCAGCAAAAGCTGGTGAATGTGGTGGTTTAAGAAAAAATGCAAACGCCGAAGGCTTTTCGAATTTTACTGTTGATGATGTTCTGCGTTTTCTGGATCTACGGCTGCGGCTATCAGTTGCAGGCGACCGGCAAACCGCTGCACCTCAACATCGCCAGCATGGCAATTCCGCTGATGGAAACCCCCTCCACTGATATCGGTTTTGAAGGGGATTTCACTAAAATGATTCGCCGAGAGTTTGTAAGCCACTCCCAGATACCCTTGGTTTCAAAAGAAAAGGCGGCAGCGGTTCTGATCGGAAAGGTGACCGATATCAAAACCGAACCACTGGGCTACCGGGTAACGGACGAAACCTTCGATGTAACGAGTTCACGCTGGTTAAAAATCAGGCTTGCGGCAAAACTGGTGGATACGGAAACGGGAAAGGTTATATGGAATGCTCCCGACATGGCGGAAAAAGCCTCTTTTGCGGTAGACTCATCAGATCCGCTGAAAACCCGCTACAACCAGCGGCGCGCCACAAAAAAAATTGCACAGTTACTGGCTGAAAGAATCTATCTGAAAACCATGGAAAGATTCTGATGTCCGTTGAAACAACCCCGGAAACTGTTTTGACCCATCTGAACGGGGGCCGCTTGAAGCCGCTGTATCTTTTCTACGGTCCCGACGATTTTCACCTTGAAAAAATCCTGGAACAGATTCGCGAAAAGGCTGTTCCGGAATCGGCTCGAGATTTTAACGTCCAGGTTTTTGATGGTGAAGGCGGCGTCAATCCGGGTCATATCCTGGACGCCGCCCGGTCTCTGCCGTTTTTGTCCGGCAACCGTCTCATCATCGTTCGGCGCACCGACCGCATCGCCGCTTCAGATCTTGAAATTCTGATTCCCTACGTGAAATCTCCGGTTGAAACCACCTGCATCATTTTCGTGGCCCAGAAACCCGATTTCCGCCTGAAGTTTTTCAGCAGCATGAGAAAACAAGGCCACGCCGTTCATTTCAAGGAACTGACGGATGCTCAGGCGGTCCCGTGGATAATGGCTTCAGCCCGGGAGATGGGGTTGAACATCAGTCAGGATGCCTGTCGTCACCTTCATGGGATGATCGGCAACCGTTCACGGGCACTTTACACCGAGCTTGAAAAGCTCCATCTTCGTCACGGTACCGGCAAAATAGGAACTCCGGAAATAAAAGAACTTAGTATATTCAGCAGAATGTATACTATTTTTGAATTAATGGATGAGATCTCCCAACGTGGAAAAGCGCGATCTCTCTCCATTCTGAACCGCTATCTGGAAGAAGAAGGAAAGGATGCCGCTTTCGGGATTATCGGTATGTTGACACGGCAAATCCGCATCATATTTCAGGCGAAAGAGCTTATGAGCCAACACGTTTCCCGAAAAGATATGGCCAAAAAGCTGGGTGTGCCCGCATTTGTGGTGGGCAAGATTCTCGGCCAAGCACGGCGTTGGCAGGAAAAGGATCTTGAAAAAGCGTTGATGCTTCTTTACCAGGCGGATGGAAGCCTGAAATCGGGATCTCAGGCCCCGCTCGTTCTTGAAAACTTCTTATTGTCGATTTAACGCCTGTTCACAAACCTTTTTTGGTTTCTGTTCAGGATTCGCTTTGGGAGAGTTTGTTGACCTGAAGCGTCAGTCTGGAAACTTTTCTCGCGGCTTGATTTTTGTGAATGACGCCCTTTGAGGCGGACTTCTGGATAATGGAAACAGCCTTATTAAGTGTTTCTTTGGCTTGTTCCGGCGTGTTTTCACTAATGGCAGCCCTGACTTCTTTAACTGCCTTCTTCACACTGGTTTTATACCCTTTGTTTCGAATT
>ADZZ01000223.1 GCA_000179315.1 delta proteobacterium NaphS2
CCGTCCTTTTTTGTTCCTAATCCAACAAAAAAAGCTTGACTTCAATTCCCAGTCATATTAGCTTTTCAAAAATGAATGAGAATTCATTCATATTTCTTCGATGGGCTTTTTGCGGTCACTCCGTTTGAAGCACGACTTTCACATACGAACACGCTAAGGAGGTGTCTATGGACAAAAAAATGAATAGGGCCGGCGTCATTGGGGCGGGTGTTATGGGAGCCACCATTGCCGCCCAGCTTGCCAATGTGGGCATCGAAACGGTTTTGCTCGACATTGTTCCCCCGGCGTTGACGGAGGACGACAAAAAAAAGGGCCTCACACCGGACAGCGAAAAGTTCAGAAACAAATTCGGCAATAACGGATTGAGCATTGCCCTAAAGTCAAAACCAGCATCTTTCTACATTCCCCAAAACGCCAAACTGATCACCATCGGCAACATGGAAGACGATCTCGTCCTGTTGAAGGACGTGGACTGGATAATCGAGGTGGTGGTGGAACGGCTGGATATCAAGCAAAAGGTCTTTGAAAAGATTGAGACCGTGTTAACACCCGGCACCATCGTTACCTCAAATACGTCAGGCATCTCAGCCAAAGCCATGTGTGAAGGCCGTTCAGAAAATTTTCAAAAGTATTTCGCCATCACCCATTTTTTCAATCCTCCGCGCTACATGAGACTTCTGGAAATCGTACCGGGTCCGGACACCCTTCCCGAGGTGGTGGAAACGCTGGCCGAAGTCTGTGAAAAAAAAGTGGGCAAAGGGACCGTTTACGCCAAGGATACTCCGAATTTTGTGGCCAACCGGATCGGCACCTTCGGCATGTTTTCCTTCATCAACGCCATGATGGAACTGGGACTCAGCGTGGAAGCGGTGGACAAACTGACGGGCCCCATGGTCGGCAACGCCAAAAGCGCCACGTTCCGAACTGGAGATCTGGTCGGCCTGGATACCCTGCTGCACGTGGCCGAGAATGTGTACGAGGGATCCCCGGATGACGAAAAGCGCGAAATATTTCAACCCCCTCCATTCATCAAAAAAATGCTTGAAATGGGACTGTTGGGTGAAAAAACCAAGCAGGGCTTTTACAAGAAGAGCAAAGATGCCGACGGGAAACGCGTAATCCTGTCCCTGGACTACGACACCATGGCATACACCCCCCAGGAGAAAGTGAAACTGCCGTCCCTTGAAGCCGCCAAGAATGCGTCCGGGGTGGGCAACAAGATCAAAACCCTTTACTACGCGGACGATCCGGCGGGTACATTCACCTTCAAGACGCTCAGTGAAACCCTGATTTATGCCGCCAACCGCATTCCTGAAATCGCCGACGATATCGTCAACGTGGACAATGCCATGAAGTGGGGATTTGGCCGGAAATTGGGTCCCTTTGAGGCCTGGGATGAAATCGGTGTGGCGAAATCCGTGGCCAAGATGAAAGAAGCCGGTTACGAGATCCCCGCCTGGGTGGCCGAGATGCTCGATGACGGCAGAGAGACCTTTTATAAAAAGGAAGCGGGCAAGCTTTATTTTTATGACATCAACAGCAAAGACTATCAGGAAGTTCCGGTAGAACCGGGCATCATTCTCCTGCCGTCACTAAAAGAGCAGGGCAAACTGATTACGGAAAATACCGGAGCGTCCCTCATTGATCTGGGTGACGGCGTTGCCTGTCTTGAATTCCACACGAAAATGAATGCCATGGGCGACGATATTATCAACATGGTCGTGAAGTCCGCGGATATTGTGCAAAGCGACTTCAAGGGCCTGGTCATCGCCAACCACGGTAGTAACTTTTCCGCCGGCGCCAATCTGCCGTTGATCCTCTTTACGGCCCAGGAAGAGGAGTGGGATGACCTGGATTGGATGATCAAAGTCTTCCAGGACTCATTCATGAAGCTGAAATACCTGGACAAACCGGTGGTGGCGGCCCCGGCGGGCCTGGCCTTGGGCGGGGGCTGCGAAATCTGTCTCGCCAGTGACCGGGTGCGCTTTGCCGCGGAGACCTACATGGGGCTCGTGGAAGCGGGCGTGGGACTGGTTCCCGCCGGCGGGGGCACCAAGGAATTGTTTATTCGGAACACGGACCATCTCTTTGAAGTGAAGCGGGGCGGTCTGTATCCAAAGCAGATCGAAATGATGCCTTTTATTGCCAGGGCCTTTGAGACCATCGCCATGGCCAAGGTGGCCACTTCCGGTCCGGAGGCCATCAGTCTGGGGTACCTCAAAGACACCGACAAAATGACCGTCAATCGCGATTACCAGATCCAGGACGCCAAAAATACCGTGCTGGCAATGGACATGGAAGGGTACACCCCGCCAAGACCCAGGGATGACCTGCGGGTACCCGGCGAAAACACCTTTGCCATGATCAAGCTGGGGCTCTGGACCATGCACGAGCAGAACTATATCACGGACCATGACGTAACGGTTTCCACCAAAATCGGCTACGTCCTTTGCGGCGGCGAAGTTCAGGAGGGCACGGTGGTCACGGAACAGTACCTCCTTGATTTGGAACGGGAGGCCTTCTTAAGCCTTTCGGGCGATTCCAATACACAGGCACGGATACAGCACATGCTGACCACCGGCAAACCGCTCAGGAATTAAACACTGTCCATAGAGATTCTGTCAATGACGTTAAGCAGCCGATAACCGATTAATGACAGGGGAGGAAAATATGATGAAAGAAGCCGTAATAGTCGCAGCCTGCAGGACGGCAGCGGGAAAGGCCCCCAGAGGAATGTTGAAGCATATGCGTCCAGAAGCCATGGGATGCGCCGTATTGGAGGATTTAATGAAACGGGCGGGAGACCTTGATCCGGCGGTCATCGACGACGTGGTGATCGGATGCACATTCCCGGAGTCCGTACAAGGATTGAACCTCGGGCGGGTGCTGGTAATGAGTATGGGATGGCCGGACCGTATTCCCGGCATGACCGTGAACCGGTTTTGTTCTTCCGGGCTTCAGGCCATCGCCATCGCCGCAGAAAAGATCATGTGCGGATTCGCCGATGTGGTGGTGGCGGGCGGTGTTGAAAGCATGAGCCAGATCCCCATGGGCGGGAGCATGATGTACCCCAATCCGGCCCTGGTGGATTCGCACCCGGGGGCTTTTACCGGCATGGGATTGACCGCTGAAAACGTGGCGGAACGATTCAACATCGGCCGGGACGAACAGGACGAATTCGGGGCCAGAAGCCAGCAAAAGGCCGAAAAAGCACAGAAAGAAGGACGTTTCAAGAGTCAGATCGTGCCTTTGAAAGTGAAAAGACAGAAACAATTGCCCAACGGCAAATTTGAATTCGAAGAAATCATCTTTGACCAGGATGAAGGCGTGCGCCCTGGAACCACCAAAGAGAGCATCAGCAAGATTCCACCCGCCTTTAAACCGACCGGATCCGTAACCGCCGGCAATTCATCTCAGACCAGCGACGCGGCGGCAGCAGTTCTGCTCATGAGCAAGGAGAAGGCCAAGGAACTGGGACTTAAGCCCATGGCCACCTTCCGGTTTCATGCGGTTGAAGGATGCGAGCCGGAAATCATGGGCGTCGGCCCTGCGGTGGCCATTCCCAAGGTGCTCAAACTGGCCGGCATGAGCTTGGACCAGTTGGATCTGATCGAATTGAACGAGGCCTTTGCGGCCCAGGCCATCTACTGCATCAACGAACTCGGCATCAATGAAGAAATCACCAACGTGAACGGCGGCGCCATCGCCCTGGGGCACCCCTTGGGATGTACGGGCGCGAAACTCACGACCCAGCTGATCTATGAGATGCAGGAACGAAAGGCCAAATGGGGCCTGGTATCCATGTGTATCGGTTTCGGAATGGGCGCAGCCGGCATTTTTGAAATCGAAGACTATTGATGAAATGACCAACCATACGACATAGTGAAAGGAGCAAAACAATGGCGGAAAAAAAGGTTTTTGTGGGCGGAGAATTTTTGATCACCGATGCGACCCCCGATGAGGTATTTACGCCCGAGGACTTTACGGAGGAACATCGCATGATCATGGACATGGCGAAGGACTTCGTGGAGAAGGAAATAAGACCGCATATCGATCAGCTGGAAGAAAAAGATAAAAAACTCACCCTTTCACTTTTGGCCAAGGCCGGGGAACTGGGGCTCTTGGGAACCGAAATTCCCGAAGAATACGGCGGCTTGGAGCTGGACAAGGTGAGCACCACGGTGGTTGCGGAAGCTTTGGGAGGCGGCGGGTCCATTACCGCGGTTTACGGCGCCCATACGGGTATCGGAACGCTTCCCATTGTTTATTTCGGAAACGAGGGGCAGAAGCAAAAGTATCTGCCCAAACTGGCCAGCGGTGAATGGTGCGCCGCCTACTGTCTGACGGAGCCGGGGGCCGGATCAGATGCTTTGAACGCCAAAACCAAGGCGGTTCTGTCCGAAGACGGCACAAAATATATTATCAACGGCGAAAAGATTTTTATCACCAACGCGGGGTGGGCCAGCACTTTCGTGGTCTATGCCAAGGTGAATGGAGAAGATTTCACGGGCTTTATCGTTGAAAAGGACTTTAAAGGGGTCTCCACCGGCAAAGAAGAGAAAAAAATGGGGATGCACGGTTCCTCCACCCGGCCGGTCATCTTCGAAGACGCGGAAGTCCCCGTGGAAAACGTCCTCTATGAAATCGGAAAAGGGCACAAGATCGCCTTCAACATTTTAAACCTCGGCCGCTGGAAGCTGGGCGCCTTCACCGTGGGCGGCTGCAAGGGATGCATCACAGAGGCCGTCAAATACGCCAACGGCCGCATTCAGTTTAAGGTGCCCATCAGCAGTTTCGGTCTGATCAAGACAAAACTGGCGGATATGGCCGTCAAAACTTTCATGAGCGACAGTATGATGTACCGCCTGGCCGGGATGTTCGATGGGAAGCTGGAAACCCTTCCAGCTGAAGCCAAAAAAAGCGGCACAGAAAACGCAAAGGCCATCGAGGAATACGCGGCCGAGTGCTCCATCACCAAGGTTTACGGTTCCGAGGCCCTCGACTTCTGCGTTGACGAGTATGTTCAGATTCTGGGCGGTTACGGTTTCTGTGCGGAATACCCGGCGGAGCGCTATTATCGGGATTCCCGCATCAACCGGATCTGGGAAGGGACCAACGAGATCAATCGGACGCTGATTCCGGGAACCCTGATGCAGCGGGCCATGAAAGGGAGGCTGAATCTGCTGCAGGCGGCCCAGGCCATTCCCGGGGAACTCATGGGCTATTCGCCCCTCTCCGTACAATTGCCGGATACGCCCCTGGCGCTTCAGGAACACATGATCAAAATGATGAAAAAACTGGCCCTGATGATTGCCGGCGGCGCCGCCATGAAGTTTCAGCAAAAACTGGCCAAAGAGCAGGAGGTGTTGGGCAAACTGGCCGATATCATCATTGAAATATTCGCCATGGAAAGCGGTTTATTGAGAACCCTCAAGATCATTGACAAGGATGGTGCGGAAAAGGCCAGATATCAAATCGACGCCGTCAAGGTTTACGTTGACGAAACAATTCCCAAAATTGAAAGTTGGGCCAAACAGATCGTTGCCTATGTGGAAGAAGGCGACATGCTCAGGACACAGTTGGCAGGCGTCAAAAAACTGGCCCGTTATCAACCCATAGACGCCGTGACGCTGAAAAGGGAGATTGCAGACCGGATTATCGATCTGGAAGCCTATCCTTTCTAATACCTTCAATCTCATCGTAATTATAAAAAGAGGGTCTGCTCCGGCAGGTCCTCTTTTTACGCTTCAATACAGCATGTTAGCGGGTGCAATGATTTTTATAAAACATCCGCAATCCTTATCAACAAAACTGATGGCGCATACGTGTAGACGTCCAAAACATTCAGAGGTTTGAATTATGGCAAGGATTTTGATTGCAGACGATGATCTCATTACAAGAATGGAACTTTCCGAAATGCTTGATTCGGCAGGTCATGATCTGGTCGGGGAGGCGGAAACCGGACAACAGGCCATACAAATGGCACGGAATTTTCATCCGGACCTCATTGTAATGGACATTGTCATGCCAGGCGGCATGGATGGCATTGCCGCAGCGGAAAAAATAAAAAAAGAGTCGGATACCGCGATCGTCTTTATCAGTGGCTATGGCGACCCCGAATATATTGAAAGGGCAAAAAGATTAGAACCTTTCGGTTATGTGATGAAGCCCTTTGAAGAAAGGGAAGTGAAGGCGTTTATAGAAATCGCGCTTCACAAAAGGGAGATGGAGTTAAAGCTCAGAAATGCGCACGAACTTTTGAAGAAAAGCGAGGAGAAATATCGGCTATTATTTGAGATGTCAAACGAAGGTGTCTGCCTTCATGAAATGATCCATGACCCAACCGGGAAAGCGGTCGATTACAAAATCTTGGATGTCAATTCCGCTTATGAAAATATTACCGGAATGGCAAAAAAGGACGTTGTGGGAAAGAAAGCATCCGAAGTCTATGGCGTTGGTATTCCCCCCTTTTTAAACGCCTATGCAAAGGTTGTTGAATCAGGAAAACCAACCCGATTTGAACAATACTTCCCGCCCATGGAGAAATTCTTACGGATATCTGCATTTTCGCTTGAAAAGGGAAAGTTTGCGACAGTTTGTACGGATTTGACGGGTCGTAAGGCGATTGAAAAGGCTCTGCGCGAAACTGAAACAAAGTATTCCACGGTTTTTCATGCCAGCCCTGTATGTATCAACTTTACGGGTCTTGAGGACGGTCGTTTAGTGGAAATGAACGATGCATGTACGCAAGTTATGGGTTATGAACGTGATGAAATACTAGGAAAAACAACGCTCGAAATCGGTGCGTGGCCTGAACCTGAGAAAAGAACCGAGTATATTGATCATATCAAAAGAAAAGGGGGCTTTGATAACAAGGAAATCACGTCTAAGAAGAAAAACGGGGAGACGTTCATCGGGCTTTGGTCCGTAAGAAAAATCGAGATGGGTGGTGAGGAGTATCTCGTCAATGCGCTGGTAGATATCACCGAGCGCAAACTTGCTGAAAAGGCACTCTTGGAGAGCCAAAACCATTTCAAAGACTTTGCTGAAATGCTCCCCGAGGTGGTTTTTGAAACCGATAAGAATTTGAATATCACATTCGTTAACAAAAAGACTTATGAAATTACCGGATATACGGAACAGGATTTCATAAACGGGCTTAGCGGTTTTGATATGCTTGCACCCGAAGAGCGAAAGAGGGCAAAAGAGAATCTTGCAGAGCGGCTTTTTGGGGGAAAAATCAAAACGGTCGAATATGTCGGTTTAAGAAAGGACGGCTCCACATATCCCATTCTTTTGAATGCCAGCCCCATAAAAAAAGGAGATGCGGTCATTGGTTTCAGAGGGGTTATTATGGACATTACCGATATGAAAAAAGAAGGAAACTCATAAATTATTCGCACTTTTCAGCACAATTACCCGATATCCCCTTGCACTTCAGGAACACATGATTAGAATGGCGAAAAAGAATGCCTTATTATCGATCTGGGGGTTTATCCTTTCTAAAACTTCAGACCGCAACGAAATACCTTAAAAGAGGGTCTGCGGGAGCAGATCCTCTTTTTTTGACGGAAACTCAGCATGAAAAATGAGATTAGCAAATTAAGGAATATCGGCATCAGTGCCCATATTGATTCGGGCAAAACCACCCTGACCGAAAGAATCCTGTTTTACACCAACCGAATCTTCGCCATACATGAAGTCAGAGGAAAAGACGGCGTCGGCGCTACCATGGATTCCATGGAACTGGAAAAGGAGCGGGGCATCACCATTGCATCCGCCGCGACCCACTGTGAATGGAAAGGGCACAAAATCAATATCATCGATACGCCCGGTCACGTGGATTTTACTATTGAAGTGGAGCGGGCCTTAAGGGTTATGGATGGCGCCATCCTCATCCTGTGCGCCGTGGGCGGGGTCCAGTCCCAGTCCATCACCGTGGACCGACAGATGAAGCGTTACGAAGTCCCCCGCATCGCCTTTATCAACAAATGCGACCGATCCGGCGCAAACCCCAACAAAGTGGTGGGGCAGCTGCGGGACAAACTGAATCAGAATGCTGTTTTGATGCAGATCCCCATCGGCCTGGAATCCGATTTTAAAGGTGTGGTGGACCTGGTATCCATGAAGGCCCTCTACTTTGAAGGCGCAAACGGTGAGAAAATAAAGGAAGACCTGATTCCGGATCATCTCATGGAGGAAGCATTGGCCCGTAGAGAGGAATTGCTGGATGCCGCCTCAATGTTTTCAGACGACCTGATGGAAGCCATATTCGAAGAGGCGGTCACCGAAGAACTGATTTTGGATGCCGTAAGGACCGGAACCATTTCACGATCGCTGACCCCCGTATTTCTTGGAAGCGCTTATAAGAATATCGGCGTACAAACCGCGCTGGATGGCGTCACCCGGTATCTCCCCAGCCCCATGGAAATAAGCAATACGGCCCTCGATCTCGATCGGGATGAAAAAGAGGTGATTCTTGAAACCGATCCTGAAAAACCGCTGGTTGCCATTGCCTTCAAACTGGAAGTCACTCCCTACGGTCAGTTGACATATCTCAGGATCTATCAGGGCGCCATCAAAAAAGGGGATGATCTCCTGATTACCCGAACAGGCAATAAGATCAAAGTGGGGCGTCTGGTCCGAATGCACGCTGATCAAATGGAGGATCTCACAAACGCCCGTGCCGGTGATATTGTCGCCCTGTTCGGCATCAACTGTTCCTCCGGAGATACCTTTACCGATGGTAAATTGAACCTGAGCATGAGTTCCATGTTTGTTCCGGAGCCGGTCATATCTCTTACCATCACGCCTGAAGACAACAAGAGTCAGAACAACATGAGCAAGGCGCTGAGCCGCTTTACCCGGGAAGACCCTACATTTCGATCCTACGTGGATCCCGAATCAAATGAGACGATTATCTCCGGCATGGGAGAGCTTCACCTGGAAGTCTATGTGGAAAGGATGAAGCGGGAGTTTAAGGCCAGCGTGGTGACGGGCATGCCACAGGTGGCCTATAGGGAAGCCGTCACACAACATGCGCCTTTTGATTACACCCACAAAAAACAGACCGGCGGTTCGGGTCAGTTCGGACGGGTGGCCGGTTTCATGGAACCCTCAGAAGAGGGTGAATATGAATTTGTAAATGAAATCAAAGGAGGCGCCATCCCGACCGAATACGTCCCTGCGGTGGACAAGGGATTTCAAGCCTGCCTGACGAAGGGGAAACTGATCGGATTTCCGGTTTTGGGGATGAAAATTACCGTCAATGACGGCAAGAGCCACAGTGTGGATTCCTCTGAGATGGCCTTTACACAAGCGGCCATGGGCGCTTTCAGACAGGCCTACATGAAAGCGAAACCGGTGATCCTGGAACCGATCATGAAAGTAAGCGTGGAGGGCCCATCCGAATTTCAAGGAAATGTTATGGGTTCCATCAATCAGCGGCGCGGGATTATTATCAGCAACACGGAAGACGGCGCCGAATCCACCATCGAAGCGGAAGTGCCCCTGGCTGAAATGTTCGGTTACGCCACAACCTTGCGAAGCCTGACACAGGGAAAGGCCGAATTCACAATGGAATTCTCCAAATATGCCAGGCTTCCGGAATCCCTTTCAGAAGAACTCATATCAAACGCAAAGAAAAATGATCATAAAGGAGGTGGGAAATCGTGAAGGATTTCATTTCCGTCAGTCCGCTCAAAATTCTGGAACAATCATCACGTAAAGGCCTGGGGCCTGGAAACCTTGGTGTTCTGATTGCACGCGCAGGCGTGGGCAAAACCGCGTGTCTGATTCATGTGGCGCTGGACAGAATTTTCCGAGGGGAAAAACTGATCCACGTCTCCCTTGAGGAAGGTCCCGAAAAAGTCACCGCCTATTACAATGTCATCTATTTTGATCTGCTGAAGGCACTAACCCTGTCTGATAGTGATGAGTATCGCATGCGCATTGATCGAAATCGCATGATCCTGGCCTATCTGAACCAGAGTTTCGACCTGGATCGATTGGAAAGCAACTTGAAAAATTTGGCCGAAAGACTCGATTTCAGACCCAACACGCTTATTATTGACGGCCTTGATTTTGAAAAAGCGGGTAGATCCATGCTGGAAGGCCTCATAAAGATGGGGCGGGCTTTCGGAACGGAAATATGGCTGTCCGCCCTTTCTCATCGGCATATCACCGAAACCAATGAACGTGGCATTCCCCACCCATGTGCGGCCGTTGATGATTTGTTGAGCATCATCATCCAGCTGGACCCCGATCCATCGGGGATTTTTTTGCGACTCTTAAAAGACCATGACAAATTAGGCGATCCCGACATCAGCGTCAAGCTGGACCCCAATACGTTTCTGGCGCTGGACTAAAATAAACAAACAGGTTGGGACCCGTGTGGTCCACATAACGAAATGAAAGTCAACTGTCAGGAATATCGAAAAAGCATGGCGCTGCTCGGGTTGAAACAGCGGTTAAAGGAAATATCCGTCGACACCAAAGAGCGCAAAGAGATCGAAAAGCAGATCGCCATTCTCGAAAAGGAACTGGAAATGGATTGAGGTCCTAAAAGGATTTGGCGCTGTCAACCATCAGGGTTACGGGCCCGTCATTGATTAAATGAACATCCATCATTTCCTGAAACATTCCTGTTTCAACCATCAGTCCTTTTTGTTTCAGCAACGACACAAAATGTTCATACAATGCTTTCGCGGCATCCGGGGGAGCGGCCTTTGCAAATGAAGGTCTGCGCCCTTTTCTGCAGTCGCCCCAGAGGGTGAACTGGGACACTACCAAAACGGCGCCGCCCGTGTCCACAACCGAAAGGTTCATGAAACCCTTTTCATCTGAAAAGATTCTTAAGTTGGAGATCTTGTTGGCCAGGTACTCACAGTCTTTTGCCGTATCATCCTGTCCCACACCCAGCAAAACCAGCAATCCGGGGCCGATTTGGCCGACCACGCGTTTCTTGACTTCCACCCTGGACTCTTTTACCCTCTGCACCACGGCTCTCATAAGTTGAATATTCTCCTCGCACGGGAAATGATTATTCGTACACGTTAAGCTTAAGGTAGCATCGCTAAATGAAACCATCAATCATTCTCATCAACCCCTGGATTTACGATTTTGCCGCATACGATCTCTGGAGCAAGCCGCTGGGGCTTCTGATGCTGGCAGCAGACCTCAGGCAAAGGGGTTTTCAAGTCCATCTCATTGATTGTATGGATGTGGACCACCCGGCCATGATCAAGGGATCGAACTTAAAGCCCCCCAAAAGACGTCAGTTCGGCACCGGTAAATTCTGGCGCCAAATCATCAAAAAACCCGACGCCCTTGAAGAAGTCGATCGGCCATACAGCCGTTACGGACTTGTGCCGGAGGTTTTCGATGATGCCGTAAAACAGGTTCAAAACCCTTCGGCCATTCTGGTGACATCACTGATGACCTATTGGTATCCCGGCGTTTTTGAGGTGATCCGGCGGGTCCGAAAAATTCATCCCCGGGTTCCGGTCATTCTGGGAGGCGTGTACGCCAGGCTTTGTGAAGAACACGCCGCAAGATTTTCCGGTGCGGATCATGTGGTTTCCAAAAAGGGGACCCCCGCCATATATGAAACCTTTCGGGATTACGGCATTTCCGTTCCCGATGATTCGCCGAATTTCGCATTCCCTTCTTATCCGGCCTTTGACCTGCTAAACAAAATTCATTACGTCTGCCTGATGACCTCCACCGGTTGCCCCTACAGTTGTCATTACTGTGCCAGTCATTTCCTTTTTCCTGAGTTTGTTCAAAGGAATCCGGAGGAAATTTCGGAAGAAATTCTTTATTGGCACAACAAATGGGGTATCCGTGATTTTTCTTTTTATGACGATGCGTTACTGGTATCATCCGACAAACACATGGCGGTGCTTCTTGAGCGTATTGCAGACCACAATCTCAATATCCGATTTCATACGCCCAATGCCATTCACGTAAAGGAAATCACCAAATCCATTGCCCTGCGTCTTCACCAAACCGGGTTTCAGACCATTCGTTTGGGCCTTGAGACTTCCGATAACCACAAACGCTGGCACCTGGACAAAAAGATAAGCCAAGGGGATTTTGCCCATGCCATGGATCACCTTCGAAACGCCGGTTTTCATCCCAATCAGATCGGCGTTTACATCATGGTGGGATTGCCGGAGCAATCGCCCGATGCCGTGGCCGAAACCATCCATCATGCGGATCGTTGGGGCGGCATTCCCTATCTTTCGGAATATTCACCCATTCCCCATACCCGGCTCTGGGAAAAGGCCGTGGCCGCTTCAGCCTATGACCTCGCAAGGGAACCTTTGTTTCACAATAATTCCCTGCTCCCCTGCTGGAACAGTGCACAAAAAAATGAAATCCCCCGGTTGAAACGGATGGTTTCACAAATCCGCGATAAATACCGTGGAAAGCCTTAAAGCAGCCCCTCTTCCTTTAATACGGTCATGGAGCGATGGCCGATACTCGTCACCTGGCTCAGTGCCTGGGTGAGATGAACAACCGCTTCAGGCGCCACACCGGAATCGATCATCACCACGGCTCTGCTGATGTTTTTTTCAATCTCATCCCACAATTCGTCTCCCGTAAGGTTTCTTGCCAGTTGGATTTCCTGCCGCATCATTTCGATATTCATCCGGATCACTTTCTGTGCGCCTTCTTTTTCTGTAAAAGGCATCCCGGCAAGCAGTTCCAGGGACTGAGACGCGCAGATAAGGCTTGTTTTCACCTTTTCGCTCTGGGAAAAGGCCATAATTGCCTGACTCGTTTTCATGAATAAATTTCTCCTTACATATGTGCAAATGCTTATTTTGGGAATGCGGCTGCTTCCATCGCCGTTTTTTGATAAGCGTGTTTCCGCTTGCGAGACCTGATTGAATTCTATCATACCTTTCATTGTAAACGCTGAAAAGTCAATAATTTTGTTGACATGTTCGAAACGCTATGAAAATAATTAAAATTTTTTCTATATAGGATCTGTTATGGAAACAGGGATAATCCTCAATAAGGAAGAGATTGTTCAGCATATTCAGGAAATTGCAGAACAAATTGTCAAGCGGCATGGATCCGGCGAGGAAATTCGTTTGATCGGCATTCGGACCGGCGGCGCTTTTCTGGCGGCACGGCTCCGGAAAGCGCTCATTGAATCAGGTGCGCCGACACCGTTGCTCGGCATTCTGGACATTACCCTCTATCGGGATGACTGGACCAAAATCGGCTCCACCCCCATCGTCGGAAAGACAGATCTCCCTTTTTCCGTTGACGATAAGCTTTTGATCCTGGTGGATGACGTACTCTATACCGGAAGAACCGTTCGTGCCGCCCTGGACGCCCTGATGGATTACGGCAGGCCCAAGAAGATCGAACTGGCCATTCTGGCAGACCGGGGCCCGGAAAACCGGGAACTTCCCATTGCACCGGACTATAAGGGTGGGACCTGGAATACTTCTCCTGAAGAAACGATCAATGTGTATCTTGAGGAAGAAGGGTTTGTGGATCATGTGGCCATCGAAACTAAAAAGGCGGCCTGAATGGTCTCTTCTTTACGGTATGCACTGTCAGAAAAATGAAACAGAAAAAAAGGGAAAGAAGAAAGAAAACATTCTTTCATCGTCTCAGCAAAGACCAGGAAGCGCTGGTCTCGTCCCTTCTGGGCCGGGTCGAAAAAACACCACCGCAAGAACTTGTCACCGCAATTCATGACCCGTCCTGCGCCAAAGCGTTTGTTGACAGACTACCCCTTCGTGACGAGAGGGCCGTTCTATTTCTACAGACAATCAATGACACCTTCGATGACAAGGACGTCAAAAAGTCGGTTAAGCGGGCACTTTTTCGCTTGAAAAGTAAAGGGATTAGAACGGGTGATTTTTCCTCAGGGGAAGCTGCCGAAAGAGTTTATAAACCGATAAAAAAGGAAGAACCGTGCTGCTATTTAGGTCCTATCGACGCCATGGGCAACAGGGCTGTCATCATTCACTTTTTTGAAAGTGGAAAGGGCGTTGACGTGGGGATGGGCATGGCTTCCGACCAGGAGGGAATTCAGCAATTCGTTTTCGATCAGATGAGTCGAAAAAACGCCCGTGAATTGAAGGCCGAACTGGAAGGGATGGCGGGACCGTTTATCAAAGTTCCCCTTTCCCACGGTGCCATGGTTCTCGAAAATGCTTTTAAGCTGGAAAACGCCACCCATACCGATGAGCGGGCGGAGTACTTGAAACTGAGGCCGTGGCTGCTTCAAAACACTTCCGTTAAAGACCATTCGGTCAATTTCGACCATATCACCCCATCGGGCAGGGAAATCACCAAAACAGCCCTTGAAAAATTGTTTGAACACGAGCTGATGGTGTCATGGTTGGCGCCTTTTGATGTTCTCAAACCTTTCATGATGGAAATGGAGAACGTTTACCAAAGCCCCATCATCATGTCGGACCAGCAAAAATTGCACCGAATTGAGGAAATAAAGAAAAAATGCATCCGTTCTCTTTTTGATGCCGCCGGAAGGAAGCGTTTCAAGAAAAGGCTGCTCGAAATGGCTTTTTTCTTTCTGACTTCAGACGAACGGGATTATGCGCAGCTCTCTCTCGAAGCTGCCGCAAATATTCAAGAAAAAACATCGCAATTTGGAGGGCAGCCGGTGCTGGGCTTTTTTGTGGATAGAAGCATTGCCTTCTATTTCGAACTGGGAAATGAGAGGGCCACCGAAGAGACTGAAATGGAGGATCTCGAAATACCCGAAACACCCTCCGGGATCATACTGCCCTGATTGACAGGGCTGAAACAATCATTCTTACCAGGGCAAAACATAAGCAGGAGGTCTTTCCATGCCCATCACGGTTTCGGTAAAAACGACCGCACGGACTGAGATGGTGGATATCACCCATCTGGTACGGCAAGAAGTGGAAAAAGCAGGCATCAAAGACGGATTTTGCGTGGTATATGTCCCTCACACCACAAGTGGCGTCACCATAAATGAAGGGGCGGATCCTTCTGTCTGTTCCGACATCCTGCAGAAACTAACACAACTGGTACCGCCCAACGACGGCTATGGACATTTGGAAGGAAACTCCGACAGCCACATCAAGGCATCCCTCATGGGCAGTTCCGTGACCGTATTGATCGAAGGGGGGCGCCTGGTTCTGGGCACTTGGCAAAAGATTTTTTACTGTGAATTCGACGGCCCCAGATCGCGCAGGTTTTTCGTGAAGACGGTGACCGGCTGACCACCTATCATTCCGATGATTGATCAAAGGACTTCAGTTCTTCTTTTCGATGTCTGAAGATCTTCCCTTCAATCATGTAGATCACTTCCTCGGCAATGTTGGTGGCGTGATCCGCGATACGCTCCAGGTGGCGACCGATCAGCATGAGGCTCAGCAGATACGCCACGCGATCCGGTTGTTTTTTGATGGCCGCTTTGACTTTGTCATAGATCGTGCGATTCATGCGGTCCACCTCGTCGTCGCCAAGGCAGACTTCGTAGGCCAGATCCACATCCTGATTCACCAGGGCGTCAAGGCTATTTTTGAGCATGGCCTCTGCTTTTTCCGCCATGGCGGTAAAGTCGAAGGGAAACGAAAGGGGCAGCCGTTTTGACATGTTTTCCACCCGCTCGGCGATGTTCACCGCTTCATCGCCCACCCGCTCCAGGTCGTTGTTGATCTTGATGACAATATTAATAAACCGCAAATCCACCGCAACCGGTTGATGGAGTGCAATGATTTTCAGGCATTCCTCTTCCACTTCCACTTCGGCTTGATCGATTTCCTTGTCGGACCTGATAATCTGCCGCGCAAGCTCGCCGTCCTTGGTTTCAAGGGCTCTGATCGTCATGCGGACACGTTCCTCAACCAGGGCGCCAAGGGAAAGTATCCGCTTTTTCAAACCAGAGAGTTCTTTCTGCAAATGCCTTTTCATCAAAATCTCCTAACAGTTTTTGGATTGCCAAGAATCTCTAACCGAATCGGCCGGTGATATAGTCGGAGGTCTGTTTCAGTTTCGGCCGGGTAAAAAGGGTCTCCGTCAGGTCCGACTCGATCAGTTTGCCCAGATAAAAGAAAGCCGTCACATCCGACACCCTCGCGGCCTGTTGCATATTGTGGGTCACAATGATAATGGTGTAGTTTTCTTTCAGTTCGTGTATGAGTTCTTCAATCTTCTGCGTCGCGATGGGATCCAAGGCGGAAGCCGGTTCATCCATAAGAAGGATCTCCGGTTCCACTGCCAGGGCACGGGCGATGCAAAGCCTTTGCTGCTGGCCTCCGGACAAGCCCAGGGCCGAATCGTTGAGCCGATCCTTCACTTCCTCCCACAAGGCCGCCTGCTTCAAACCGGTCTCCACCTTTTCACGCAAAAATCCTTTATCTTTTTTTCCGTTGACACGCAGGCCGTACGCCACATTTTCAAAGATCGTCTTGGGAAACGGATTCGGTTTTTGAAAGACCATCCCCACGTAACGACGCAGTGTCACGACATCCACGTTGGGATCATAGATGTTCTCCCCGTCCAGCATTACCTTGCCGTCCGCTCGGCTGTAGGGAATCAAATCGTTCATTCTGTTCAAGCATCGCAGAAGCGTGCTTTTGCCGCAACCCGAAGGGCCGATGAGGGCCGTCACCTGGTTTTCGTGGAAGTCCAGTGAAATCCCATGAAGCGCATGGAAATCAGCGTAATAGAAATCAAGATTTTGCACGGACATTTTGGATGCGTTTTCCATAGGTTCCTAATTCCGGTCCACTAACGCTTTTTCCTGAGCCGTGACCGGTAAATGATGGCAATAAGATTCAAACCGAGAACAAGAACGATCAGCACCAGGGCCGTTCCGTATTGAAGCGGTCGGGTGGCTTCAATTTCCGTACCTGCCGTCGCGAGCACGTAAATATGATAGGGCAATGCCATAATTTCGTCAAATATGGAGGTGGGTAGCGAGGGTGTGAAAAAGACCGCTGCCGTAAACATAATGGGCGCCGTTTCACCGGCCGCCCTGCTGAGCCCCAGTATGGTGCCGGTAAGAATTCCCGGAAGTGCCGCCGGCAGGACCACACTGCGAATGGTTTGCCATTTGGTGGCGCCGAGACCCAACGATGCTTCACGGTAGGTATCCGGAACGCCTCTAAGCGCTTCTTCCGTAGAACCGATGATTACCGGCAGAGTCATGGCACCCAGGGTCAGAGATCCGGCAAGGATGCTGACGCCCATGTCCAGATACACCACAAAGAAGGCCAGGCCGAAAAGTCCGAAAACCACTGACGGAACCCCGGCAAGGTTATTGATGCCCAGGCGGATGATGCGCACGATTCGTCCGGGACGTGCATATTCATTCAGGTAGATGGCGGATGCAACGCCAATGGGAAGCGCCACAACGATGGCGCCGACGCTGAGGCAGAGAGTGCCGACGATACATGGAAGAATTCCCCCTTTGGTCATGGAATCCACGGGCGGCTGGGTGAGAAAGGTCCAGTTGATGGCTCGCCACCCTCTCGCGACGAGAAAATAGACGACCACCAACAGCGCGGCGCCGTTGATAACCGCGGCAATCCTGAAGAAGCCGAACATGGCCCCCTGTGTGAACCGCCTTCGAAAAGCCACACCCTCTTTGTGATTAATGCCGTTCATTTTCTATCCCGAACGTTCTTTTACTTTACAGAGTCGCCGCCCCAACCTGTCGGTATCGGTGTGAAATCTGTTCGGCAATGACATTGAATGCCAGGGTAAACAGAAAAAGGACGATGGCTGTTGCAAAAAGCGCATAATAGTGGTCACTATGAAAAGGGGCTTCCGCCATCTCCGCGGCGATACTGGCCGGCATGGGCCGGACAGGTTCAAACAGCGATGTGGGTATCATGGCAGCACCGCCGGCAACCATTAGCACAACCATGGTTTCGCCCATGGCCCTTGACATCCCTAAGATAACAGCAGTGCATATTCCGGAAATGGATGCGGGGAAAATGACCCGCGCAATGGTCTCCCAATGGGTGGCCCCCAATGCCAGGGATGCTTCTTTGAGTTCTACGGGAACACCGAAGATGGCATCTTCCGAAAGGCTGCAGATGGTTGGGATGGACATAAAGGCCAGCATCAAAGAGGCATTGAAGAGGTTAAGACCTGTGGGAATATTCAAAATTTCCTGGAGAACCGGCGCCACGATGACCATGCCGAAAAAGCCGATCACCACCGACGGAAGGGCCGCCAGCAGTTCCACGATCGGTTTAACCCATTCGCGTACCCCTGCCGAGGCGCCCTCTGCCAGATAAAGAGCGGTCAGCACCCCCAGGGGAATGGAGATCACCGATGAAACCAGCGTCACCGCAATGGAGGCGATGATCAACGGAAAAATGCCGAAAGCCGCCGGATCGTCGGTGGGATACCAGTATTTTCCGAAAACAAAATCCGAAACCGATACCACTTTAAAAATGGGAACACCTTCGACAAACAGAAAGAGGGCAATCAGAAAAAGAGTGGTGATGGAAGCAAGTGCCACTCCGAAAAAAAAGAATCGGATAATCTTCTCCCGGTTCCGACGGCCTTTTCCCGTTTGTTTTTTTGGGGACATACAACCAATCCTTCAATGGGCGGTTTTGATCAACGGATAATGCGGCATTTTCCCGCCGATCATCTTTCAAAAAAAATGTTTCCCCGGGAAATTTGAAGGTCATTTCCCGAGGTCGCATCCATCGTATAATCACTAATCAATACAGTGGAACATAGCCTGCTTCGGCCACATATTTCTGCCCTTTTTCGGGGTTGATGACAAAGTTGATGAAATTGAGGACATCCCCCTTGGGCCATCCCGGGGTAAACATAAACAGGGGACGGCTTATGGGATACGTTCCGTTCAAAGTTGTCTCAGCGGATCCTGCAATTCGATTGACCATAAGGCCTTTGACATCCTTGTTCACATAACCCAGGCCGATGTAACCGATGGCATTTTTATTCTTTGCCACAGCCTGGGAAACAGCACCATTGGAGGCTTGAAGAAGGGCTCCAGGGAATACCCGTTCCTTCTTCATGACTTTCTTGTTCCAGACTTCGTAGGTGCCTGAAGAGGTGTCCCTGGAAATGACCACCACCGGCTGGTCCGGGCCGTCAATGTCCTTCCAGTTCTTGACCTTTCCCATGTAAATATCCTTCAGTTGCGCCATGGTGATATTGACGATGGGGTTTGACGGGTGGACCACCGGTACAATACAGTCATAAGCAACGGCGAAAGGAACCGGATAGACGCCTTTCTCGACAGCCAGGCTGACTTCCTTTCCCTTTATAAACCGTGAACTGTCGGCGATATCCGTTGAACCGTCGATGAGCGCTTTCATGCCGTTACCGGAACCACCGCCCGAAATGGAAATTTTAACGTCGGGGTTCTGTTTCATATATACTTCGGCTGTTTTCTGTGCGATGGGCAGCACGGTGGTGGATCCTTTGATGACAATACTTCCGGCCCACACCATACTTGCCGCAAAAAGAGTTGCTGCGATGAACGCCAGGACTGCAATACCTTTAATTTTCATCTTCTTCCTCCACAATTTTTTTTAACGTAAAATGTTCTTAAATGAGATTTTCAAAAGCCGTTTTCTTTGGACGAAAATTAGTTCCAAATTGTTAGATTTCTGTTAGGGCCACGTTAGCATTCGGTTAACAATTTCTTCAACACCCCCTTTCCTCGAACAAACAATCACTTTTGAGTGAAATTCGCACATCGTTTTGGTTTTGACGCGGCTAAAATACCGACGCTTTATTAGAAACTGAAGTTTCACAGAAAATGCCCCCGGCTTGATCAGCCGACCATGCGCAGCAACGCCTCCAGGAAAGATTTTCGGGGCAGTTTGTTGTCTTGGTTGCAAACGGCATGAAAATCATCGCTCAATGCGGACTTAGCGATGATATGTCTCAGGTCGGAAAAGGCGAAACTGTTGCGACCCTTGACCTTGTGCCTGCGTTCGGGAATGTTTTCGAGCCGTGAACCATAGATCCAAATGATTGTTGCGGCCATTATGGAAAAATTGATGTGATTGATCACTGCCTGTGCATTGCGGGTTTGGCTTTTGCTGCTTCCAATGTCTTGCTTGATCTCCTTGAAACCCGACTCGATTTTCCACCTGGCCCCATAATACTCGATAATTTGCTCAACCGACAGCTTCAAGTCCGTGGAGAAGATTGCGATCCACTGTGTTTTTCGAAAGACCCAGACAACCCGGACAGGGCACTTGAGTGTTTTGAGCATAACGATTTGGGAGTATGCGTTGACTTCACGGTATTTTCCGTACAGGAAGACGTGATAGGTTGAAGCGTACGCCATGAATGCCGCCGCCATTTCAGCGCACGAACCCAACCTGCTGCCATATTTTTTGGGTCTTCCCGGCTTTTTGGAAGAACCGATCTTGGGGATGGAGTACAGTACGGTATTGGAACGTAATCTTGAAAGCAAATGAACAAAATTTCCGAGTTTAGTGCGGAGGGGTTTGAACAGGCCGTTATTTCCGAACCAGCTGTCACAAACGATTATTATGTCAACGCCGGCAAAGTGTTGAGCTACCTGAATTACCATCTCGACAGCTTGTTGGAGTTTGGTTTGGAAAGAAACGACCTTTCCGGCAACCCTCATATTGTCCGATTTGGCATTTATGGCCTTTTGGGGCAAATAAAATCGCTGTGAAAGGGGGAGACAAGCCCATCGTCCTTTGATGACCTTTAACAGACCAATAAGAACCACATTCTGTGCCCATGGATATTTGGATTGATTGTCCTTTGCGGCATGATCGAAGATATGAGAACATCCGAAGATGTTGCGACCTGTCTTTGGATTGATGAAATCATCTAATGCGATCATAAGTCGCCCATCGGACAAGGGGTCAGGAATGAGGTGCCATAAGGCGGCCCATAGGTTATGCCATGGTATTTTGTTGGAAGCCATAAAGGTGTAGAATCGACGTTTGTTAATGTTGAGCCCAAACAAGGTATTGAGGCAACGCAACACGTTTGAAGAGATAGATGAAGTGAAAGGGATGATGAAAGCCAGGATGGCATAAGAGAACCAGTGTGCTCGTTCCCTGCCGAGATTGGTGGAAGAAAAAGCATTTTGTAGAGGCTTTAAGATATCGTTTAGAATAAACATGTTGCCAAGCTCCTTTCCGATGGAATATCAATAAGTTGTTATCGAATCCTATCACGAGATGGAGCGAATTTCAAGGGTAAAAAGTTAAATAACTAGTTGAATTTATTGGCATAAAAATTGAAAAAATTTTCATTTTTCGTGCCAAAATTCTCTGCGCATAATAAAAAAAATGCGCGGAACTGGCTGGAAAAATTGGAAAAGGTTCAAAAACGGTGAAACTTTAGTTAGAAACACATTTGATAAATATTAGAATCACGCAAGGCCTCGATCCGTCCCTTTCAGCTAATGGAACTTTAACCCTCACCTGACCTTCGCCTAATGAAGGCATGTTCTAGTAGACAATCCATCGAATTATTCCGAAATGGATGCTTTCAAAGAAATACTCGGGAGAGAGGTTGAATCTATGTCAAAGGGAAAGATCATGGTTGTGGAGGATGATGAAGATCTGGCCGAGATACTCACCTATAATATCACCATGAGAGGATACCGGAGCGTTAAGGCGTTTGACGGCATCGATGCCTGCCGGGCCATTGAAGCGGAAATGCCCGACCTGGTTCTCCTTGATATTATGTTGCCCCGTTTGGATGGCTGGCAAATTTGCAAATTCATACGCAACCACAATGAAGGAATCATCGCCGAGACCCCCATCATTATGTTGACGGCGCTCGGATCCCAGGAAGAAAAGCTTAAAGGGATCGAAATGGGTGCTGATGACTATATTCCAAAACCTTTTTCCGTTAAGGAAGTCATGTTCAAGGTGGACAGATTGCTCGGAAGAGAGGCGAAAAGGAAGCGTCTCAAGGCCGAAATTGAAAGACTCGAGAGCAGGGAAGCGCAACGGACGGATTTTCAGGGCATGCTTTTTCATGAGCTCAAGAATCAGCTGACCATCATTGGCGGTTTTTCAAGAGTAATGGTAGAAAACCCATCCCTTGCGCCTGAAAAATACCGCCATTGTGCCGGCGTGATAAACGAGTGCTCCAGTTCTCTTGACGCTTTGACCGAGGAAGTACTTCTTCTCTTGAGGCTTGAAGCGGGAAACTGGCCACTTCCACTTGATAAAGTGTCAGTTGAAGAAATCCTTCATCAACTTATTGGCAAACTTTCAAAACAGGCACAAAAAAAGGGGATTACGATCCAGTCTGACCTCATGGCTGAAATTCCCCACATACGCCAGAATGCCGCGGCTATTAAGCTGGCGATTGGCAACCTTATTGAAAATGCGGTCAAGTACAGCCCCGATCAATCGGTTATTTCGGTTCGGGCAGAATTCCAAAACCATAAAGGAGTCATCATCGAAGTGCTGGACGAGGGGCCCGGAATCTCACAACTGGATCGAGAACGCGTTTTTGAGAGGTTTTACAGGGGACAAAGCACTCGGAAAGAGACAAAAGGGATGGGACTGGGGCTCTATATTTCGAAAACGCTCACTGAACGAATGGGGGGCAGCATCGACGTAAAATCCGGCGAAACATCGGGAACCTGTTTCACCGTCACCATCCCAACGATACCGGCCCATTCCCTGCATTAGTCCAGTTCGTCCTGAATGCGATAACCGACACCTCGAACGGTTTCCACATAGGCGCCTGCCGGACCCAATTTGCGCCTGAGGCCCACAATCTGGACATCCACTGAGCGATCCGTAACCAAGTGCTCCGATCCTCGCACTTCATCGACCAGCTGGGTACGGGTGAAAACCCATCCCGGTCTTCTCACAAGTGCATTTAATATTCCGAATTCCGTGAATGTCAATCTCACCGGCTTATCGTCCACTAACACCTCTCGGCGGCCCGGATGGACCACCAGGTTATGGATTTTCACTGCTGAACTCTCCTCCGGGAAAGCGAGCATATCCCGCCTGAGAATTGCTTTAATCCGGGCTGTCAGTATTCTGGGGCTGAAGGGTTTTGTAACATAGTCATCGGCACCCATTTCCAGCCCGGTCAAAACATCCGCCTCTTCGGTTTTGGCGGTCAGCATGACAATGGGAATATTACTGGTTTCCGGGTCTCTTTTTAAGAATCTGGCAACCTCAAAACCATCAATACCCGGGAGCATCAGATCCAACACCATCAAATCCGGCTGTTTTGACTTGATGATTTTGATGGCCTCCTCCCCCGTACCGACACAGTCCACCCGATAACCTTCCCTTGACAGATTGAAACGGACCAACTCAAGGATGTCTTCTTCGTCGTCAACCACTAGGACATGTTTTCCGGACATGACGTCTGTAAACTTTGAGGATAGGGGTCAATATCGTGGGCCAATGTCGGCATCCACCCGAAAGGAACTTTTTCGGATGGATGCCTGCATGACATTTCAGCTGTTAGAACTTGAAGTTGAAATCAACCTGAAACAGGTTTTGGGGTTCATCCCCCTCGCCGGGATTTTCATCGATTTTGGATGCGTAATAGTAATCCAACGCCATCCACACGTGTTTTGCCAGACCGAACTTTAACTCAAGCTCAGGCCCTTCGGCATTGGTCCCGCCGTCATAAAAATCGCTGTCCGGAAGAATATCCAGCACCGCATCCTTTTCCAGATACCGGTAGTTGGCCTTGAATTCCCAGTCGGCAAACTTCTTGACATCCCGTCCGACCTTGAATCCGATCAGATATGCCTGGTCTTTGTCATCGGCATCGGAATTGATGTACTGGCCGAAAATGGCGAGTTTTTGGATATAGCTGCTAAATTTCATGCCGAACTCTCCATCGAAACCGAAGGATGAATAGTTGTCGATATAATCGCCGTTCGCATTTCTCGTGTTTGTATGGGAACTGTATTCCAGATAATTTCCCTTGATCTCGTTGTTGTAATAATAGGAGCCTGCCAATTTTACATACATGTTGCTGCTGGGTTTGATGGTCACACCCGGCTGGATCACGAACATTGTGGCGGTTTCTTCTTCCGCTTTATACTCGTCAAGAACAAACAATGCCGGGGTTGCCCAAACGGTGAACATCTCGTTGATCCCGTATTCAAACTGTATGGCGCCACCCTGTGGGCGAATGTCGCTGTCCCAGACCAGGTCTTTGGGCCGCCACAGCGGGTTTTTCATCTGCCCGCCGATGATCTTTAAAAAATCCCAGGGCCTGTACTGCGCATAAGCGTAATCGATGCGCGCATCCGGGGTTTCAAAAGAGTTGCCGAAAGTCTGGTTGGTGGATCGCGGGTCCCCGCTGCCGGAGCACAACCCAAAACCGATCTGCCATTTCTTGTCCTCGGTCACATCCGCAATGGCGCCGAACCGCCATCTGTATCGACCGCGATTCCGGTTGGTTTCCGTTCCATCGCCCTTTTCAATGTCCTGATACTGGTATCGAAGCCTGAAATCGCCCTTGAAGTGAATGCGATTCACCCACTTAGGCACTTTGGCCAAGGTTTTGGATTCCGCCTTGACCGTCTTTTCCGCGGTCTCTTTGGCCACCTTCTCGGCCGTTTCCTTCACCGTGATGTTCTGACGTGCCCCTTCTTTCTGCATGTCCTTAAGAAGCATTTCGGCTTCTTTGTGGGTTAGAATCCCTTTTTCAACCAACTTATTGATCAGGACATCAGCCTCACCCGCATGAGATGCCACGATATTGACGCTGAGCAAGAGCGCCGCCATCAAGCATAAAAAAATTGTGAATTTTTTCATTTTGAATCTTATTCCTTTCAATCAAATATTTTGAAATAAATGGTTTCTCCCTCCTCCTAAAGCGTGCCTCTTTCACCTCCTCTCCCAAGAACGATTAAAAACTTTAAACGGCGGCATGGTGAATCATGTGCGTTAGCAATGAATTAGAAGAGAGTTAGAGTTTTATGAGTTTTATAATAAATAGAAAAAGATTAGTTTAATTAACTGTTTATTTCGGATGGATTGAAAAGAGTATTTGGACTTTTTGGAGGTCGATTAAAGAATGAATGGGAGATAGGGTTGGGTGGCGCAGGAGGGAGGATCCTCTCTTGCGCCACCCAAA
>ADZZ01000222.1 GCA_000179315.1 delta proteobacterium NaphS2
TGAATGAAAACATTATCAATGGCAGGATCCGGGGGGTTGCCGGCGTTGTGGGTTGCACCAACCCAAGGGTGAAGCAGGACTGGGTCCATGTGGAGCTGGTCAAAGAGCTCATTAAAAACGATGTGCTGGTGGTGCAGACCGGTTGTTCCCAGATTGCTTTGGCAAAGGCCGGTCTCTATACGCCGGAATCAGCGGTAATGGCAGGTCCCGGACTGAGCGAAGTATGTGAAACGGTGGGAATGCCGCCGGTGTTGGGGCTGGGGTCCTGTGTGGATAACAGCCGAATCCTCACCGCATGTTCTGAAATGGTTCGCACCGGTGGGCTGGGAGACAGCCTGGCGGATCTTCCCGTGGCCGGTGCCGCTCCGGAGTGGATGAGTGAAAAAGCCATTTCCATCGGGCATTATTTTGTGGCCTCCGGTGTATACACCGTTTTTGGCGTCACCTATCCCATCATTGAAGAGACTAAGTTCCACAAGCTTCTTTTCGGCGGGCTTGAAAATATGGGCTTTGGGAAATGGGGGTTCACAGCCGATCCTCATGAAATGGCCCGGATGATGATTGCCCACATTGACAAAAAGAGAAAGGCTCTTGGAATTGACAGAGCCAGGGAACGTGTCCTGATGGACATGGCCGACAGGCAGAAGCTCGAGGCAGCCTAAAGGCATCCGACGATAACCTGATCTTTTCCCTTCTGAGCCCGGTTTTTTGACCGGGCGAAGTCGGGAAAATATCAATCATTGGCCAATTATCGGCGAATGCAAAGACCGAAAGCGATAAAGGGATGGCGCAAACCGTTGCCGACTACCACGAAAAGACCAGTTATGACAGATCAAGCATGGGCGGCCATTATCTGGACTGGCAAAATCAGCCGAACGTCTTTAAAACCTATGACGGCTTAAAACCATTTCCATGTCGCGCGGAATGCCGCTTCCCGTAACGACCTTTTTCCTTATATGATGATTTGTC
>ADZZ01000221.1 GCA_000179315.1 delta proteobacterium NaphS2
GACCACATTTTTCCATAGTAAGCCCCCTTCCCGATATCATTTTTTTCCCATTTTATCCAGAAGCTATCAGGTTGACCTATCACTTGCGCATCGCAACCTTGATTCTTATGCCTACCCGTGTAATTATTCTGAAAAGCAGCCATTTTCCTGAGATAATGCACATTTTATATTGACATACCCATAAGAATATGATAGCTGTATTTCATACATAGGAGTTGCCATGAATACTAGAGAATGGGCTAAGCTTCAAGAGTCGCTCCTTAAATCACAGCTTAAGGTTATAAGAGAGTTCCTTAGGAAAGGCGAAGAGCCAAAATTCAAGCCACGGAAAAAACGTAAATCCCAGATGAATGTAACTTACGACATACTCCTTTCCGCTAAAAAGCCCCTACACGTTACAGATATCATTGCACGCGCAAAGCAGGATTTCAGTCTAACTCTTGAGCGCGAAAGCGTTGTTTCAGCCATTACCAAAAAAATTAAGAGCGGTCGAATGTTTAAGCGAGTTGCACCCAATACATTCGATATTTTGGACGGTCCAAAAGAGAACTCCTCATGATCCTTTATTTTGAAAGGACCACGGATTGAGAAACCTGGCGCCATTTGCCGTTGGCAATGTCGTCAAGAAGCTCAATCGTATTCGCGTTACAGTCCAAGACAAACATTATCGCCCTTTTCCAAAGCCGGATTTTTTTTGGCTATCAAGGTACACCTATAACCCTCGATATATCAAAATCCATCCGGACGGCCGAATTGCCGGAGGTCTTTCCAGGTTTGTCACTTCCCTGATCGATTTTTCTTTTGTAAGGGCCATTGTCGCTCATAAATATTCTTTAAGAGGCCTTGCCTATGATCCTGTCAGCATCTTTCTGTTGGAACTTTTTCGATACCTCGAAAAATTTTCCCATATGAAGGACTTTGTCAACACGCTTCATGATCAGGAAAAGGGAAAGCATTATCGTCTATATGCCGGCATTAACCGAAACCATATTCCATGTGAAGGGACATTCACCCATTTTAAAGACAGGCTGGGAGAGAAACTCTATAACGAGATATTCCATGTTCTAGTGGAAATCGTTGAACTCCTGGGGATGATCTCATACAAAATTCTTACCACCGACGGGACGCTTTTTCACACCAATGCCAGGTACAAGGGGTGCACATATTTCTGTAACGACTGTAATTTCATCGAATTTAAGGGCGTTATTAAAAATGTGCGTCAAAGAGTTCTTTTTCGGCTAAAAAACCCTGAAAAAATTATTCCGGGAAAAGAAATCCGCATCAAACTGCCCTGTCCATCTCAAAAATTCCCTCAGGATAAACCGCGGCCCAAAATTGAGGTTTTGAGCCTCTTCTTGAAAGAGGCAGACCCAGAAAAGCCCAGCGTATTCAATGGCATTTTTGAACTTGAAAAGGAATTGCATGAAGCACATCTGGATCTCATGGTCAAAAGGGGCGTCATTACCGGTGCTGTAATGGGAGAAAGTATTTCAAACGATTCTTTCTTTTTCAGATGTCCCAAATTACCTGCTGACATGGAAGCCCGAATAGGGGTTCGCCGAGATCCCCAGAACCCAAACCGAAAACAGAAGATTTTTGGATTCAATGCGGTGATCGATACCTCCGTCGAAATGGATCTCGGGTTGGAATTGCCCGTGGCCTGCAGCACTCTTGCGGGGAATGCCCATGAAGGGAAACATTACATTATCAACAGAGAACAGATCCTTGAACATCACGGCAAAACCTCAAAGATAGACCTTGCTGACGCAAAATATGACGAACATGATAATTTTGCTTTTTCCAGATCACATCGTGCAATCCCTGTCATTGATTATAATCCTCGAAGTGAAAATATCTCCGCCGCTGCATTAAAGGAAAGAGGCTATGATCGCAATGGCTGGCCATACGCGCCTTGCGGGGTTTTGACCCGTCCCAATGGATTTGATTTCAATTGTCAAAGAGCGGCTTTCTCCTGTCGAAGGCAGTGTGTGGATTCAAAAAATCCTGAAATCCGTAAATATATCAATCAGTGTCCTCACTGGATCAATTATCATGGCTTCACGAAGCATATGTCCATTCATGAATTTCCCAGGCTCATTACCGAAGTCATTCGGGGTACCGACCGCCATCACAAGCTCAAAGCCCTTCGATCAGCGGCTGAGCGAACCAATGCCACAGCCAAGGAGGATTTTTCCATTCTTTCCAAACCAAAAATAAGGGGCTTGCAACACGCGGGAATCCTATCACAAATGGCTGTTATCGTTGTGCTGCTCAAAAGGGTTGCCTGTTTCATTGTCAAGGTCACTCTGTCGTTACGGAAAAAACTTCAGGATAACAAATCTCCACCAAAATTCTTTGTCCCTGGGCCATCGGTACCAAAATTCATTCTCAACCTTGTTCAGAGGGAGTAGGCAGTTCCGATAAAATCACCGCCCTGAAAAAACGTCCAAATCGGACAAGGGCTTCTGTTTTCCAAATCCTTCGCCGAGCCAAATCTGCTCAAATCCCTATG
>ADZZ01000220.1 GCA_000179315.1 delta proteobacterium NaphS2
TTGACCGGCAGCGCGATCTCGTCTTTGGGACTAGCCAGCACCATGGTAGTGACCATAAAGTCCGCAAAAGCCGCGCTCCGCGCGAATCCGCCTTTCAATTTGGCAAACTTGGGCCAGCGTCATTTTGGTCATTTTTTAAGGCAAGTCTTTTCTCGCTTAGAACCTGCTTTAAGACCGGCAGCAAATCACCGAAACTGGACGACTCTGTCTGCTCGATGGCCAGAAGCGCGATCTCGATGACCGGATCATCGGTCAAACCTTGCCCTGCTTTCATGCCTTTCCGAAGACTCCCAGCGAACGCTTCACTGACATTTACATCCGGTACAACACCTCGCCCCTCAATCAAATCACCTTCGGGCGTGTAGTATCCTGCGATGGTGATTTTGATGGCATAGCCGTTCCCGATCTCCTCAACGGCCTGTACGGAGCCCTTCCCAAAGGAGGTCCTTCCAAAAACAAGTGCCCTTTTGTGAGCCCGAAGGGCGCCGGCGACAATTTCAGCCGCGCTTGCACTGTTCTGATTGATGAGGACAATGATCGGATAGGAACGCTCGACTCCGGCCGTGCGGACCAGGAAACGGCCGCTGTTCCTGCTTGTCCGGCCTTTAACGGTCACAATCTTGCCCTCTTTGAGGAAAAGGGCCGAGACCTCGACAGCCTCAATCAGGAGCCCACCCGGATTGTCACGTAAATCAAGAATCAGGCCCCGTAATTTCCCGCCGCTTTGATCCTTAAGGGCCGTAAGCTCCGTTTCAAGAATCCGGGCCGTTTGGGCATCGAAACTCTCGACCCGCGCGAAAACCGTCCCGGTCCGCAATATTCGCGCATGAACGTGGTTGTTTGACATAACGCCTTGGACGGGCTTTTCATAAAGCGACGTTGCGGGATTCACTTCGAAAATTGTCGACTTCAATCTGATAAAATCGTCCGGGGAAAGAAAAGCGCATTGGGGATCCAGATGGGCAATAATGCCCTTGATGGCGGAATCCACAAAATCACCGGGGGAAAAATGCCATAATCGCTCGGAACAGTAATTGAAAAGGGATCTGAATTCGGCTTGAAGGTCTTCCAGGCCATAATCCTTTCCCGCACGCTTCAACAACGGCGCGGTCTCGCTGAAAGGAATGCGATGGTCATCCTGTGTAAATTTTGACTTTATTAAATAAGTCTTAGAGACCCCATCCATTGACCATTCCTTTAACTTCCGGGCCGGAACAGGATCCACGTATTCTTCAAAAACGATCCGGGAAGCTTTGTTAAAGCGATCCAAGTGGTCATTTATCGCAGGGTCCGGCAGGGGTCCCGGCGTCTTGCAGCAGGAAAGCGACAAGAAAAGACATAAAGTAAAGACCCAGCCTAATTTACGATGATTTTTCATGATCGTTTCAACGAATTTCCATGCACCTTTGATCCGTGTATTGCTCCCTCATGCCCTTGCCATTAACAGTTTGTTTTTTCTCCCACCCAACCAGGATATCAAACCCCCGGGAATGACACAATTCACAAATCTAACCGTGATCCTTTTTCACATTTGAAAACTCTTAAAATCATTGGGGTAAACTTTTTTGAAGCATTTCATTTTTTTGAACTTTCCCTTGACAAACGCACAACTTTCAGTTTAATTCCACTATTAATCAAGGTAAATGGTGATTTTTCCTGATGCTATTAATTGAAATCAGTGAAAAACGTTCAATTAGGCTCAAGTTTAGGAAGTTTCTGAGATTGGACGAAAGGAAAAGTCGGAAAAGGCTCAAGCAGGAGGGAGAGAAGATGTGGATTCGTAAAAATACATTGTTGGCACAGGTAATGGTGGTTTTTGCATTTCTTTGCTTTGCGGCACCTGGTTTCGCGTTGGATCCATTTGCAGGCCGCGTTTTACCCACCAACAAAGTCAGTTTTTATAACGATGGAAAGGAAGTCGGCCAGTATACCGCCGAAGCCCCCCTTCCATGGAATACCCTGGTCAAATGCGACGGCAGAACCGCGGTTAGAATGGACCAGATGTATGTTGTTTTTGAAGATGGCAGTTCTTTTATCATCTCCCAATCGGGAGGCGATCAAACCCTGGATCTCAAAACCGGCACCGCCTACTTTGCGCTCAAAACACTTCCCGAAGGGTTGATCTTCAATACTCCTCAGGCCCCCGTTGTAACCGAGATGATGGCGTTGAACGCGGCCACCGGAGACCAACTGCTGAAGGGATATGTCAAGGTAGGTGAATCCGAATCGGAATTGGGTGTCCTGGAAGGCGGCCGCCTCGTGGTTCGAACTTCGGATGGACAGCAAACCATCAATCCCGGGCAGCGTATCATCCTGGCCCAATCCGATCTGGGTGGTGGTGGCGGCGCTTCAGAATTGGTCGCTTCTTTGGTGGTCGGCGGCCTGGTGGTTGGCGGTTCAATTGCGGGTTTCGTGTCATACCAGAACAGCAAAGACGACAACAAGGAAGCGAGCCCTTTTACACCCCAGAATTAAGCCAGGTTTTTGAACAAGACCGGTTCCGTCTCTTATCAAAAAAAATGCTCTTCTTTTTTTAAAAAAGGAAGAGCATTTCTCTATTTCGCGTTGGGTTCTGTTTCAAATTCCGGAAAATTTTTTTAATGCCTTCATAAGTGTGAGGTAGGCGAATGTATTCCTTCAAAAGTCAAAGAACATGGCACTCGTTTCATTACTTGCTGATTTTGGCCGGTTTTCTGGCCTTATTTGCAGGGTGCAGCACCAACACTGCCGTGACCAAAAACGAAATGGTCGAAACCCGTATTGCCGAACAGAACCGGGCAGGCAAGACAAGCAAAATGAATGAAAAGATCTTCAGCAAGGTTCAGCCAACGGTTGCGTCAACAGACCCTCTCCTGGGTCCCGGCGATCTAATTGAGCTGAAGGTCTTCGAAGCCCCGGAACTGTCAACCCAGGCCCGAATCAGTTCCCGGGGGTTCATCACGGTTCCACTTTTGGGTGATGTAGAGGTCGCGGGCCTTACCGCCCGCCAGCTGGAAATGAAGGTCGAGGATTTGTACCGGGCCAAATACATCAGGGACCCCCATGTGAGTCTTTTTGTTCAAGAGCATCTGAGCCAGAAAGTCACCTTCGTCGGCCAGGTCAAGTCACCGGGCACCTATGAGTTACCTTCCCGAATGAAGTTACTGGACGCTTTGGCCCTTGCGGGCGGCCTCACCGAAAAGGCCGGCGGCACGGCCCAGGTGCGTCGCGTCGGCACAACGGAAAAGGATACCGGCTCCTATATTGTCGACCTGGACCGCCTCATCAACGACGGCGCCGTCGAACTGAACATTCCGATCAATGGCGGAGACGTTATCTTCGTCCCGGAGGGAGGAATGTTCTATGTGGACGGCGCCGTCCGAATGACGGGTTCATTCCCCGTCAAGGCAACGCTCACACTGGAAGAAGCGATCATGACCGCCGGTGGCTTTCTCTCCTATGCGGACGCCGAGGACGTGATCCTGGTGCGCCGGGAATCAGACAACAAACGGGTGGTCAAACATATGAATCTTGAAATCCCCAAGCAGGGCGCTTATCCCATCAAGGATGGGGACATCCTGGTGGTGGGTTCCACATTCTGGGGACGGCTTTCCAGCGGTGGCGGCTTCAGTCTCGGCATCCCCTTTATCGGCGGTATCAGCTACTCCAATCCCCAGAGATACCGATAAAGGGTGCAGTTGTCAGGGGTCAAGCAGGGTGCAGGCGAGCACCTGGTGTCTAGAACATCACGGCTCATCAAGGCTGTAATCAGGCCGTGAAATCCGCAACGTATCGTTATTCACTTTAAAATCCATGGAAATCTCCCCGTGGCTTTGTCCATTGCCGCGATCAAGAAATTTCCGGGCCAGATTGAGACGCCCTTTCATGGATACCGTAACGCGTCCGACAACCTGAAATCAAGATATGATCCCTCTTTTTTCTTTTGACCTAGAAAATTCGTGTGTTAACCTACCTGGATGGCCACCTGAAAATCCCCCACTTGTGGCCGGGTCAAAATCCCCCGGCGACAGGACGGTTTCAGTTTACAAATCTTCTTTAGAAAGGTCCATATTCTTTCCTTTTTCATCCTGCTTTTTTTGTTTACTTTGCGATATCCTCGATGCTGCTTCTTTGAGGCGGTAGCTTTTTCCCTCGAACTTCAGGAGATGCCCGTGATGAAGCAGGCGGTCGAGTATGGCCGAAGATGCTGTATTGTCCCTGAGAAGCTTACCCCAGTCTTCAACGAGTCGATTTGATGTAAGGAGCGTACTTTTTTTTGCGGAATACCGATTCAGAATGATTTCCAGCAAATCATCAGCGGCTTGTTCCGGCATTTTCTTGCGCAAAAACAAGTCATCGATGATCAGCAGATCGGTTTCGGAAAAAAGTTTGCTGATCTTTTTCCTCCGTTTAAGTTGAGTGGCTTCAAAAAGATCCTCGAAAAAGGTGTGGGCTTCCCGGTACACCACTTTGTATCCCGCAAGGATGGCGGCGTTAGCAACCGTTTTGGCGATCATACTTTTCCCTGTCCCTGGGGATCCGATTAAAAGCGCATCGTGTCCCTCCCGGATAAATTTTCCGCTCACCAGTTCATAGATGTCCATCTTGGGCAGTTTCGGATTGAAGCCCCAATCAAACTCGGTCAGGGTGGGTTGCTCCGTGAGACCGGATGCCTTGAGGCGCGTTTGTGTAAGGCGACTTTTTCGGTAATCCAGTTCGTCCTGGATCAGACAGGCAAAGACCTCAGTAAAAGAAGCGCCCTGATTGGCCTGGACGATTCGGGTCTCCAGGGTGGCGATCATACCATGGAGCCGGAGGGTTTTGAGATGCTTTTCCATTTCAGCCAGTGACATGTTCATGTTTCCTCCTTCATCCTGTTTCAAAATATCCCGTGCCTGCGTAGTGTTTGATCTGTTCACCGACATGTCCGCCGGGTCCTTTATGGATTCCGGAATGGGCTTGGGTTTCTCACCATTGAAAGACACCAACTGTTCCC
>ADZZ01000219.1 GCA_000179315.1 delta proteobacterium NaphS2
TTGAAAAAATCGTCGGAGCATGCCAAAAGCGGTAGGATTTTGCCGTATTGCCGCTTTTGCTCCTGCTGACGATGGTTCTCCCAGTAAACATCCCAATCATTGCTGGTATAGACGGACCGCAAAAGCAGCGTGGATTCGGCACCTTTAATTGACCACCTGCGACCTGTTCCTTCCATTCGCTTTTTAACGGTGTGTCCGCAAGTGGACTCTACGACGCCGCTTCCTATCGGATATCCAGAGGCCAGGTACTCATCATAGCGCATCCATTGGCGGTGATTTTCAAAATACTTGATGGTTTCTCTCAAGGCTTTTTTCTGACCGCTCTTTGTCGAGTAGACCGGTTTCTTCAGCAACCTTAACGCAATATGCCTCAGACTACGCCCTCGCCGCACGCGGCTACTACGTATCATAAGACCACATGAGATTGGTAGCAGTTGGCCCCGGCCCCTCCCAGAACCGTGCTTGCGCTATTTACGCACACGGCTCCTCATGAGTACGCTTCACGATTAAGCGAAAAGGTTTACCGTAATACGGGGTTGCGGCAGAGGAAACTTTTTAAGAAGTAGGTTAAACTTCTCCCAGTTCATACACCCTCGTTTACCTCGCCTGTTCAGCCATTTGAACAACAGACGATGAACCTCATAGGAAAACCGGTTGAGACCTTTTGAATTGTCCGTGACTCCGTAGTAGGCAAAGTGTCCCTGCAATTTCGAGCCTACCTTACCCATTAGCTCATCGGTCGGCAGGGTCCGGTTGGCTTTCAGCCAATCCCTAAACATCCGAATTTTGGCGGTAAACTTCTTGCGAGAAGTGATCCGTTTCATCCGGAATTTCCTGCCGTTCCTGGACCGGCTGCAGTAGTGCGTGAATCCAAGAAAATCAAAGGTAGACGCCTTGCCACCGCGGCTATCGGCCTTGGATTGTGCATATGGACCAAATTCGATGGTCTTCGTCTTTTCAGGCGATATCTCAAGGCCAAACTTGGAAAGTCGCAGATCCAGTTCCTTTCGGAACCGTATCGCATCTGCCTCACGCTCGAAACATACAACAAAGTCATCGGCGTAACGGAT
>ADZZ01000218.1 GCA_000179315.1 delta proteobacterium NaphS2
GCTTCGGTTGACATACAAAATTCTCAAAAATGCCGACTGCCTGCCGCCTGAGCTCGAATTGAGAAAAGAGATTCGGACTATGGAGGACATGCTGGACAACATCCCAGATGAAAAGGAGAAATTCCGGCATATCAAAAAAATCAATTACAAAATCATGCAGCTGAATATGATGGGCAAGGGCTCCCCGCTGTTGGGAGAGTCTGAATTCTATTACAGGAAAGTGCTTGATAAAACAGACCTCAAATAGCCAGCAATCCGCATTCTGCATCCCGAATTGATGGAGCGTCTCTATCCATGGACATGAAAAGAGACTATTACGAGGATGTGCAGCTCTTTTCTTCAGGGGTGGTGGTATTTTGGTTCATCACCCTGATGCTATGCCTGGCCTTTTTTCCATTTTTTGTCAAAAATTATTACGTTTATATGGCCAACTACATGGCCATTAACATTATAGTGGCCGTGGGATTGAACCTTCTGGTGGGCTATACGGGACAGATATCCCTGGGGCATGCGGGATTTTTTGCCATCGGCGCCTACGGTACCGTGGTGTTCATGGCAAAGGCGCATTTGCCCTTTCTGCTGGCCTTGCCGGCCGGTGGGCTGGTTGCGGCGCTATTCGGTTTTTTGCTGGGCATCCCCGCGTTGCGTCTGGAAGGACCTTATCTTTCCATTGCCACGTTGGGTTTTGGCCTCACCATTACCCAGGTCATCGGTCGGGTGGAAGTTTTTGGCGGAAGGCAGGGACTGCATACGCCGCCGCTCACCATCGGGCCGTGGCATCTGGAATCCGACCGGGATTTCTATTATCTTTTGGTTTTCATTACCCTCCTTCTGGTTCTGGTCGCCCGCAATATCATCAAAACCAAAGTTGGACGCGCTTTTATCGCCATTCGTGATGCCGATATTGCGGCGGAAACCATGGGGGTCAACCTCACCTATTACAAAACCCTGGCTTTTGCGGTAAGCGCCTTTTATGCAGGCATTGCGGGCGGGCTTTATGCGTTTGTGCTGCGCTTCATTGAGCCTGAAATGTTTGGGCTCATGATGTCCATCATTTTTCTGGGCATGGTGGTGGTGGGCGGGCTGGGATCCATCTTCGGCGGCATCGCCGGTGCATGCCTTTTGAGCTGGCTGGATCTGGAACTGCGCAATATCCTGAGCATTCCCTATCTCGGTCATTGGCTGGAGGCGCTCAGCAAGGACTATTTTTCCATTACAGGTGTCAGCAATATCCAGTTCATCATTTACGGGTTTATCATGGTGTTGATCATGCTCTTTGAGCCGCTGGGGATTTACGGGTTCTGGATACGGACCAAGATCTACTGGCGCACGTGGCCGTTTTAATCAAGTAGGGTGCAGGGCGCAGTTTGCAGGGTGCAGAAGAATCGGGTTGCAATCTCATCCTGCCCCCTGATTTCCGAGAGGTTCTCAATGCTTGAATTCATACAAACCATTGCCAGCGGTATTGCCGTGGGAAGTTCTTACGCCCTGATGGGGCTTGCCATGGTGCTCATCTACAAAACCTCCGAGGTTGTGAATTTCGCCCAGGGTGAAATGGCACTTGTGGCAAGCTTTCTCACGTATATGGTGCTGGAATACCATGGGCTGCCTTTTTACGTGGCATTTCCTTCCGCGTTGATTTTTGCGGCTTTTTTGGGCTTTTTTCTGGAGTTCGCGGTGTTGAGGCGTGCCAAGGAACCCAATATCCTGGGCATGATTATTATTACCATCGGCCTTGAAATGATTCTCATGGGGATTGTTTCCTGGAAGTTCGGGGCCGACCCCAAGACCATGCCGTTCCCTTTGTCTCCCTACGATAGCGTTGAGGTTGGTGAGGTTTTTGTGAGCGCACTGGAAGTACTTACCTTCGTGGTAGCGCTTTCGGTCATGATCATTCTTTTCCTTTTCCTGAGATATTCCAAGCTGGGAGTGGCCATGAAGGCGACCCAGCAGAATCCCATGGCGGCCCGCCTCATGGGAATCCGGACCAACCGCATTTTAATGGTTACCTGGGGTATATCCTCCATGGTCGGATGCCTGGCCGGTCTTTTGATTTCTCCCGTTACCATGCAGCCTTACATGATGTGGGACCCCATGCTGAAAGGGTTTGCCGGGGCGGTGATGGGCGGCATGACATCCCTTCCCGGGTCGGTTTTCGGTGCCTACCTCATCGGCATCATTGAGAACCTGTTCGGCCTTTATGTCTCCATCGAGTTTAAATCCGTCGTGGCTTTCGCCATTATTGTCCTGGTTCTCTGTATTAAGCCTTCGGGGCTTTTTGCCAGGCATTATGTGAAAAAAGTATAGGGTATCAATCGTCAATCATTAATGGAAAGGAGAAGGGCATGAAAATGAAAACATTTCTGGTGGGATTGGCAGCGGTTGTTCTGGTACTGGGGACGGCATTTGTGGCCGTCGCCGAGGAAGGGGTAACGGATACGGAAATTCACATCGGTCAGTGGGGGCCCCAGACCGGCCCGGCCGCCCCGTGGGGTTCGGTGGCAAGAGGGACGGACGCCTATTTCAAGATGATCAACGAGCAGGGGGGTATTAACGGCAGAAAACTGATCCACCACATGTTTGACGATGGTTATAATCCGGCCAAAACCAAGGCGGGCGTGAAAGAACTGCAAGAAGGAACCGGCATGTTCGCCTGGGTATCCGGCGTGGGTACGGCATGCGGACTTTCGGTGGTGGATTACCTGATGGAACGAAAAATTCCCTGGGTGGGGCCGTCTTCGGGATCTCTTCACTGGATCGAACCCCCGCGCAAGTACCTCTTTGCGGTCTATCCCCTCTATTATATCGAGGCCAAGGGCCTTGTTCGATATGCGGTTGAAAAACTGGGGAAAAAGCGGATCGCCATTGCCTACCTAAATGATGACTACGGCAAGAACGGGGTCAAAGGGGCGGCAGAGGAACTGGAGAAATTGGGCATGAAGCTGGTGGAAAAGATTCCCGTTGAAAAATCCGATACGGATATGAAACCCCATGTGATGAAATTGAAAAAGGCCGATGCCGATGCCGTGCTGCTCTGGGTGACACCGGTCCATGCGGTGCGCATCGTGGGGACCAGCAAAGCAATGAAATTTGCCCCCCAGTGGATGAGCACCAGTACCTGTTCCGACTTTCCGCTCATGTACAATATCAGCAAGGGCCTCTGGGAAGGGGTGATTGCCGCCACTTTCGGGGAACTTCCGGATTCCGACAATGCGCTGCTGCAAAAATATAAAAAAGAGGCTTTCGAAAAATACGCCGCCAAGGGGGAGCGCTGGGGCCTTTTCTTTTATGCGGGCATCCTCTTCGCCGAACCGCTGGTTGAGGGCATCAAGCGATGCGGCAAGGATCTCACGCGAGAACGGCTGGTTCAGGAGATGGAGAAGATCAAGGATTTCAAAGGAATCGGCGGGAAAATCAGTTACGGTCCGCTTGATCTGGCGGAACCCTATGCGTGTCGCCAGGGACAGAAGGAGATTTTTCTGGTGAAGTGCCTTAAAGGCGGCAAGTATGAAAAGCTGACCGACTGGATGGAAATTAAGTAAGGGTGTGATTCTATTATTGGCCATTTTTTGTAGGGGCAATCCCCCTGTGGTTGCCCTCGCAAAGGGCAGGCACGGGGGCCTGCCCCTACAGTGGCCAACGTTGGAACCAACCCCTAAAATTTTTAGGTATCAGGTTCAAGGCCTAACACCTCATACCTTTTTTAGCGGCGGGTTTATGAATTTCTTCAAGGTTGAGGGGTTGGGCATATCGTTCGGAGGTCTTGTGGCTCTCGATGACATCAACTTTCGGGTTGAAAAAGGCGCCATTTTTGCCATCATCGGTCCCAACGGCGCGGGCAAAACGACGCTTTTCAATTGCATTAACGGCATTTACAAACCCAACCGGGGCCGCATTGTTTATAAGGGCAAAGAAATTCAGGGAAAAAGGCCGGATCGTGTGGCCAAAATGGGGATTGCCCGTACTTTTCAGAACATCGAGCTGTTCAGCCATATGAGCACCATGGAAAATCTCATGGCGGGTCGCCACAATTTCATGAAGACGGGTCTTTTCAGAGGGTCTTTCATGTGGGGAAGGCGTTCCTTCGCGGGTCGCGAGGAGATCTCCAACAGGCGCAAAGTTGAAGAAATAATTGACCTTCTGGATCTTCAATCGGTGCGCAATAAATTTGTGGGGGCGCTTCCTTACGGCACCCGGAAACAGGTGGAACTGGGCCGGGCACTGGCCCTTGAACCGGAGCTGCTGCTTCTGGACGAACCCTGCGCGGGAATGAACTCCGAAGAAAAACAGGATATGATTTTCTGGATCAAGGACATTCAGGATGAGCTGGGGGTGACCATCCTTTTGATTGAGCATGACATGAAGATGGTCATGGATATTTCGGAAAGAATTCTGGTGATAAACTTCGGCAAACCCATCATGGAGGGGGATCCCGAAGCGGTTCAGAAAAACCCGGAAGTCTTGAAAGCCTATCTGGGAGAGGACGAAAGTATTAATGACGCTGCTTGAAATCAAAAACATCGAAACCTTTTACGGTCTGATCTACGCTTTGAGAGGGGTGTCTCTGACGGTGGATGAGGGGACCATTACGGCGATTCTTGGAAATAACGGCGCCGGAAAGTCCACCATATTAAAGACCGTTATGGGATTGTTGGATGATCAGCCGGACAAGGGAACCATTGAATTTCTGGGAAAGCGCATTGACGGAAAGGATGCGGAGGTCATCGTGCGCATGGGAATTTCCTATGTGCCCGAGGGCCGGGAGGTTTTTGAGGAACTGACCGTGCGTGAGAATCTCATGATGGGGGCCTACACCCGTCGAGACCGATCCGGCATCAGGAAAGACGTGGACAGGATTTTCGCCCATTTTCCTGTTTTGAAAGAACGGCACGGCCAATGGGCCGGGACCCTGTCGGGAGGCGAACAGCAGATGCTGGCCATTGGCCGGGCACTCATGAACCGACCGAAGCTGCTTTTTCTGGACGAACCCTCTTTGGGGCTTTCTCCGATTCTGGTGAAAGAGATCTTTAATATCGTTGAAACCATCAACGAGCAGGGTGTGACCATTCTGCTGGTGGAGCAGAATGCCCGCATGGCCCTCTCCATATCCGATACGGGGTTGATCCTGGAAAACGGGCGGTTTGTGATGAAAGGGAAATCAGAGGAGTTGATGGAAGATCGGGATGTGAAAGAATTTTACATGGGCATCCGCAGTGAGGAATCGGCAAAAGGGTTCCAACGGTGGAAACGGAAGAAACGATGGCGATAGAAACCGCCCCGCTCATGTTCAAGACCACCGTCGAGAAGTACGGCGAGCGGACGGCCATGCGAAAAAAGGAGTACGGCCTGTGGCGGGATATATCCTGGAATGCGTACTACGAGCAGGCCGGCTGCGTGGGGGCGGCACTCATTTCCATGGGTCTTGAAAAGGGGGACTGTGTTTCCATCATCGGCGACAACTGCCCGGAATGGGTCATCATCGATATGGGTGTTCAATGCGCGGGTGGTACGGCGGTGGGTGTTTATGCCACCAATGCCTGGCCCCAAGTAGCGTATGTGCTCGGCAATTCCGACTCCAAGTTTTTCTTTGTGGAAAATGAGGAGCAGTTGGACAAATGGTTGCAGTTCCGGGATAAGGCACCCCGTCTTAAGAAAGTCATCGTGTGGGATCTGGAAGGGTTAAGGCATTTTGAAGATGAGATGGTCATGACCTTCGATGATATCCTTGAAATGGGCCGCGGGGTGCTGGACAAAGACTCACAGCCTTTTGAATCTCGAATGGCACGGGTGGTCCCTGAAGATGTTTCCATGCTGATTTACACCTCGGGAACCACCGGCCCGCCCAAGGGCGCCATGCTGACGCACCGGAATCTCATGTGGATGGGGCAGGCCATTACCACGGAAAACCCAATGGATGATGAAGATGAGGTCCTTTCCTTTCTGCCCTTATGCCATGTTTTCGAACAGCTCTTTTCGGTGATGGGGCATATCACTCACGGTTATACGGTCAACTTCATCGAGAACCTGGAGACTGTAACGGACAATATGATTGAGGTATCTCCCACCGTAGGGTATGCAGTGCCCCGTATCTGGGAGAAATACCTGTCTGCCGTTTATATCCGCATGTCCGATGCCACACGGTTGAAGAGACTGGTGTTTGGTCTGGCCCTCAAGACCGGCAAGAAGCGCGCGTCATTGATGATGGATTTCAAGCCGGTTCCCGGGACCCTGGAATTTTTCTACAATCTGGCCCATTTTGTGGTGTTCAGAAAGCTCAAAGAGCGCATGGGATTTGACCGCATGCGGATCGCCTATTCGGGGGCAGCACCCATTTCACCGGACGTGCTCCATTTTTTTCAATCCATCGGTGTAAACCTGGTGGAGGGGTATGGACAGACGGAAGGGACGGGCGTGACCTGTGTCTCCCGTGTGGGAAAAGTGAAATTCGGTACCGTGGGCCCCCCCATCACGGGAACTGAAATCAAGATTGCCGATGACGGCGAAATATTGGTGAAATCCCCCAGTGTCTTCAAGGGATACTACCAGAATCCGGAAGCCACGGCGGAAACCATTCAGGACGGCTGGCTTTATTCCGGTGATGTGGGGGAAATCGACGTGGATGGATATCTCAAGATTACGGACCGGAAAAAAGATATTATCGTCACGGCCGGCGGGAAAAACATCACGCCCCAGTATATTGAAAACAAACTCAAGTTCAGCCCTTACATAAACGACGCCGTGGTGATCGGCGATCAGCGCAAGTTTATAACAGCGCTCATCATGATTGATGAAGATAACGTGGTGAAGTTCGCCCAGGACAACAAAGTCCAGTTTTCCACATACAAGGATCTGACCAAAAGTCCGGAGATCAACAAGTTGATCCGGAAGGAAGTAACGGATGTGAATGAAACCCTGGCCCGGGTTGAACAGATCAAGAAATTCACCATTCTGCCCAAAAAGCTTTACGAAGAGGATGGAGAAGTGACCCCCACCATGAAGGTGAAACGGAATTACGTTAATGAAGCCTTCGGAGATCTCATCGAGGCCATGTACAAGTGGCCCAAAGGTTAACCTTCGCGAGGTTACTTGCTACTTTTGTGGATTTGTGCGCGCCGTAGTACAACTCCACCAGCGTCATGATACTCATTTCCATGGGGTCTTCAATGTGAAGTCTGAGGTTCTGTTTTACGGCTTCGTTCCCTTTCAAACCGTAAATAACGGTGTCGGTGTCGAGCAGGTACATCAGAACCCTTCTGTGAGTTTGCGAGAACTTTTGCGGGCGCTTCTCAGCGTTTCAATGATTTTTTCGGGCCCTTTGGGATCCTCCCAAGAGCCTGCGAGATCGAGCAAAACTTCTGCCGAGGTTTTTGCCGGGTTCAGCTGATTTGTTCTGGCCAAATAAGCCCTCACCAGAAAAAGAACTTGCTGGCTGACGGACCGATGTTCTGCTGCGGCAAGCGCTTTAAGGTGGGCGTAGATGTCGTTGTCTATCCCTATTCTGGACAGTTGTGCAATGCTGCCATTATACATACCGCAGGTGATTGACAAACGCTTCGGCCAGTCCCGGAAAATTTTCTGGAGGGACATGATATTCCGAAGGCTCATACGACGTTTTCGCGTGCTCACGGATGGGCCTTGAAAAGGATGTTGATTAAAGATGGCAGTAACGCTTTTCCTCTCCGGCGCACATTATGAACAAACTCGAAAAAACTCAGATAAAGGGTTAGGTTTTCTTGGGATACACCGCGATATGGTCGAAGCCAAGAACGTAGAAGCGACCAGAAACCCTCAATCGTATTGATGTGGACTTCACAGAATCCATATGTCCTTTATGCCCAGCAATTACGTAAACTTCGTCGCACTCTACGACCCCTTTGAATTTACAGCCCGGCTTCCTTGCAGCGATTTCACTCCGAAGTAAAATGGTCATCCTATGGGTTACATCCGGGTTAAGGTCCAACTCTGCAGCGATCTGCTTGTTGGATAGGTTTAGTCCCATGAGGTATAACATGACGATCCATACTCTGATGGGATGGTGTTTTTTTGCCAAAATGGTATCCGTAAAATCGCTGAAACGGAATCCGCAGTTTTTGCACTTATAGTTCTGGCAAAGCGGATCATTACATTTGTGACCGTTTTTTTTAACTCGGTTTGACGTACATTTTGGACAACAAACGTCACAAGGCCACTTTTTTCCCTAAAGAATTCGTAGCATTTAGCGGGGTCGATGAGCTGGTGAATTCTAATTTCAAGATTTGAAGCGGCTTTGGTAGTCACGGCTATCTCCATGTTTAAGTGGATAGAAAGCCATTCTATTTATACCAAAACTTGAAGAAAGTCCGGCGGCAGGGGAAATTTTCTTTGGAAAAAAATAGCACACGGAAACGTCGTATGAGCCATATTAATTACCTTCGCAGCAGGGAAGTGGCCGAAGCCGGTGTGGATGTGGTGGGAACCGCGTGCCCCCTTTGCCAGACCATGCTGGAAGACGGTATGGGCGGCCTGGAGATGGAAAATCCACCCCGTGTGATGGACCTGATTGAAATGGTGGATTTGGCCATGGGACGGACCTATTAAGAAGATAATAGCATGAGAATTATCGTTTGTGTCAAACAAATCGCCCACACCTACGCCAGAACCGGCAAAGACGCGGCGAAGAACTTCCTTTCAACTGCCGATTCGGTGTTTCGTATCAACCCTCCGGATGAACAGGCCATGGGGATTGCACTGACCGTCGATGGTCTGGATGTATCCCCCCGTATCAGCCTGCTCACGTTAGGCCCTCTGGTTGCGGAAGAGGAGCTTAAGCGCCTCGTGGCCATCGGCGCCGATGCCCTGTATCACCTGGATGTGGATGCACCCCTTGACCCATGGCGGAAGGCGGGTCTTCTGGCTCGGGCCGTTAAAAAGACGGGAGCGGATCTGGTGTTGCTGGGCCATGAGTCCCTGGATACGCGAAACGGACAGATCGGCGCACTTTTGAGTGCGTCTTTAGGGTGGCCTTTTGTTTCGGGCATTCGCCGGGTGCACGGGACGTCGGAGGAAAGTCATGTTGAGGTGGAGCGAAGTGCAGGGCGTGGGAGGCGGGAACGGGTGCGGACGTCTTTGCCTGCGGTTTGCACCGTGGATGCGGGCAACCTCTCCCTTCCGGTTGCCACCTGGGAGGCCCTGGAAAAAAGCCGCACGCTTCCCGTTCGGAAGCTATTTTTTGATGAAAATACCGACACTCCCCGATGGGTCCGCACGCGTCTGGGCCCGCCGCAACCCCGGCCGAAAGCCCTGCCTCCTCCAGATAGCCGTCTGAGCGCCCACGATCGGACCCGACAGCTCCTCACCGGCAGCCGGGTGGAGAAAAAGGGGGAAATGCTCACCAGGACTTCAGGCGAGCAGGTGGAGGGAATCGTCTCTTTTCTTGAGGCACACGATTTTCTGAACGCACCGCAGGCAAGATCCAAGGATTGATCGTTCCATGGACGAACCGGATGGACAGATGGTTCCCCTCGCATATGGACTGGCGAAGGGCGTTTTTCACCATGAAAAAAAAGACCGGGTGTTTTTGATCCGGCGTTTTCCCCTCAAAACCGTCTCGCTTCACTCCTTGTGGAAGCCCGCCGTTCGGCTTTTTTCCCAAAATCCATATGTGGCTGTTGAAGACGTTGTATCCCTGTTTGAGACGGAACATGCCGCACGGGTGGAACAAATGCTGACGGATTTGGCCCGGAAGGGCTTTCTGGCACAGCGGGGAAGGGCAGAACTGGCGGTGTTTCCCGCCATATCGATCATTATTCCGGTGCATAACCGGCCCTGTGAGATTGCGGCCTGTCTTGAATCCATCGAGAAACTGGACTATCCAAAAGAGCGATTGGAAACCATTGTAGTGGATGACGCTTCCACGGACCACACGCCCAAAATCATCTCCCGGTTTCCCGTTCGCCGAATCCTGCTTGAAGAAAACCGGCAGGCCCCCTTTTGCCGGAATCTGGCAGCCAAAGAGGCTAGGGGCGACATCCTGGCCTTTGTGGATTCCGATTGCCTGGTATCGCCCCTGTGGCTGAAAGAGCTTCTCCCGACTTTCTCGGATTTATCTGTCGCCGTGGTGGGGGGGCGGGTGGATGCCTGGTTTGACCGCTCGGCATTGGATCGATACGAGGCGGCCAACTCATCCCTCATCATGGGGCGGCACCCCATGAGAAGCGAAAAGGGAAACTCCTCCCTTTATGTGCCGTCCTGCAACATGCTGGTGCGGCGGGAGGTCTTCCTGGCGGTGGATGGATTTCGAGAGCACCTGGTGGTGGGTGAAGACGTGGATTTGTGCTGGCGAATACGGGATTCCGGCTATCAGGTGGCATTTGAGCCCGCGGGAGCGGTTTTTCACAAACACCGAAATCGAATTCCGGCTTTCTGTCTCAGGCGGTTTGATTATGGTACCTCTGAGCCTCTGCTTCAAAAACATCATAAAACCAGGCGAAAAAAATGATTTTTCCCTTGTATGCCACGTTGTTTCTTGCCGGGTTCTTCTGTACGTTATGGACGGGGTTTGTACTTTTCCTGGTTCCTTGCGCCGCCCTACTTGCGTGGGAAACCCTGAACTGGCGGAAAATCATTGTAGAGAAAGGCGTTCCGTTGTCACGTCTTTCCATCATGATTGCGGTTTTGAGGAGTTACCTTTCTTTTGTGTGTCATCTGTGCGCCTTTGGTTCGCGATATTATTTAATCTGGGCAGTGGTGCTGGTCTTTTTATGGCAAACGGCATCGGCCGTTATCTTCCTATTGCACCTGGTGACGGCCGTTGTCGATTACATCATAAAGAGGCCTTGTCTCAATTTTTTGTCTTTCCTGTTCTTTTTCACCCTGGAGCAACTTTCCTATCAGGCCGGTGTTTGGTATGGATGTGTGAGAGAGCGCGATTTTGGATCCATCAATCCAAAGGTGGTCTGGTCCGGTGCTTCGGCAGAGGTATCGAAATGAAGTCTTTCCTGCGGGATGATGTCATGGGGATGATCAGGAAGGCGGGTCTCAAACCGCCCAAAATCCTGACCCTCATGGTCACCAACGGCTGCAATCTGGCATGCCGCCATTGCTGGCCCCAAAGCGTTTCCGGAACCGAAAGCGTTGCTTCCCCGGTTTCCACAAAAACACTCAAAGAAATCATCCGGCAGTGGAGCAGGCTTGACCTGGAGGAAATTTGTTTGACCGGGGGCGAGCCCCTGACCCATCCTCATTGGTTGGAGATCCTGCGCTTTGCCTGTGAACAAACGGAGGTGAAAAGGGTTTGCCTTCAGACCAATGCCACGCTCCTTAAACCAGAAGACTGCGAGGAGCTGGCGGGAATCGGAAAAAGAGAGATCCTTGTTCAGGTCAGTTTGGAGGGAAATACAGAGGCCGAACATGACCTGGTGAGAGGAAAGGGGAATTTTTTGGCCGCCGTGCGCGGCATGGAGCGATTGGTCCAGGCTGGATTGGGAAAGCGGACCGTGGTGGCGCTCACGGAAACCCGTCACAATTTTCCGTCGATTCCCCGCTTGATGGAACGTCTGTCGTCCATGGGGGTGGGTCGTCTGATTACAGGGACACTGGTGCGGGCAGGCCGGTCGCGGGAACACCCTTGGCTTGAACCGCCCACACCGGACCAATATGCCGCTTTACTTTCATTGTACCATACAAACAAAACATTTCGAAAGCGGTATCACGAAATGGCCAATATCGCGTGCTTGGAATGGTGGCGTGGAAGGAAGGATTCCCAATCCGAGACCTGCGCCTGTTTTGAAAGACCCTATGTGACGGCCGAAGGGGTTTTGTATCCGTGCATCATGTTGCCGATCGATCATCTGGCCGTTTCAGGTGCACATGATACGTCTTTAAAGGATATATTGACCAGAGCGGTTTCCAGATGGCCGCATCTCCCCGGGTTGGCCCGAAAGCGAAAAACGGACATGCGGGAATGTAAAAGTTGCCCCGGTCATGGACATTGTGCCGGTGGCTGTATGGGCAGGGCCTACACAGTAGACCGGGATTTCATGGCAGTTGAAGACCGTTGTGCTCTTAGAAAGGCGGTGTACGCGTGGCATCTACAGGAGAAATCCGATGACTGATTCTATTCTAAAACTCTGCGGACATCTGTTCATGAACGCTCTGCGGTTCGGCTATTTCAGGCAAACGGGAAAAGCGGGCAAACCTCAGGCATTGAGCCTTGAGGTGACCCATCGCTGTATCGCCAAATGCATTATGTGCAATATCTGGAAGATTCCCGAGCATGTGGAAGACATGTCCCTTAAGCGATGGGTGGCTTTTCTTTCTTCAGATCTTTTTTCAGAACTGATAGAATTGGATATTACCGGTGGGGAACCCTTTCTTCGAAAGGATCTGGCGGACCTGATCGGCGAAATCTGCCGCTTAAAAAAAGAGAATTTCACGAAACTGAAAAGCATTGCCATCACTACCAACGGCCTTTTGACGGGTCGTGTGCTGGAGGCCTCAAAAAGTATCCTGGAAAATCTGCGCCCGGCCAATCTGGATCTGGTAATGGTCTGTGCCATGGATGCGGTGGGACCGATTCATGACCGCGTGCGGTGCTATCCCGATGCCTGGAAAAGGGTCCATGAGACCATCTCGGGTCTCAAAAATCTCCGCGATCAATACCCCAATTTGATCATCGGCCTTAAAACAACGGTTCTGCCCATTAACGTGAATGAACTTGAAGCCATATCCAGTTATGCGAATGAAAACGGGCTGTTTACCATCATTTCACCCTGTATCATTACGCCCGCACGGTATCTCAACCCGGATCGATCAGAAGATCTGGCATTCGATGGGAAGATGAAAAGGGCGATGATCGATTTTTTCAGAAGTGATGCCTTTCGCTGGAGCTTTCATGCAGAGGCTCTTGCGCGATATCTAGAAACCGGGATTATGAAAAAACCCTGCACCTGTGGATTCAATTATCTATTTGTCCGAAGCACAGGCGAGATGCTGTTGTGCCCGTTGATGGGACAAAGCCCCGGCAATATTCATGACGATTCCGTTACCACCCTTTTTCATGGCCAAAAGGCACGCCGCATACGTCGTAGAATCGGAAAAAGCCCGGAATGTCTTTCCTGCACAGAACCGGGGCTTGAGCGATATGCGCTCCCTTACCAAGGGCTGCACTATCTTTTCATACTGGTAAAGCAGGGGCGGAAAGATTTCTTAAATTTGCACCGGCATATGGGATTGAACAAATATTTTGAATCTGGATAATGCAGCATTTTATCCCCTCCAACAGCTTTTTTGTCTGCATTCTTTGGACGATGCGGTTCATTTGAGTATGAAGCTGAATCGCACCATCGATTACATCCGGGATTATTTGGGCGAGAACCTGAGCCTGACGCGACTTTTCGGGGTTGCCTGCTTTTCGAAATATCATTTTCATCCTATTTTCCGCAACTTCCTCGGTGAAACGGTCAATGCGGTCGTTCGCCGTGTCCGGCTCGAAAAGGCCGTTCTGTTGCTCACGATGGACGGCGACAAAAGTGTCCTCGATATCGCTTTGGATTGCGGGTCTCCAGTGAAAAAAATCTCTCTGGAGGAAGACATGAAATCGCAACCGGGTTGTCTTGACAACGCTGGTTTTTAGTGAAAAAGTGTCCCGCACTAACACTGGTTGAAGCTCTGTCGCTTTTTTTATTTCATTTTGGAGGGCTAAAATGGCACTCAGCGCAAGAAACGCTTTGAGAGGAAAGGTTAAAGATATCAAAAAAGGTCAGGTCATGGCTGAGATCACATTGGAGATTGCTGAGGGAGTCGATGTGGTTTCCGTCATCACGGTCGGATCGGCGGAACGCTTGGGTTTGGCCGTTGGCAAGGATGTGGAGGTGGTGATCAAGGCCACCAGCGTAATGATCAACGCTTAGAAGCTGTCCGAAAATAACTTGAACAATTTTGAAATTCACAGATTTGAAGATTAGCCGTCAATTCAAGAATATTGTTCTTGTTAATCACGGACAGTTCCTTAGTCGGTCTCCGTCCTTTATGGACGGAAACCCGTCAGATGCGGGAAAAGATCCGTATTCCCTCTAACACGCCGTCGGCGATGGCACGCGCTTCGGCGGTGATTTCATAACAGCTGCGCCTGCTGCCGCGTGGATCGATGTCGCCGATTTTCTGGCCGCGTTTCACGCGGATGCCGTCACGCATGAGCCCCCAGACGCATCCCGGGATCGGCGCAGTAATGGGCGCCGAATCGACCCGTGCGACGATTTCCGCTTTTTTCACCGTGTCGCCGATATCCTTGAAAGCGGCCAGCCTCCCCGCTGCGGGCGCCCTTAGCAGTCTCTCTTTGGTAAGGCCCATTACGGGGGCGGGTTCCCGTGTATTTTCTTCGGCCCGGCCTTCAAAAATCACCATCCCCATGGAAGGGCTTGCGGGGTTGGTCTCTACAGCGAAATGACAATCTCTTCCAACTTCAAAACCGGGTCCCAAGGCGATGACCAACGGTGCGTTTTGAAGGGTTGTCCCCATGTTCCGTTTGGCCATGACACCGTCTATGAAGATATGCGGTTTCACGCTGTGAAGCGTGATGGTATCGGGGTCCGCAATTACCGGAATTTTGTTTTCCATCCATTTTTGGACGATCTCGTCCAGTGAGGGTTCCGCTCTTTCCGCAATGACCCCTTCAATTTCTTTTCGCCAGTCGATGATCGCTTCGGAAAAGGAAACGCCTCTTCTTTCGGCCCTGGGAACCGGGAGGTCGGTCATGACGACTTTTCTGAATCCGGCGCAGTAAAGCGCATGGGCAACGGCACTGGCCTTCTCACCTGCGCCCTTGATGAAGATGATCCGATCCCTTTTCGGTTCCCAATCGCTCATTTGGTCCTCCCCCGCTAAGGTTGTTTCCTGAAAGACGCCGAATCGGCGCAGGCGTCATGAATTAAATTGATGCAGCAAAGGAAGAAATGCTCGGGATGTCATGAAACGACGTTTGAGCGTTGGAACGGCTGGTGCCTGAAATCGGACTGACAAAGACCCGAAAATGCGCTCTTTCAAAGAAGAAAAGGATCTTGGTTTTCCGGCCGGACCCGACCCTACCGTTCACGGGCAGGTAATTCCTTTGTGCGTCAGGTGAAGCCGAAAAAGCAATCCATTTACGTCCTCCATTGAGAAATGAAAGTGAATGATAGCCGAAGATATATTGATATGTCAAATTGGAAAATCCGATAGTTCCGGCGACTGCTATTTTTTTTGGTGGTTTTGTTCAAAACCAAACCATGTCAACATGAATCGCCGATAGGATGCCTGGCTGGACTGCGTGCGCAATTTGAAAAAAGACAGTTGACAGAATCAATATGAGAATAATATCATATGTGAAAAGGAGATTTCATATATGAAAAAATGCGGGAGCAGCGCACCTGCCCTTCAACGGGGTTTAAATGTTCTGGAATTACTTGCGGAGCAGGAATCGGAGATGGGGCTCAAAACCATTTCAGAACGCCTGAATATTCCGGTGCCTTCCCTGTGGCGGATCATGGGCGTTTTAAAGGAAAACGGATATGTGATTCTGGATCCGGAGAAAAAGACCTATCGACCCGGCTTCAAGTTTCTCTACCTGGGCAATCTGGTTTTAAACACCATGGGTTTTCGGTCCCAGGCGCGCAAATATTTAAAGCAGCTGGTGGATCGTACCGGAGAAACCGCGGAGCTTTCTGCGCGTGTTAAAGATCAGCTGATTCTGATTGAGCAGGTTGAGGGACCGGATGCGGTTAGACTTTTTTCGCGGGTCGGCAGTGCCTATCCCTATTTTCACGCCACCGCGCCGGGAAAAGTTTATCTGGCCCATCTGGAACCTGAAAAGCGAAAAAGCGTGATGAAGCGCATGGGGCTTCCGAAGATTACAGTACAGACCATTGTTAGTCTGGACGTGCTGGAGAATGAACTGAAGGAGGTTTTGAAGTTGGGGTTTGCATTCGATAGAGAGGAAATGCGAAGCGGTGTCTGCCGAATTGCCGCGCCCGTTTACAATCATACGGGAAAGGTGGCGGCTTGCCTGGGCATTGCGGCTCCTGCTTTCCGTATTCATGAAGAAGACTATTTGCGTCTGGGCAACATGGTCAAGAAAGCGTCCCTGGAACTGAGCGCGGAGCTTCGGGAGAAGAAAACCACCGACTGGCTGCCGCCAGAAATATTTCAATAGCAAGGAACAGGAGGATGAAATGTTTGACCGTTCGGAAGCGCAGAAAATTCTGCTGGAAAATCTCAAACGGGTTGTTGACCAAAAGGTGGCACCCGTGGCGGCTGAGACGGATCGTAGCGGCAGTTTCAATTGGGAAATCGTTTCCCTTTTCTGGGATTTGGGACTCTTACAAATCATGCTCCCCCCACAATACGATGGATGGCCTGAAAACCCTTCTCATACCCTATGCCTCTCCATCGAAGCCATCGCCAGGGGCTGCGCGGCTTCATCTCTTTTGCTCATCATTCAGGCGGTGGGAAGCTATCCCCTTATTTTTGCGGGAAATGAGGCCCAGAAGAGAAAATTCTGTCCCATGATCTCTCATGGCCGGAAGTTGATGGGATATCTGGTGACCGAGCCGGAAGCCGGTTCCGATGTGCAGGCTATCCGGTGTACTGCCCGAAAGTCGGGTGATCATTACGTGCTCAACGGACGGAAGGTATTCGCCACCAACGGTTCGGTGGCCGGGCTATATTCGGTTTTGGCCAAAACCGGGGAAAAGGAGCTGTCATTTTTTATGGTGGAAAGGGACCGCGAGGGGATTTCCATCGGCCGAATCGAAGAGAAATGCGGGTTTCGCGGCAGCAACACGGCGGAAGTGATTCTGGAGGATGTTAAGGTCCCAGCGGAAAATCTCATTGGAAGACCGGGAGAGGGCTTTAAAATCGCCATGGGGGATTTTGATATGTCCAGGCCCGCGGTGGCGGCCCTTTCACTGGGGCTGGCGGAAGGGGCCCTGGATTATACCGTGGAATATGCCCGAAACCGGCAAACCTTTGGAAAACCGTTGATCGAACACCAGGCCATACAGTTTTTGCTGGCCGATGCCGCCACACTGATTGAAGCGAGCCGGGGGCTCATGGAGCAGGCGGCGGTAGCCTTTGATTCCGGCCGGAAAAACACCAAACTGGCATCCATGGCCAAATTTTTCTGCAGCGACGCGGCCATGAAGATCACCACGGACATGGTACAGGTCCTTGGTGGTTATGGGTATATCCGGGATTATCCTATCGAAAGGATGTTTCGGGACGCGAAGCTGACACAGATTTTTGAGGGCGCCAATCAGATTCAACGCATGATCATCGGCAGAGAGATCAGCAAAAAATAAAATCATCATGCACACACGAGGGAGGAAAAAGAGTAATGGATTTTGAATTGACCCGGGAACAGAAGGACATCAAAAAGGCGGCCGCTGAATTTGCACAAGGGGAATTTGACAAGGATTTCATTCTTTTGTGTGAGGCCGACCATCGGTTTCCCCGTGAAATATACCAAAAAGCCGGAGAGCTTGGTTTTATCGGACTGGATTATTCGGAAGACGTGGGTGGCGGGGGGCTGGGCGTGATGGAAAACGTACTGGTGATCGAAGCGTTCTGCAAAGCGGATTCGGGTATGGGCATGGCCATTCACTTGGCATATCTTCCCGCCAAAATCGTAAAAAAATTCGGAACACCGCCACAGCGGAAAAAATTCCTCACACCGTTGGTGGCGGGAAAATGGGTGTCCGCCGTCTCCTTTACCGAACCGGACCACGGAAGTGATCTCACCCGAATGGAGACCACCCTGGAAGAAGAGGCGGACGGGTTTGTATTGAACGGCACCAAGATTTTTACCACCAACGGGAAGTATGCGGACTTTTTCATCGTTCTGGCCCAGGAAGATCCCAATGCCGGTCCCGGTAAGGGCATGAGCACCATTCTGGTGGAGCGGGATTCAAATTCGTGGCTGGGCGGCAACATGGAGATCAATGAGATCACCGGCAAGATGGGACTCCGGATGACCTCCAGCAGCGAGGTGGTTTTTCATGATCTCAAAATTCCGAGGGAGAATATCCTGGGGGAGCGGGGCAGGGGGCTCATGAATGTCCTGGAGTTTCTGGATGAGAGCCGAATCGAGATCGGGGCGCAGGCCCTGGGAAACTGCGAAGGCGCTTTTTTGAAGGCCCTGGCCCATGCCCGGGAACGAAAGCAGTTCAACCGGCCCATTATCGATTTTCAGGGAGTTGGACACAAACTGGCCCGCATGTGGAGCCGGATTCAGTCCCTCAAATGGCTCAACTATTATGGGGCCTGGCTCTGTGACAAGGGACCCGCGCGGCTATCCCGTTCCATTCCCCTGATTACATCCGTGGTCAAACACCATGTGCCGGAAACCGCAAAAGCCATTATTGATGATGCCATAACGGTATTCGGCGGATACGGCTATTTTCTGGATCAGGAGGTGGAACGGCGTTACCGGGACAATCGCATTGTGGAGGTGTATGAAGGAACCGTAGAGGTGCAGTTGAACAACATCGTGCGGGTCCTGGGTAAAATGCCCCTCCCTTTTCTCGACACGGAGCTTCTGTGATCATTCTACAATCCCTTTGCCCGCCACATATTGTGGAATTTACAGGATGCGAGGAAAAAAAACAGCGTAAAGAGAACCAGCATAAGCAGGCTCAGCCAGACCGGAAAGAATGCGGGACGACCAAAAGCGCCGCGAATCAAATCGCTTGCGTAGGATAACGGTGACAGCGGTGCAATCCACCGAGCCCAAACGGGCATTTGTCCAATCGGCATGAATATCCCACTCACGAAAAGCAGCGGTAGCCGGACCAAGTTGGACAACAGCATGATGTTGGAGGGCCCTCTTGTCGGAGGGGCTGCGAGAAACACCCCCAAGGAAGCAAAGCTCAGCGCGCCCATCACTATTCCGGCAATGAGCAATGGCACGTTCGCCACATAAACATCCGCAAGAACGAGCCCCAGAAGAACCGGAATAACCGACAGGCAGGTTCCGAAGATAAATCCGCTCATCACATCTCCGGCTAAAATCGCGGGCAGCGACACGGGAGTGGAAATCAAACGTTCATAGGTCCTGGCGTTCCGTTCCCAAGGTGTAACCAAAGGCCCGACTGCGCTCGCCGTGAACCAGAGTGCCATGGCAATCATACCCGGGACGACGTTTTCAGCCGCGATAGGACGTCCCATCTTGAATGCAAGGAAGAAAAACACCGGGAAAAGAACCCCGAAAATCAGCACCGGCGGTTTCAGATAGTACAAGCGGGCATTCTTCTTCAAGATAACCAGCGAACCATGCAACTGCCGCCGCCAAGCCTGAGCCGTCTTCCTTTGACCTGTCACTGCATATTCCTTTCCATGCTCCCGCTCGTGAGGTGAAGAAACACATCCTCCAGACTGGGTTTGCGGTTTCCGAGATCCGTGATCTCCAGGCCCCTGCTGTCCGCCAATCGGACGACCTCGGTCACCACCCGGCCGGGCAACTTGGTGTACAAACGGTAAGTATGGTTGTCCGTATCGATCTGGGAGACACCAGGCAGCGACGCAAGCTCATTATGTTCCGGCGCGGCACCCGCGAAACGCACTTCGACGTATTGGCGGGAACTTATGGCGGTACGCAGCTTTTCCGGCGTGTCGATGGCGGCAATACGTCCTTTGTCGATTATCGCTACACGTGAGCACATCTCGCCGGCTTCCCGCATGTTGTGCGTGGTCAAAAACACGGTGAGGCCGTTCCTGTTCAAATCAGTCACCATCCGGCGTATCAGTCTTGCGCTCTGGACGTCCAGCCCGCTGGTGGGTTCGTCAAGAAACAGCACTTGCGGATGCGTTACCAATGCAGCGCACAGCATCAGTCTTTTCCGGAGGCCTTTGGAGAGCGTTCGGGCCTTCTGTCTCTTTTTTTCCGCCAGTCCGAGTGCGTCAAGCAGGCGCTCCGCTTCCCGGAGACGTCCATGTCGCGGAACACCGTGCAACTCTGCCATGAGCATGATGTTTTGCCGGACAGAGAGATCGAGGTATACATTGGCTTCCTCGGGGACGACGGCGATGTGCGCTCTCGAAAGCAACGGCTCTTTGCGGATGTCGTGACCTTGTATGGTAGCCGAACCTTCTGTGGGATCGATCACGCCGGTGAGCATGCGGACGGTCGTCGTCTTGCCGGCTCCGTTCGGACCCAAAAACCCGAAGATCTCACCTTGGTAAACTCCGAACGCCAAGTGGTCGACCGCTACCAGGGTACCGAATTTGCGCGTCAGACCTTTAATCTCAATAACGGTTTCCATTTGCAATCAGTTTTCTTTTCGAATGTTTCCGCGGATGGTCGGCAATAAAACGCCGGGTTGGAAGGCCTCTCCGAACCTGGCTGTTTGTCCTTACCACAAAAATGCAATGGCGCGCTTGCCGAAGATATAGTCGTCAAAAATCGTGTCGCCCGGCCTATCCGCCATTCCGCAACAAACGTGGAGCGGCAATAAATGTTCCTCCCGCGGATGACAGCTTGAAAGATTAAGATACAACAAATTTTTAACTTTTAAAACGGTGCAGTTTTTGGGGGAAACGTCGAAATGAGGAAGCGTCCTATCCGCGCCGCAGGAATCTTCGGTAGCGGCCCTGATTGGAGATCATGGAAGCTGAATTTGCCTTAATTACTGTTACCATTTTTCAGATTGATTGTGACTGTTGATTTGGGTTTTCCGTTGAAAAACCGGAGGGTAATCCTTAATATCTTGACAATGGGCAGTCGTTGATTTATCAATATCTAAAGTTGTGCAATAAGAAATTGCATTTTCACGTCAATAATAGAGATCAAATTTGAAAAGCCAAGAAGGCTGTCCGGTTTATCCCGTGAACCTCCTTCGTGGCTTTTTTTTGCTGCCGTTATGGTGGCGGTGGACACGGATTGACGGTTCGGCGACATGGGGCGTGAATGAAAAGCGAAACCGTTTTTTTGGGAGTGTTGCCGTGACTGTCTTTGTTTGTTGGATTGCCGCGGACTGGAGGAGACATTACAGTTGGAAAATCAGATTTGTGTCATCGACGGTCAGGGAGGTGGTATCGGTGCCACCCTGATCAAATACTTAAGACCGGCCCTTGATGAAAACGTTTCGCTGGTGGCACTGGGGACGAACGCCGTGGCCGTTGCCAACATGCTGAAGGCCGGTGCCAACAGGGGAGCGTCCGGCGAAAATGCCATTTGCTGGGGGATAAGGAAAGCGGACTGTATTATCGGACCGATCGGTATTCTGTGGGCCAATGCCATGCTGGGTGAGATTACGCCCAAGATGGCCGAAGCCATCGCTTCAAGCCCTGCGCGGAAAATATTACTTCCGCTTTCACAGGAACTGGTTGGAATCGTGGGGCAATCCAGGGAACCCTTGCCCCATTTGGTACAAAAAGCCGTTCTTATGGTGAAGGAGGTGCTCAAAAATGTGTGAGGCGAACGTATATTTCCGTGACAACGGCGAAGAAGAACTGATTATGGAATCCGTCGACATGATGGAGCCGGACGGGGATGACGCCTGGCGATTGACCGACCTGTTCGGGGAGCAGAAGACCGTTCAGGGGCGTGTCAGAGAGATGAATCTTGTGGACCATCGGATTTTTCTTGAGAGATCGTGAAACCCCTTCACCCTCAGGCCAATACGCAGGTGTTGTTCCCTGCGGCCCCGGAGAAACCCTGGTGCGGGCGGTAAATTCGTTCCTCTGGCAACCCGGTCTATGGCTCTTTTTGACGGATTTTCCGGGTTCTCCACCACATGAGCCACCCGGAGACGCCGAAAATAATGCCCAGACCCGAAAGGGCGTTTGCATACAACGAGGGTGAATTCCGGTCTAAAGAGGCAGCCTCCAGGTCGTTTGTGAGGGAGCGATCCCTGCCGACGGGCACCGTCATCTTCAGCCGGTGCCCCATTCCATCGTCAACGGTCACTTCCCAATCGCCATCCCTGTCCGGAAAAAAGCAGAACCGGCCGTTTCGGTCGGTTCTGCCCGTCTGAAAATCCATTTCCCCGGAAGGCGGGCGTATGGTTGTTGCGGCATAGCTCATGACGTCATTGGTGCTGTACCGGGCCGTGACCACCGTGGCCCCGGTCCCCGCGGTGATCTTTCCCTTGACCCCGTGGGCCAGAAGCCCGCAGGGAATCAAGAGGAGCATGATGGAAAGAAGAAGACTATTTGGCCGGACCCAGTTTTTCATAAAAAATCTCCCCACGATCAAAATCCTGCCAGTAGGCAATTGAAAGTTTTCGGATATGGGCAAAATACGATTTGTTCAAGCCACCGAATTGCCGGATGGCCGCCTTGATGTCGGCCTTTATTTTCTCCTGCCATTCCCTTTTCAGTGTCAGGTCAAGCCGCTCCTTTCCGTAGATGAACGTTACCGACGGCCTTGGATTTACGGTGTCAATGTGAATGGTTCCCCGCCCCAGGCTGGCGCCGGTAGACACCTGAAGCCCATCGTTCATGCAACTGAGCGGCGGTTTGCTTCCGGCATGGGAAACTACCTTTAAAACATCAAACGGGGCATCCAGAATTTCCCTGGCCCTGACACCCATTTTGGCCCCCACCAGGGAGTATATGCCCAGGTGCCGGTGCAATTCATGGGTGAGAACAGCGGCCTTCCATTCTTCAACGCCGTATTTGGCGATGATCCGGTTCACACGAAGGGCCACATCCGGTTTGAACATGGCGGGATCATGGGGGAACATTTTCAGCACCACTGCGTGACGGGGATCCAGGTGGTCGTCCGCCGGGTACCCCAGACATCCCAAATAGGCCCTGGATACTTCTTCCGGGTCAAAATCCTTCAGCTGCATGAGGTGTGCGTGGCCCGGAACGGGCCCCACCTTGAAAAGTTCGGGGTTTTCCAGGTAGATCACGGTATTTTCATCCCATATCATGAGATGCTGTTGATCGATGGCTTCTTGAACCGCAGTACCCCCGTGAAGGGTGGATACCAGTTGCGCCGCCGGGGACCCGATAATTTCTATTTTTTCAAGCAGGTTTCGATCGAAGGGACGAAGATTTCTTTCGGTCGGATGAATGCAATAGACATCCACACCCGATGTAAAAACCGTGGATGCGGCATGGATGTCCCGGGCCGTATTCCAGCCGGGGTCGGCGCTTTGAGGGTGATCCCCGAAATAGATGACGCGGGAGATCTTGCTCTTGATCTCCGGGTCCCGGCGAATCGCCTCGGCCAGATTGGTCATGGGACCCAGGCAGAGATAGACCACCGGGCCGGCTTGCGCCTTCAATGCTTCCAAAATGGCGGCGGGTGCGGTTTTTGTCGCAATGGATTGGGAAGGCGGTGCACAATCATCGGGCCACTGGATGTTTTCGGAAAGTGGCCGGAACATGGGCGGCGGCATGTCCGAGGTTTTGCCCATGGCCACGGGAATGTGGTCGCGATCAAGGCATGACAACAAAATGTTGAGATTGGCAGCCCCCTTTTCAGGGGATGAAACGCCGTCCGAAACCACGATGAGAGGAATGTCCACCATGTGGGAATTGAGCAACATGATCAGGGCCCGCATGTCATCCAGGGCCATGTCCGTGTCCACCACAACCGGCACCCGGTAGGTGTGGGCATGGGCAAAATGGGGAAGCAAAAAACAGGAAAGGACCAGAAGACAAATAACGGCGGATTTTTTGAAGAACATTTTAAACCTCATAACTTTCTTTTTTTTGAAGCGCTTCTCCGGGGTTCGCAGGAGGAGCCATAAGCGGAAGTCGGTTCCGCAAGGAAGCACACGGTGCTTTCCTGTTGAAGCAACAAAAAATGAGAACACCACAGAGGATCGTGCCCGTTCCGCAAATTGTGGCCAATGGATTGGCATATATGGAAAATAGGATGATCCAGAGATTGCTCAATATGAACAAAATCGGCGTGAACGGATATCCGAAGGTCCTGTAGGAACGCTCCGGATGAGTCCCCTTAATCCGGATTACCATCATGCCCAGAACCGTGAGTACGGCAAAAATGGAGAGGGTGAAACCGATATAGATGAGTAATTTTTCAAAAGAGGATGTGAGAACCATGAACGCGGCGATGGCTGCCTGCAGCATAATGGCCTGGCCGGGTGTTCGGCGCCTTTGGGTTACCCGCCCGAACCGCTTGAAGAACAGATGATCCTTGGCCATGGCGTAATAAACTCTCGGACCCGCCATGATCATGGCGCTGATAACGGACAAGAGACAGAAGGTGATGGCTCCGGAAAAGGCTCTTTCAACGCCGCCGCCGAACAGTGCGAATGCGGATTTCGCACCCACTTCCACGACGTTTTTCATTTTCGAAACGGGCAGGGCATAGATGAAGACGATGTTTAACAGCAGGTACAGCACCATCACAAAAAGCGTCCCCCAGAACAGGGCGCGGGGTATGTTTTTTGCGGGGTTTTTGATTTCGGATCCCAAATAGGCGGCCGCATTCCAGCCGCTGTAGGCAAAGGAAACAAATATGAGGGAGCTTGCAAATCCCGTTGAGAAAATGGCATCAAGCGGGGTTTCCACGGAGAAATGCGCCATGGAGCCATTCCCCAAAATAAGCGCGGCAGCAATAAAAATGAAGATGATGGCGATCTTGAAGCCGGTCAGAAAATTCTGTACACGGCTTCCCAGAAGGAGACCATAACATTGAATTGCCGAGAACAACAGGATGATGCCCAAGGCAAGCAGGGTAATGGGCGAGATATTGAAAAAGGAGGATTCATAAAAGGAAGCATGCGGATCCCGGATCAGGCTGTCCGGGAAAATGCGGAAGAAATACGATGCAAAAGCGATGGCCGCGGCCGCAATGGGTGCCGAAAAACCGACCACCAGGGAAATCCATCCCGAAAGAAAGCCCATGAGTTTGCCGAAGCTCTCCCGCAAAAAGACGTATTCGCCGCCCGCTTGAGGAAACATGGCCCCCAGCTCTCCGTAGCAAAGCGCGCCGCAGAGCGCCAGGATACCGCCCATGAACCAGCACAACAGCATGGCCTTGGGGCTGCCCACGGTCCCCATGATAAATCCTGACGTGGTGAATATCCCGGTGCCGATCATGTTGGCGACCACGAGGATTGTGGCGGACCCTACGCCGAGGTCCCTTTTCAATTCTTTGTGAACGGGGTTTTCGGATTTCATGTTTGCGCCCTGTAATGCAGGCGTTACTTCACGTCAAAGGTAAGCGTGGCATTATACTTTTGCGTGTCGCATTCCTTTTTGTCGGGGTAGGAGATTTCATGGGTTGCGGAAACAAACCATTCCCCCTTTTCCGAAAGGACGATTTCTGCAATGCCGTTTTCGTCGGTCTTGACCGTCATGGCAAATGTAAAGGGCTGATCCGAAAACCCGGCATAGGTGGCGTGGACTTCCGCGTGGGCAAGGGGGACGCCGTTGAACATCACCTTTACGGGCAAATCCGCGCCCCGTTTAAGGTCAAACGGATTTTTCATTGCAATGATTTCAAGGGGATCTCCAACTGTTTTAAGCGGCATTTCCGATGGTTCGCCGGCATAAAGATAGGTCTTGCCGCGAAGGTCGTAATGGAAACAGGAAATCACCTGTTCAAAATTGTTTTTAGGACCCATTTTGTACCCTTGGGTGGTTTTGCTCACAAAGCCGGGATGGACATTTCCGGAAATCACATAAACACCCTTTTCGGGCGGCACGAATTCAAACAGGGTATTTGAAATCCGGTTTAAGGGGATTTTTTTTCCATCCGGCACCAAGGCAAACACCTCTTTTAGCATCCCTTCCTTGATTTCCGTATCTTTGGGGAATTTGTGTCCCCAACCCAGTTCAATTTTCACCGGTTCATTGACACCACACTTGTGCCCATCCACATTAAACCACAGGGAATGGGCACAGGCCAAACCGCCGAAACCGAGAAACAGGCACAGCAAGGCTATCTGAAACATCTTTTTCATTTTAATGATCCTCCATTATTTCAAAAAAATTGTAGATGCTTGAAAATATGGCCCGGCTCCCATGCCGGAGCATGGGAACAAAGGCCTAAGACCAACTGATTATTTATTGTTTTTCCCCAATTCCTTCTGGGACCGTATCATGGCGTTTTCATAGGGTTTACCTTCAAGAAAGCGACCCACGAATAAGAGCCCCATGAATTTCTCTTTGTCTTTTGAAAGCTTTTCCGACATATCCCCAACGGTTCCCCGCAGGATCCGCTCCTTTTCCGGATAACCGGCCCAGAAAACCACGGCGCACGGCGTTTCCGGAGGAAGGCAGCCATTGAGTACCTTGAACAGCGCTTCCTGTTTCCACAAGGCCATATAGAAAATCATGGTGGAAGGGTACTTGCCCAGATTCTTGAGGATACCCTGTTCTTTTCCTCCCCATCGCATCAATGAAAAGGGGGAGGTCTGGATCACAAAATGGCTGTCATGGGCGGGGATGGTACTTCTCTTGAGGGCGGCCATTGCCGCCGCGTCGCACCCCATCCCCGGAATGACAACCACGTCCTCAGGATCGAACTGCTCCACATACCAGTGGCTGGGGCCATACAAGCAGGGGTTGCCGTATTCCATGAGCCCCACGTCTTTTCCTTTGGCCAGAAGGCCCTTGATTTTGGCCACCCGTTCTTCCCGGATTCTGAACCGTTCTTTTTTAAAGGCCCCCAGTTCAGCCGCATCCAGTTCCCACATGCTTTTCCCCTTGTAGTCCCAGATGTCCGTCCAGGGATCGAACAGGACGGGTTTTTGGCCCGCGTACTCGGCGAACAGATCGATCTGTTTTTGCGGGGCCACCAAAACATCCATTTGCTTGAGGGCATCAAGGACCTGAAGGGTGGCGGTCCTGGGGCCTGCGGGCCCCGCGCCGATCACGTACAGATGGCCCCGACCCCAGGCCATGGCAGTGGATGGAAATAGCCATGCCGCCGCCAGCAGGCACGCCGTCACAAACCATACTGAAAAAAGTCTGATTTTTATATTTTCCATGAATCTCCTTTTCCTTATCCTTTCTAGAATCGGGCGCTCAGCAAAAAACCCCACACATACTTGGGCATTTTGTATCCGGCGATTTCCTCATAATTGGCGCCCGTGAAGTTGTTGCAGTAGGTTTCAGCCTTCCATTTGACGCCGCCGAAAGTAAACGCCTGTTGAAAACCGATATCAAAGGTCAAATAGGAATCCAGATCCGGGGTGCCCGGCTTCTGAGCACTCCGTTCGTCCACGAAGATGGTACTCAACTGGACCAGTCCCCCTTGCCAGACCTCGTAATTACCCAGAAACTTGACCTTGTTGTGGGGCAGAAGCCCCGGAAGATAATAGGTCCAGTCCTCTTCATACCCGGTGGTATCCGCACTGTAGTTCTGGTAATTGTAGGAGAGGGTTCCCTGGAACCGACCCAGCCGAAGGCTCGCCTCGATTTCACCGCCATAGAGCTTGAAGTGGGGGATGTTGTACAGGCAGTTGCTCCCAAGCCCGGTCCCGGGCGATGTGATGCCGTTGTCGTTAATGAAGTCTTTAATGTCATAGTAGTATAGAGCCGCTCTCAGATTAACCGGATCCATGTCCTGAACGACGCCTATCTCGTACTCCCAGGCGGATTCAGGCTTTAAAACATGATTGTCCTCGGACGCACACCGCGCCCACCAGTAATAGTCTCAAGGGCACGGCAGCCGATAGGAGCGACTCACGGCCGCATAAACGGCCGTCTCATCGGTGGCCTGAAAATCGGCTCTCAGACTGGGATAGAAACCTTCATCGGTTTCTTTCTTTCCGGATGCGGGAAATGCCGTGCCGAAGTTGGAATAATATGTATCCATGTCCACGTGGTAATAGCGAACGCCCGGCGTGAGGCGCCACCTCTCCCCGAGGGTGATGACATCCTGGATATAGCCGGAATTGACCCGATAGATGTCGGGGTTGGAACTGGGCTGGCCCAGGACCTGGTTCTCATAGCCCACGGTCACCTTGTTGAAATCGAAGAGTTCAATGTCCTTGTATTCTACAATGATCCCTGTGGTCTCGTCGTCTACGAACACGTCGGACTGAAACACCCCCGCCTTAGTGTACATGCTGGTCCAGCGCCTCCCCGTGGTCTGATATCCGTGGATCAGGACCGTGCCCGGACCCGCCGGCATGTGGAAGATGCCGTCCAGGTAGGTGGTGTGCTTCACCCAATGGGGGTCGTTGGCTGCGTACTGGGGCCAGTTCAGATGACGGAGCTGGTCGGCATCGCTATAGAAGTCGGGGGATGAGGGATCATAATCCGACCGGGAGGGATCGTTCACAACCGGAAAGCCGTAATCCACGTCGCTGTATTTGACGCTCAGCTCCAGAACCGCGTCCAGGGGCATGAAGAAACTCAAATGCCCGTTCAGAGCAAGGGAATCCTGATAGTTGTTCCGCAGATAGCCGTTGGTGTGGCCGTTGTTGACCGAAAAATCATACCCCACAAAATCCAAGGCCCCCCCATCGATGGAAAGGGCCTCGGTGGTGGTGGTGAAAGAGCCGATACCGGCCTTGGCCTTTATGGTGGGGGTGGGATCGTCGGTCTTTCGACCCTTTTTGGTGATGATATTGATAACGCCGCCGATGGCAAAGGGGTGGAGCACCGAGGAGCCGCCCCGGATGATCTCGATCTTTTCGATGTCGTCCAGGTTGAGGGTGGACCAGTCCACGATGTAGCGGCCGTTGTGGCCCGTGTGGTTGATTCGCCTGCCGTCGATTTCAATCACCAGTCGGCCTTCGTTCATGCCCCGGATGGATACTTCATCCCCCGGACTTGCCATCATGGGATTGGTGCGCATGACATCGATGCCGCCCATGGTCTTGAGCACGTCGGTGAGAGTCCTGACATCTCCCGGTTTGATAAATTCATCCATCCGGACGATGGTCTTGTCCGGCGTGATTTCAACGCCCGGCTGGGCCGCCATGACCGTGATGTCCTCCAGTTGCACCGACTTTTGGGCGTCTTTTTTTTTCTCTTCCTCTGTTGCGGCTTTCTGGGTTGTTTGGGTTGTTTCCGTCTGTTCTTCCCCATAGACCGGGAAAACAGGCAGACCCATCAAAAATATGAATAGGGTCCACACCCCTAAGCGTTTGATAGAGGTGTGATGTAATTTGGCATTTTTTTTCATTAGCGTTTTCCTCCTCCTGAACCAGGATTCATTCCAGGCGAACACCATCTACCCGGGATTGTATCTACTCGGATCGAAGCACATGGAAGTTGACGGAGAGCAGCTGCTTATGATAAAAAATGCTCCTGGTCGCTTTTTCTTTCCGAGGGGCTTCCAGAGGGGAAGGCGGCCGCATATCCTTGCGAGGGAACCCTGGTCGCCTTCCCAACGTTGTTTTCAAATATCGGTTTCTATCTTTCTTTTTCCATTACCCCCTTTCCTCATGTGCACAAAAAAAGGCCAAGAAGCCACCTCCGGCATGGAAACCGGTGCGGCCTTCTTGGCCTATGTTGTTGAAGCTGGATTTTCAGGTGTATGGTGAGGCTGCTGACAGCCCAGGCAAGTTCATCTTGCACTATCTGGATCAAAATCTATATCAAGTGCGGATTTCTCTGTCAAGGGAAAGATTGCGGAACATGTCTGCGAAAGGGGCCTGAGGATGCGAACGTTTCATTACGGTGGCACTACCCCATTAAGATTCAACGAACTTTCCTGCCAGTTCATTGTCTACCACATAGATGCAGACTTCTTTGGCCCCCTGTTTCGAATAGCCGTGTTTTTCACAAAGGTTCCGGATCATATAGGAAACGTCATCCCTGATTTTTTCACCGTAGGCCTTGAAATCCTCTTCGTCGTAGTCCTTGATAGCGCGCCTGAAGTTTTCATTCTTGAGGAAAGGATCGAGAACCTTCTTTTTCAGATGATAAACATAACGCTCATGGAGAGACCCGTAAAGGGTTGTGTCCAAAAGGGAGCGCCCCTCCACCATTATCTCTTGCGTCAGTGTCTTGGCGGTATATTCTTTCTGAGTCTCTTTTCGAAACAGAATGCGCCGTTCTTCATCCGTGCTCCCATTTAGAAGGTGCGTTTCGATGCCTTGAAGGTAATCTTCGGTGATTTCGATTCGGTCACCGGTAAATTGCGAGGTTTCCTCCGTTCCGATTTCGAAGTTCAGTGCAAAAAGGTAATTCTGAATATTGTGGGAAATCTGTTCCTCATTGTAATAGTAAAGAGATTCCTTTACCTCCTGAAGAATGGTGTAGTCATACATGTGGAGCAGGGAATCCAGGAGTCCCGCCGGAATGGAAGCGCCCAGGTCTTTTCGGGTGCTGCTGAAATAGTGGTGTAGCATTTTCATATTGATAAGCTTATCTTCCTTGGCGTGTATGGAATAAAATTCATTAAAGATTTTGATGGAATCACGCCCCGAGAATCCTTTTCGCCCCTCCGATTCGGATTCTGAAATCACCTTGCGTCTTCTTTTGGCGGTAAAGGACTTGCGGTCCTCTTCCGAAAGCCAGGAGGGAATGAGACCGGTATAAAGCTCCATTTTTAGGAGCTGCAAGTTTTCGTCACAGTAAGCCCGGTACTTGGCCGGGTCGGAAATCCATTCAAGAAGTGCTTCCGACTTCACATTGAGACGACTCGATACGATAACCCTTGCAAAATTATTGAGCACCCGAGGAAGAAAATTTATTTCAATCTGTTTTCCGAAGACACTCCGGTAGATCTCCACTTCCGTCTTGAAATCCATGATATACGGGATATTCACGTACTCGATACGGTCGGCAAACGACTGAATATTGTGGATCTCTTTCTTGTCTTCCGGATTCATGACCGCCAAGAACAGCGAGTACACATTCTCCTCGAGATCTTCCACTTTGTAGACGCCCTCACTAATGATATTGTGCAACCGCATCAGTCGTTTGGTGTTGTTGGATTTAATGTCCATGAGCGCGTAGATGCCATTGTTCGTCTTGGCGTATCGGGAATAAACGTATTTCACAAGATTGCTGTCGCCGAAGAGTCGATTTATCCGTCTTTGCAGCATGGGGTTGCCGAGAAAAGAACGCTTCATGGGAGGGTCACCGGGATTAATGATACTCACCCCTTCCCCTCGTCGCCGGTTTACCCTGTAAGGTCGGGCATAGAGCATTCCATAGACGCTATCGAGAGATTGTCCCTTTTCAAGGAGTGTTTCAAAAATAGAACTGCAGATGGTGCAAGGGTTGTCCCTGAACACCCAGCCGTATTCTTTTTCACCCATCAGCTTTTCCAAAAACGGATTTCCTTCAAAAAGCGCTTCAAAAAAAGCAAGGCGTACACTCTTCGGAATCATCAGCACCGGATGATCATGGCAGGGGCAGGGAAGCTCAAGGATGGCCTCTTCCGGACAAACCTCAAAACCCTCAAACGTCTCAGGATCCGTTGTCTCAATGGCTTCGCCGATATCTTCCGCTTCCAACGCATCCCTGCATTCCGGTTCAACACCCCCCAACAGTCGTAGCAGTCTTTCCAGGGCCGGCCTTTGTGAGGCTGTTGCTTCACAACCGAACACCCGTTTATCCAACCGCCAAACGGTTTCAAAACGGCGGCCTTCATCACCGTTTGCGTATTCCTCAAACTTCGTGAGAATATTGTTTAAAAAGGTACTTTTACCGCAACCCGGAGGCCCGTCAAAAATATATATTTTGTTTTGCTGTGCACTTCTTTTCATTGCCTTGATAAGATCCATCAACCGATTGGCGAAAATACGATCGGCAAAAAACGGGTAGTCTACCCCTTCAGTGAACAACCTGGCACAGTCATATTCATAGAAACCGATGGATTCATGATCATCGGGATATTCATCAATACCTTCTCCTATGTGGCTTTTCACCATGTCGTGAAAAAATTGAAAGATGTTTCTTAACTGCATTTCCGGCGATTCCAGGAGCCGTTCGACAAAGCGTTCAAAGCTAAGTGCACTGTGGGCTTCGCCGTTCTTCAGGCGCCCGGTGAGAATTTCCATGGCATGATGTGCTTTTTCTTGTGTTTCCATGTCGTTCATTCAACTCCCATGAGATCAATAAAAGGGTTAGCCTTGGAGCGTTTTTTTTGTCAGCTTCCGGTCCTTCATGGTGTACAGGACCCGTTGCCATTTTATCTCAGTCTCCTTTTCCTCCTTTTTCATGGGCGAAAAACCGGGAGAGGGCTGTTTTTCAACCGGGGATGCGGAAATCGGTTCGCTGGTCTCCAGTTGAACCGGACCGCCCCACAAGAATTCAATCCCCAGCATGGTGTTTTTGATGAATTCTTTGACCAGCGGTTTTCCCTCAAAACGATGGACCAGATAGAGGCTACCGTCCGCCTTCCCCTTCTCTTCATCAATATCCACGCGGGGCGGGTGGTACAGACTGTCCAACAACATCCTGCGATAGGTTTCCGGATCCCTGCTTTTGACAAAGTATTCCCACACGCCCTTTGCACGGTTCAATTTCCTTCCACTTACAAACAACTTGTTCTTTCGAATGAAGTCGTCATCCAGGAACGTGCTGATAAATGAAAAATCGGAATGGTTTTCCCTTACCTGAAAAATATAATCGAGTCCCGTTTTGTCACCGGAATCGTATTTTTTTCGCTTTTCAACGTCGCTGATCCTCTCAAATTCGATAGAGAATCTTCCCTTATCAACCATTTCCTCAACGAAATAAAACAACCGCATTCCCAAGGCGTACGGATTCAGTCCCACCCGGGGCATGGTTGTCACTTTGGCGTTCACCCGGGCAAAATCGACTTCATGGCCATGGATGCGGTCATCTTTCATGAAAAGCGTCTCATGCCAATAGCTGGCCCAGCCTTCATTCATAATTTTGGTTCGAATCTGCGGCTGAAAGAAAAGAGAGGTCTTTCGAACGACCTGCATGACGATCTTCATCCACATGTTTTCTTCTTTGTTCAGAAAATCCGATTGCCTCATTAGATATTGGATCAAATCACGCCTGTTCCCCTTTTCTTCTTTAAGGCTTTTTTCATAAAGCGCTTCAAATTCCGGCGACTCGACGCGCGTTTCCGAAAAGAAGAAATCCTCACCCTGTTCAGCGCCATGGGTTTTGATAAATGAATTGTATCGTTCGATTTCCTTAATATATTCGTTGGTGCTGACTTTCTTGATCTGCTGCAGGAAAACATCGAAATAGAAATTCAGACGTTTCGACCACTCCGGTATGGAAACGCGGTTCAATTGGGATAGCGTCTCAAAATACCCGACCAGATTATCGATGCCTCGGGTAAATTCTATCACATAGTCCACCCATCGCCCTTTTTCACTCCTCAACTTGCTGATGGCCCGTTTATCGGAAAGGGCCTGGCCATTGAAATCGTAGTCCCAGGTATGGCGAAAAAAAAGATTGTTTTGAAAAAAGTCAATATGGGCCAACACGTGATAGAAGATCATCACATTGAGCCAGTCCGGGTTGTTGTCGTTATAAAACGAAATGGCAGGCCGCGTATTGATAACGGTTTCGTAGGGGTTGGAGGGATAAAGCTCATACCGGCCCTTTTCCCTGAGTACTTCCACATCGTGTACCCAATAATCGTAAAGTGTGGGGATCATCAATTTGGGAGAGAGTTCGATAAGGTCCCGGTTGGTAACCACATACTCCAGCGTCTGGTCCTGAAAACAAAGACCGGCCTCCCGCGCCCGCTCCTTGCACCCTTCCATGATGCCCTTTGTATGCTGATTGATCAGTTCCATCCTTCATCCCTTCATTCGATGAGTTTCTTGATTCCCTCAATCAGCCGCGTTTCATCCGCATCTCCCTTCATGGTATCCATTCGGATCAATGCGGGATATTCCTCGAGAAGTTTTGAAGCGGCGATATATTTTTCCACTTGTGTTTGCGCGCCTGCGCCGAATGTGTTTTCCACGACGGTAATTCCGATGCGGTTGGCGTAGGTCAGCATGGTTTTGAGCTCCGGAACCGTTTCCTTCCCATCCTTGTCCCAGTCATCGCCGTCCGTGCCGTGGAAGATATAGATGTTGTAATCCCTTGCCAGGCTCTCTTTCTGCACGATCTCGTTCACCAACCGGTACGCGGAGACCACTTTCGTCCCGCCCGCGACGCGGGAATTGTAGTAGGTGTAAAAATCCGTAACTTCATTGGCTTCCGTATCGTGGAGGATAAACCGGGTTTCCACCTGTCTGGCATACTGGTACAAAAGCCAGCTGTAAATCAATACATGCTGGGAAACCACCAGTTCCGTCGGGCTGCCGAGCATGGAACCGGAGTAGTCCCTCAAAAAAAATACCATGGCCTGCGACTCATAGTCGATTTCACGGGAAAGAATGCGGTAGATCATGTCTCCCGGTGATATCACAAAACGCGTTGGATCGATATTTTCCCGGTCCGGCAAATTGCCCAGACTGATGTTGGTCTCAACGATTTTCCTTAGCGTCGCCTTTTTGTCCAAAATCTGACCCACCCCGCGATTTCGATCGGTCAGGTCATAGCTGTAATGGGTGAGAGAACGTTTCTTTCCCTTCTCTTTCAGGTTCGGCAGTTCAAATTTTTCCGTGAGAACCCTTCCCAGGTCGTAGGCGCTGGATTCCATTTCGTGGGGGCCTCCTTCACCTTCCCCTGCGCCCCCCTGACCCGATTGCTCCCGAATCGGCTCCTCACCGATCACCTCGCCTTCTTCGCCTTCCCCGGTGCCCCCCGATGGCCCCCCTTCCTCTGTTTTGAAAGAACTGTCGTGGATAAATTTTTCCTCCACGGTGGTGGGAACAATGACAATCTTATCCTTATCCCCCTTTCCCGGTTTTATCATCCGTCCCACACGGATTTTGCGTGGAAAACCGTCTTCTTCCCTTTTTTTGTCCCGTTCGAGGAGTTCATCCACTGTATGGACGCTCACGCCGTAGCTTCCATGCGATGGGATGACTGGCCCGACGGATGTCACCTCGGGGTTTTCAATAAATCGCTGTTCGGCGCCGGATTTTTTCTTGGAATCGCTTTTCATAACCGATCATGCCTCAACTATTGATCATCTTCCTGAGTGCAGAAATACTCCAGGGTCTTCTGGGCGCATGTCTTGCAGTAGTGGAGTTTTGTGAGCATGGTATTGACCATGCGGTCATAAAGCCGTTTGTTTTCTTCGTTGGTGCGGTTGGCGAGCGCGCCGATCAGGCTGCCCGCTCCGGAAATATCCGATTTTAGCCGTACATCGGTGATTGCTTTCACCAACTCCAGGTTATCCATGAAGTCGTAATCGGGGCGAACGGAAATCTTCTGCCCGTATATTTTTCGAATGCTTGTGCGAAAGGTTTCCTTTTGCTCCTTTGTTTTGAGGCCGAGTCTTTCCTCTACGCTGGCGATAAACCGTTCGTCGATCTTGAGCGCTTTTAATTCGCCTGTCTGGGGGTCCTTGTATTTCCACATCATATCGGGCCCTAGGTTTTCCGCATCAACGCCGATAATCATGTTAACGTAATTGATGACGTCCTTTCGAATGGCCAAGGGCTCATCCATATAGGCGTTGAACATCTCCGTCATGATCCGTTCGCGGTACAATCCTTTTCCGATTTTCAGATCCTCCAGGTATTTGGCCCGGTCATTGGCCTCCTGCACATAATCCAGGACCACCCTTTCCAGGGCCTTGAAGACATCGTAGGCAAACATGCATTCACCTTCGTTGGTCTCGGAACTTTCCACCAAAAGCTGAATGGCCCTCCCCAGATTTCGCTGACCCAAGCCCTTCTGTCCGAAGCGGTTGGTAATGTTCGGATCCTGGCTGAGCGTGTCGATCACTTCGGCGAGGGTCTTGATGCTTTTTTCCCCGGCCACCTCTCCGGCTGCAAGTTTCATGGTTTCCACCGGTGTGATTTTTTCCGATCGGGGAAGGCGGGAGAGTACCACCGCCACCGAAGCCGCATAATTGAGATTGGGGTCCTGATGGAGCGTCTGTCTGGTCAGGGTAGTCCTTGTCTCACTGCCGATGGCGTACGCCGTGAGGTCCTTCTGAAGCCGGTAGTTGGTGTTATGGGAGACGTAACAGATGCGGCACCGATCCACAATGGGGGCCTCTTCCCGTTCCGCAAGAAATGCGTGATATTCCGAATTGTTGCTGGTCGCGATGATCAAGGTGTCGATGGGCCATTTAAAACCGTCGATTTCGATGTTTCTATTCTGAATCACTCCCAGGTATACCTGGACGAGATCCCTCTTGTTTTTAAATATTTCGTCGCTGAAATGGATACCGCCACCCGCCACCCGTGCGAGCGCTCCGCGTTTCAGATCAAAACGGTAGGGATTATTGGTGTCGGTCACATGGAGGAGCCGCTGAATCGATTCTTCTCCAAGCAGATCAACGGCCGAGGATGTAATCTTGTCCTTTGCGGGATACTTTCCGGTGACGGTTCCCAGGCTCTCCGTCAGTGGCACCGGGACAATTCGAATAAAGGTCAGCATCTCCTCCATGTTTCCATCTGTCAGTCTGCGAATATCGTTCCAGATATACCCGGAACAGGCCCCCAGCGGTCTGTAATTCTCATAGACGGTTTCGATTTGGCTATCCGAAAAACCGCCCTTTTCCGAAAGAAATGCTTTGTTTTCATCGGAGGATTCAAAGAGATTCATGGCCAGAATCATGGGATCCTCGTAGGTCTGGGACTCGATGGTGCTAATTCTGCCGTAGCCGCCAAGACGATCCATGTTCGTGAACTGAAAGGTATACTTCCGGTTGCCCGGCGTGGCCAAAAAATCGCGGTAACGGGCACACAGAAAGTCGACAAAAAAGGTTTTCCCGTTTCCGGGCTCTCCCACCAGCACATAGGCCATCTCCTTGGATGATCCGCCTTCCGCCGCATCTTTCACGTAAGAGACGAAACTGTTCAGTTCATCGTACATGCCGATAATGTGCTTTTTACCGGTACGGAAAATACTGAAGTCATAAGTCGTTTTCCCTGTCACCGTAACCTTTGTGATATCCCCTTCGAGGATCATCCGCGTAACCCCTTGAAAGGCGTTTTCGAAGCATCGTATTCCCTCTCTAATGGCACCCAGGTGAAAAAGCAGCGTATGCTCATCTCTCTCGGTCATATCGTCTCCTCCAATATCCTCCCTTGGTCCCGGGAGCGGTCATTTCCCCGATTTCCGTTTTCGCAAAACCCTTTTCACGGCACTGACAAGTTCTTCCATATCGTTTAATGGTTTTGAGAGATAATCGGCTGCGCCCACATCTCTCAATACTCTTATGACGTTTTGAATTGTGGTAAAACCGGTCAAAACAATAATCTCAACATGTTCGTCCACGTCTCGGACACGGTCCAGGAAATCCAGACCGTCGATGTCCGGCATTCGAATATCCGTAATAACGGTGTCAAAGGATCTCGACCGAAGGATTCTTAACGCCCCTTCGGCGTTCCCTTCACATGTAACGCGGCACCCTTCGCGCCTGAGCACGGTTTCAATGGCTTCACGGATTTCCGGATCGCCATCGACCACAAGAATCGATGCATCATTCATTCTTTTCTCCATCAGGTGTGACCAGCTTACTGCCGTAAAACATTACCGGTGAAACCCGTGTGAATCAGCTCGTCGATAGTGTTAATCGTCCCCACGGTGCTCACATGGACCATGGCCAGCCCTATAATGACCGCCAAAAGTCTCAGGGAATCAAGATCCTGGTCCGAAACCTCCCAAATTTCAGGATGATACAATCGCAAAGCTCCCAGGACGTTTTCTGAAACCACAATGGGAATCGAAACCATTGATGCAATTCCCTCTTCCTTTGCTTGGGCCGGATATTGAATTCGGTTGTCGTTTTGAACATCGCGTACAATGACGGATTCCCCATCGAGATTCTCGGCGGTGCTCTTGTCCGCCAAAAGCGGCCCCTTTTTCAAGTACCGGGGACTCAGACCGTAGCTGGCAAGACGTCCCAGACTACGCGTCTCGTGATCAAACACCAAAATAGCACAGGCTTTTACTTCCAGCGCACCCGTCAGAAGTAAAGCCAACTGGTTGGCCATCACCTCCAGATCCGATGAAAAAGCAATGGCTCTGGTCACGATTTTGAATGTATCCATATTAATTTTTGTTTCGATGGTCATGACGAACGCCTCCTTTCGCCGAAATAGTGCATTTCGTTAAATGCTTTCCATGGACCCAACACTGTTAGAGGGCGATACAGACCGTCACATCCGTCAAGGACGTGATAATTTTACTGCTGGTACTTCGGCCCATCAGAAGAGAGACTCTGCCGGAGCTTCTGGAGAGTACGATTATCCTGCACCCTTCCTTTTTGGCCATCCTGACAATCGCCTCCGAAACACCTTTTTCCCGTTCTTGAAAAATGCATTTCAATTGCTCTTCGCCAAACCCGTTTTTAACGAAATACCTTGTCAGCGCTTTTAACTCCGTTTCCTTTTCCCTTAACTCCTGTTTCAGGCTGATCATGGGCGATCGGAGTTTGAGCATCTCCGGATTCGCCGTGAGATCAATCTCCGGCAACTGTGCGTAGGCATGAAAAAGCGTCACATGAACATCCGGACTGTTCCCGAAGTTTTCCACGACAAAATCCAGGGCTTTCTGGTTATAGGATGTAAAATCATATGGTACGAGAATTTTTCTTGTCATCATGACGCCCTCCTTTGAAATGAAAGTGGGAAGTGTAAGGGGCAATCCAAGGGGCATGATTCTTCCGCCCGGTATTATTTTTATCAATTCCGGTAACTGTTTGTATATCGGGAGAAAATTGAAAAACTATCAGGAAAACCTTGATTCGTGTATCAGGATTACGCTGTTTTGAGGGCTCTAGGCCTGAATCAGCCCGTTTCGAATGGCCAATCGGGTGAGTGCCACCACGGAATCCGCCTCAAGTTTTTGCATGATATGATAGCGATGGGTTTCAACGGTTTTGGGGCTGATAAAGAGGGCCCGGGCAATGGCCTTGGTACTTTCTCCTTTGGCCAATAAAAGAAACACTTCCATTTCCCGCTGGCTGAGAATTTCGGAAATTTCGGTTTCACGACAACTCTGTGTCAGGGTTTCCATGTGCCGGACCAAAATGGTGGGCGCTTTGGTACTGAAATAGGTGCCGCACCCTTTTACGGCTTTTAGCGCCAGTATGAGTTCGTTTAGCGGATCTTCTTTTAAAACAAAAGCGGAGACGCCTTCCTTAAAGAGGGTCACCACATAATCCTTATCCGAATGCATGGTATAGATGACGATTCGAGACTCAGGTGAAATTTCCTTGATCTTTTTCGTGGCGGCAATACCATCAAGCCGCGGCATGGAGATGTCCATGATGATAATATCCGGTTTGAGCACCCTCGCTTTTTCCACGGCTTCGTGACCGTCAAGCGCTTCCCCGACCACTTGGAATTCAGGTTCGCGCTCAAGGGCACTCCGAAGGCCTTCAATCACCACCCGGTGATCATCCGCCAACAGGATCCTCGTACGTCCCTTTTCGTCCATTGATCTTTTCCTTTGTTTTGAAGAATCAAATGTTCTGAAGGGGAATTTCCACCGAGAGATGCGTTCCCCTACCCGCCGCTGATTCCAGCGTTAACTCACCTTTAAGTTGAAAAGCCCGCTCACGCATGATGAGGAGCCCCAGCGGCCCTTTTTCAGCAACCTGATTGACGATTCGAGGCGTGAAACCGATGCCGTTATCCTCCACGCTCAAACAGATGTTATCCTTTTCTTTTACGAGATTCACGTGAATTTCGGAGGCGTTTGCATGTTTCATGATATTTTGTATCGCTTCCTGAGCAATTCGGTACAGCGCAAGCTCCTTTTCGGGATCAAAACGTTCGGGTACGCCTTTTTGGAAAAAGTGGGTTCTGATGCCTTTTTGTTCCAGTTCCTTCAGTAACCGTGAAAGAGACCGCACCAAACCGAATGAATCCAGAATGGCGGGGCGCAGCTCGCGGGAGATGTTCTTGATGTCGTTGAGAACATGGCTTGTCTTACCGATCGCCTCATCAATCTTTGCACAAAGCGGTCCATTTTGGTCGCGAATTTCTGAATGAACCTGTTCCAGGTTCAGCTTGAGAGAGGTGAGTCTCTGGCCTACCTGGTCGTGAAGATCTCCGGCAATACGGCGCCGGTCCTCTTCCAGAAGATTGATAAGCCTTCTGGAAAGCATAATTCTCCGGCTCTGTTCTTCCCAGAGCTGTTCATTTATTTTCGACAGATCCGCGTGCAGCCTTGTCTCTTCCGTGATCTCCTTTGACACCACGGTTACGGACCTGACAGTGCCGTCTTTGTTTTTGACCGGGCTGAGGGTACGCAGAAAATAACGGCCGTTTTGCTGGTGCTCCTGTCGAATGGAAGTCCCCCGTTCAAACACCTGTTTTAACCGTTCCATGAAAACGGCCGTCTGTTTTTTAGCATGGAATTCACTGTAGTATCTACCGGGGACTTCCTTGGGCAGCAGGTTGTAATAAGATCTCGTCCGGTTGTTCATGAACAGATATGCGCCTTCCTCGTTCAGCAGGTAGATAAAATCATCCGTGGATTCCACCAGTGAACGATAGCGCGTTTCGCTGATCGACAATGAATCCGCCATCTGGATTTTTTCCCGGACGATCTCCTTCAGCTGCCTGTTGGTCGCTTCCAGTTCCCGGGTGCGTTCCCTAATCCGGTCTTTCAGCGCTTCGCGCGCTTCAGCCAACGCCAGTTTGGATTTGCGAAGCGCCTCGTTTTGGGCCTCCAATCGACGCTGATAAGCCTGCAATTCCTTGGTCAACTGCTCCATTAGAAGGATGGGTTAGAAGGATGTTGTTTGGAGATAAGATATTGCTTCTTCAGCGGCGAGCATAGAAAAAACGTGTTTGAGGGTCAAGTGAAAAGGAGGACATGTGTTCAAATCAAATGTGCAAAAAAAATGCTGAAATTGCTGTTGATCAGATCCGGACCATTAGCAAACAACGATTAAGAAATAAAATTGACAATTTTTACAGCTTTTTTACAATTCTTTTACCTGCCATTGACAACTTCCTTTTCAAAATACGTATCTTGGAAACAAAGTTGAGAATCAGTTCGTCAGCGTTGAAAACAGGGAGTTCGAAAAGGAGGGTTAAAATGGGAAATGGAATAAACGGTAGAAAGGTTGGATTTGCCGCTATTGTTGCAATGGTTCTTTTTTGTATTTTTTCAGTCGGTAGCTTTGTGCCGATAACACGGGCAACAAAGGCATACAAGAAAGTAGGTTGCAAAATTGAACTGGACAGAGGAGTTCTTCCGGCGGAAAATCCTCAGAACGTGGTTGTGAAAGTCACGCTTGATGCACCGGCACCACCGAGCAGGATGGAACGTCCGCCTGTAAACATTGCCATTGTCCTCGACCGATCCGGTTCCATGTCGGGGCAGAAGCTTGAAAAGGCAAAGCAGGCTGCCATTGAAGCGCTACGGCGTCTGGGACAGAAAGACATGTTTTCGGTTATCGTGTATGATCATAATGTCAAAACCATTGTTCCGGCTCAGAGTGCGAGAAATGTTGAATGGATCGAATCCAGGATCAGAGGTATTGGACCGGGAGGAAACACCGCGCTTTTTGGCGGAGTAAGCCAGGGGGCTTCTGAGGTTCGAAAGAATTTGAGCAATAAATATGTTCACCGAATTATTCTTTTGTCCGATGGCCTTGCCAATGTCGGTCCGAGTTCTCCCGAGGATCTGGGGCGTCTGGGGGCGGCGCTGATCAAAGAAAGCATTTCCGTTACGACAATCGGAGTCGGTACGGACTATAACGAAGATCTGATGGCCCGCCTGTCCCAGAACAGTGATGGAAACACCTATTTTGTAGAGTCAAGCCGGGATCTACCAAAGATATTTGCAGCAGAACTGGGAGATGTTTTAAATGTGGTGGCGAAAAAAGTGAGTGTTATCATCCAATGCCCGAACGGGGTCGAACCGGTTAGGATTATTGGAAGGGATGGACGGATCAATGGCGGAACGGTTGCGCTTTCTTTAAATCAGCTTTATGGCGGGCAGGAAAAATATGTTTTAGTGGAGGTCAGGGTTCCTGCCGGAAAAAATGGCGAAGACACTAAGGTTGCCATGGCGGAGGTAACCTATGTGAATCCCTTTACCCGGAAAAAGGAGATTTCAAAAGGTCATGTAAATGCATCTTTCAGCAGGGATCCGGCAACGGTGGAAAAGTCCGCCAATATTGGCGTAAAAAGAGACGTCCAGTTGAACAAAAAGGCACTGGCGGAGGAAGAAGCCATTCGTTTCTCTGATGACGGAAAGGCGGGACAGGCAGTAGATGCTCTCCTGAATTCGGCTCAGCAGTTAAAAGATTTTGGAACCAAATACAAAGACCCGGAAATTCTCGAGAAGGCCAGGGAACTCGAAGATGAAGCGGATGCCTTGAAGACGGAAGGTATGACCAAGAAAAAACGAAAGGAACTTCGGACAAAATCATATCAAATGAAAAACCAGCAAAAGAAATATTAAATTTTTGGTTGAAAAGGGTTAACGCAAACAATGAAAAAGCGATCCATCCTGTTTTACTGGCTGCTGATTTTTTTTCCGGCTTTAATCATCAGCATCTCTGCCTTTCAACTCCTTTCCCATGAACAGGAGCGGATAAACAGGATGGCCGTTGCTTCCGCCGAGGATCGCGCGCGGACCATCGGGGAAACACTGCAAATTACGGTCGAAGCTGTAGAGGATGAATTATTATCATCTTTAAGGGAAATCCCTGAAAGGGATTTGGAAAACACTCTTTTGGGGTGGGAGCAAAGCAACCCCTTGATCCGCAATGTGTTCATCTGGGACAGGCATTCCGGTCTCAAATATCCGGCTTCAGGTCTTGCATCCACATCAGAGGAAAGACAGTTCATCATCCGTTTTGACGGTCTTTTTTCAGGTCGCATTTCTTGGCCGTTAACGGGATCATATCGCAGAGACATACTCCCGGCCCCCGGCCAACCGACATTAACCGGGCCGGCCGCCGCTGAAAAGAAAGCGTCCGGTCTACTTCAGGATCTCAGAGAGTTTAAGACAGGCAGGCAGGAGCTTGTACAGATAGCAAAAGGAAAAAATATACGATTGGATAAAAGCATTACGAAAACGGAATTTTCGGAAACAGGGGGGTGGATCCCGTGGTTTGCTGAAAACAAGCTTTATATACTCGGATGGGTGAAAACCCGGGAAAGCGGTCCGGTCTACGGTGTAGAGTTGGAATTGGTGACCCTCCTCTCCCGGCTTATCACCCGTTTTCCCAGCGCTTCATCAGAAGGATTTGTATATGCACTTCGGGATGACGCAGGGCAGCTTCTTCATCAGTCCGGAACGGCCCCCATCGATGCCGGAGCCGTTCCGGATATTTCCATATCGCTTGCGCCTCACCTTCCCCACTGGGAAATCGTTGTATATGGTTCGGACAAAAAGGGTCTCGTACGATCCGAAAAAGGCTTCCTTGTCCTTGCGGGTCTTCTTCTGATGATTTTTATGGCTGCAATTATTATTGGCGGCTCACTTTTGACGTGGCAGGCGCATCGTAATATGAAAGATGCGCTTCAGAAAACGTCCTTTGTTTCAAATGTTTCCCACGAGCTTAAAACGCCTCTTACAAGTATCCGAATGTATGCCGAGCTTTTATTTGAAGGCCGAATCAAAGACCCGGATAAGAAAAAGACCTATCTCCAGGTCATTGTTTCCGAAAGCCAACGTCTGACGCGACTGGTAAATAATGTGCTTGATTTCAGTCGGCTCGAACAAGGGCGGAAGACATATCATCCTCAAAAAATCGACCTGAATGAATTTTTGATGGAGGTTGTTGACTCGCACCGTCTGCGTATAAAAGAAGCAGGCATGACAATTGACACACATTTCTTGGGAGAAAAGATATTTGTAAATGCGGACCGGGATGCCATTGAACAGGTTTTTATCAATTTGATTGATAATTCCATCAAATATGCCGGCCCAGGTATCGAGGTTGTTGTTTCAGTGAATAAGAACGGAAAAGACTGTGAGATACGGATTGAAGACAGGGGGCCGGGAGTCCCTGAGGCGGATCGGCATAAAATTTTCGAAAAATTTCATCGTGTAGATGATACCCTGACGTCGAAGCAGCAGGGATCAGGTCTGGGGTTGAGTATCGCGCGTAAGATTTCAAGGGATCTTGGCGGGAACCTTGTTTATGAATCAAGGGATGGGGGAGGAAGCTGCTTCATTGTTAGGCTCCCGTACCTTTGACATGAAATTTCGAAGAAAATAAGTGAGAGATCGTATGATGGCACATATCCTGGTGGCGGAAGATGACAGGCATATTCTTTCCGGACTTGTTGATACACTTGAAAGCGAGGGATATCAAGTGATGCCGGCCTCCGATGGTGAAGAGGCATTGGATCTGTTTAAGAACAACCCATTTGATCTTGTCCTTTTGGATATTATGATGCCCGGAAAAAGCGGGTATGATGTGTGCAGAGAGATCCGATCCACGGATGAAGATATCCCGATTATCATGCTGACCGCAAAAGGGGAAGAGATTGACAAGGTCGTCGGGCTTCAGCTGGGGGCGGACGATTATATTACCAAGCCGTTTGGCGTACACGAGCTCCTTGCCAGAATTGCAGCTGTTCTCAGACGCGCCAGGCGAAATCATGAAGAGGCCAAAAAGGGAGAAAACGTTCCCGATCTTTTCAAATTTGGCGAATCACAGATCGATGCAAAAACATTTAAAATGATGAAAGGCCGGAAATCAATTGATCTTTCCGAAAGAGAGGTGAAGCTCCTTCAGTTTTTCTTCCTGCATGCCAATGAGGTGTTGAGTCGGGATCAGTTGCTAAACGCGGTTTGGGGAATAGATTACTATGGCACAACTCGAACCCTGGATCAGCATATCGCGCAGCTTAGAAAGAAGGTTGAGCGTGATCCTTCCAACCCCCGTTTTATCCGGACGGTTCACCGAGTCGGTTACCGATATCAACGGTCTTAATATATCGAGTCCTTCAAATTATGATATGATGGTTCGATCAAACCAGATCATAGAATGATTCCTTGCCTAAATGCTGTAGAAATATTTTCGATGCCTCTTTAAGGTGCATTGGACCACCTATATTAATCCAGTCATCAATGGAACCTCGAAAGCAATACCTGTTGACAATGAATGTCCGCTTCTTTTCGTCATGCAGGATGAATTTCATGATCGGAGAATAAGTCATATCACTCATTATCATATTTTCAATTCTGGAGGTGTCACGGTAAGGGCTTATGGAACCGAAAAGATCTTTCAAATCTTCAAGATTCTCATTTGACTCATATATTACGATTTCTCCTCCTCTTGCGTCAGCCATATAGAGCCTTGGCCCCGCTAATTTCTTGAGCTCGTTTTCAAGGAGTTTTATCTCCATTTCCGATATGACAGACGGTATCTTCTTGCGAAGAAAGACTTGTGCATTTGCTGGATGCTCATATATTTCAAATCGTTCAGGGATTTCCTCAGCCAGCTGCTCCCGTACTTTCAAGGAGAAATAGTATCTGGGCTTTCCCGTCTTGGTTTTCCCGATATTCAAATAGTATTTCTTGCCTTTCCGGTTGGTATATTCAACTGCCATCACCACGTTCCCTTTCCAGTACATGCCTTTTTGACAAAAGGATTTTCATTCTTGTGAATTCCTTTGTTGCCATTCAGTTTGTCCCTCAACACATTGGAACACTTAAAAGTCACGACCCGCCTGGCATCCATGATCATGTCGTCGCCAGTTTGCGGGTTCCGTCCCCTCCGTTCCTTTTTTGTCCTTGTAGATTATGTCCACATGGAGATAGCAGGAGAGTCAGCTAATTTCAAGAACTTTATATTTCTAATGGCACCATCTTGACCCGAGCTGTGAAAAACCATTCGAAAGAGTAGCATTGATCTCAAACGGAGCGCTTGCTAAACTTCAAATATCCTTGACTGTTTATTCAACATTATCGTATTTATTACACCATCCGGTATTTCAAAAAACACCAAATTCTTCCTCCCGGGCCACAACACGAATCGAAAAGATCGCTGATAAGCAGTCTGAAAAGTACAAAGACATCATGGAGGATAAGAAGAACTGATCACGGGAATATTTAAGAAAAATCATGAAATGATGGAAACTGACGACAGTATTCCCATCCCCACGGGAAATTCCCAGGGGAAATACAAAATCATTTTATGAAATCAATACACCGACAGCTACGATACGATAGGTGAATGCATTGATGATCTGACGAAAACCATCTGGATTTACTTCAATCCTGAAGGTACGTGGACGGATGACTTGATTGTACGGTACACGGAGAATTGGGCGATTAAGGGTGTTGACGTTGACTTACCAGATTCACCGATCGTTTTTTTTATCCGCTACAGGGCGGGTTACATATTGCAAAAGCACACAATTCGAAAATTCCCTTCTTTAAACGCCGGGAAGGGAATTCTTATCAACGAAGGAGGAATGGTCATGAAAAAACTTGTTTTCCTATGTGCGATCATCGCTTTTTTTATCGCCACCCCAACTAGCCAAGCAGGATTCGACTTTCTGGACAAATTGGAGAAAGCGGTCGAAAAAAAATTGGATCGGAAAGTAAATGATTCCATTGATAAAGGAATGGATGAAACCGAAAAGGCGATCACTGGGCAAGGTAAAGAAGAAGCCGGCAACCATTCGAGTTCAGGCAATGCGTCCTCGTCAAATTCAGTGCCCCCAGTCGGCAGTGCTTCCAGTCAGACAAACCAGGCAACGCTAAAAGCATGGTCGAAATATGATTTCGTTCCCGGAGACGAAATCATTTTCTATGACGACCTGCAGGGAGAAGAAAACGGCGAATTTCCTTCCCGATGGGATCTGAAGACGGGAAATGTCGAGGTTGCGGTATACGGCGGGCAGAAAGTCATCAACTTTGCCACCGATCAAAAAAGCGTTATCGTTCCCCTGATGAAGAAACAAGGCGACTATCTCCCGGAAAAATTTACCATCGAGTTTGATGCCTATTTCAGCGAGTTCTGCACCACCTACACGGTCAAGTTCTGGGACGTGGTCAGCCAAAAGCCTCCTAAGAATATTCCCTATGTGAGAGTTCGGGCGGAAAACGTCGGTGTCGAAGGTTTCGGCAGCACCAACATTTCCAGAAGCGATTATCCTTACTGGGAGCATATTGCGATTTCTTTCAACAAGAGGGCCTTGAAGGTTTATTTCGGCAAGCAACGGGTGATGAACATTCCCAATCTTCGTGCCCAACCGATGGGAATAACCATTGAAAGCCGACAGTGCCATCGGGGAAAGCAGGCGTTAATCAAGAATATTCGCATCGCAAAGGGAGCCAAGAATCTTTATGACAGAATCATGACGGACGGCAAGTTCGTGACGCGCGGGATACTGTTTGATGTAAACAAGGCCACTCTCAAGCCGGCATCCATGGGAGTGATCAACGAAATCGCAAAAATGATGAGAGCCCACGAAGATATCAACCTACGGATCGAGGGCCACACGGACAGCGACGGGGAAAAGACGTTCAACCAGAAGTTGTCGGAAGAGCGGGCTGAAGCAGTAAAGAATGCCCTGGTTGACGCTGGCGTTGATTCCTCACGTCTCAAGACAAAAGGCTTCGGGGAGAGCAAACCTGTGTCAGACAACACCACGGCGGAGGGGAAAGCCAACAACCGCAGGGTGGAATTTGTAAAGATCTGAACCGACGGGTCCGCATTTCACTGCGATAGCCAGTCCACAGTCGCCGTGGTTTTGTCCCCCGATTTGAAAAAGTGGACGGCGTAAAAGAGGTGCTTTTGTCAAGAAAGCCTGTTGTGCATCATGCGGTCAATCCTTTTCACAAGTTATGATATCCGTCGCCAAAATCCGCCGATCATCCGATACGGAACCGGCGAAACCCGGAATTTCCGGAGGCTTGTCCATCCCGGATGCCTCTGGAAGAGGCTTCAGGTCATTATGTCATTTTGATCTGGGCTTCAGGCAATTGCGCCAGTTCTTCCCTGACCTTGTCCGGCTCCAGCAGGGTTCCCAGGCGCTCGAAGATTTCAAGGGCCCGATTCAGATAATCCCTGGCCGCGGCCGCATTTCCTTTGAGCCTGTACCAACGGCCTAAACCCCCATAGGCCAAAGCCAGGAGATTTTCCGCCTTGATTTCGCGGCAGATGGAGATGGCGTTTTCAAAGCAGGTGTCCGCGGTTGGCGCCTTTTCCCGGGCCGGGTCTGCTTCCAGCGAAACTTCGCCCAAAAGATAGTGGCAGCGTGCGGCAAAATATTTCATTCCCGTTTTCCCGGCGAGTTTTAAAATATCTTCAAGCTCTTGTTTGGCTTCATTGTACTGATGGTTCAGTAAATAGCCTTCCCCGAGACAAACACCAAAACCTACCGAATAACCATTCGCACCCGCCTTTCGAAATTCCTGAAGACTTTCGACAAGATAGTCGAGGCCTTTTTCCAACTCACCTGCCCGACATAAAACCCATCCAAGCACGCTTCGAGCCCATTGGTAGTCAACAGGACTGGATGCTTTCCGAACAGCCAAGTTGCCAAATTCGATGGCCCGGGCCATATCTCCTTTATGACAATAGGCGAGGCTTATATATTGGGCTGATAAGGATGAAGCGCTTAGGTCGGAATGCGCATCGGCTGCTTTAAGGGCACGTTCGCCCTCATCAATAGCGGCATCCCATTGGCCCAGAGAGTTGTAGGCTTCTGAAATTGCACAGAATGATAATACATAGGTTCGCAAGAAGAAGGCCTTTTGATGTGCTTGAATGACCTTTTCCTTAAGCGCCAGCACCGCTTCAAAGTTTCCCTTTTCTAAATGAGACCCCAGACAGACCATATAAGCATACCCGGCATCGAAGGCATTATCGCAAGCCTCGCACAGGTCGATGGCTTTCTCGGCGTTTGGAAGCGATTCGTCCAGGAGGCCGAATTGCCATTCGCAGTGCGCTTTCCGGACATAAAAGCCGCCCAGAAGCCCCGGATTATCCAGATCCACGGCCACTGGCTCGTATTTCAGCAACAGCCCGTAATAATCCGGAAATTGGTTCAGCAACTGGAAGACAAATACGTTGCTTACCAGCATGGATATGCGCAACAGCCGGTGCTCCGCGGTATCCGGCAGGACGTCCAGCAGCCCCATGGCCGCTTCAAAATAGCCCATGGCATCTTCCAGCGCATACAGCTTTTGTGCCTTGCGGTTGGCCAGATCGAGGTATTCGAGGGTTTTCTCCTTGTCGTCGCTGCGGCCGTAGTGGTAGGTCAGCATTTCGTAGAATTCTTCCAGATTGCCGGCATAAAGCTCTTCGATAGCCCTCCCGATGCGCTGGTGGATCTCTTTTCGCCGGGCGGACAGCAGGCTGTTGTAGGCCACCTCCTGGACCAGGGCGTGCTTGAAGATGTACTCAAGCTCCGGGAACAGGCTTTTTTCATAGATGAGTTCCAGGCCCTGGAGGTTTAAAAGCTGGTATTTCAGATCTTCCCGCATGCCGCTGATGGCCTGAAGCAGCCTGAAGGCAAATTCCCTTCCGATGACGGATGCCACCTGCATGATCCGTTTGAGGCTTTCTTCAAGCCGGTCGATGCGGGCGGCAATGATCCCATGGACCGTGTCGGGCACCTGAAGGTCCGATGCCTCCCGGCAAAGGACATAGCGTTGGTCCTTGATTTCAATGGCGCCGTTTTCCAGAAGCGAATGGGTCAGCTCTTCCATGAAGAGCGGGTTGCCGGCGGCCCGTTTCAGGATGAGCTCGTTTAGCTCCGGGGCCGTCTCGCCACCTTCGAGAATGGCCTTGACCAGTTGGGCGCTGGATTTAAGGGTCAACTGGTCCAGCCCGATGCGGCTGAAATAGGATTTGCCGGCCCACGGGTGGGTGTACTCCGGCCGGTAGAGCAAAATCAGCATGACCCCGGCCGTGGCCAGCCAGCCGATGAAATAGTCCAAAAACGCCTCGGTGGTCCTGTCGATCCAGTGAAGATCCTCTATGGCCAGAACCAGGGGGCGCTCCTGGCTGCCCCGGACGATCAAATTTCGAAGGGCTTCGAACAGCTTTTCCCTTTTGACCCGTGGGTCGAGCCTGAGGTAGGTCTCGTCCTCCACCTTGAGCGACAAAAGATCGAAAATGGGCGGCAGGATATTTTGAAACTCTTCGTCAAGTCCCAGGATTTTTTCCCTGACCCGTTTTTTGACGGCGGGCTCGCCTTCACCCTCCGTGATCTCCAGGTAGTGCTTTAAAATGTCGAGGACGGGAAGGTAGGGGATGGCGCTCCCGAAGTGAATGCAGCGGCCCTCCAGGTATCCGAATTCGTCCCGGGGAAGCTGCCGCCTGAACTCCAGCAACAGCCGCGATTTGCCCACGCCTGCCTCGCCCACCACGCCCACCACCATGCCGGTGCCGCCCTTGACCTTGTCGTAGGCATCCATCAGGGCGGCCATGGCGTTTTTGCGGCCCACGAACCGGGTAAGCCCCTTGGCCGCGGATGCTTCGAGTCGGCTGGTAGCGCCGCCGGCCCCCAGAAGCTCGAAAACCGCCTGGGGTTCTTCCTTCCCTTTCACCGGCACTTTCTCCAGCGCCTTCAAGTCGAAATAGCCTTTGACCAGGCGTTGGGTGTTTCGGGAGATATAAACGGTTCCGGGTTGCGCCAGACCCTCCATGCGCGAGGCCAGGTTGGTGGTGTCCCCCACGGCCGTGTAATCCATGCGCAGGTCGTCGCCGATGGCCCCCACGATCACCGGACCCGAGTTAAGGCCGATGCGCATCTTGAAGTCGATCCCGTAGTCACCGCTGATTTTCTCGCCAAAGGCCTTAACCGCCCGCTGGATGGCGAGGGCCGCATGGCACGCCCGCTGGGCATGGTCCTCGTGGGCCACCGGGGCGCCAAAGAGCGCCATCACTCCGTCGCCCGTAAACTGGTTGATGGTGCCCTCGTGCTGGTGGATCTCGTCCATCAGGATCTTGAAACACTTGTCCATGATCTCATGGACCTGTTCCGGGTCGAGTTTTTCGGAAAGCCCCGTGAAATCGGACACGTCGGCAAAAAGCACGGTCACGAGCTTCCGCTCCCCCTCGATGGCGGACCGGGTGGTGAGAATTTTATCGGCCAAGTGTTTCGGGGTGTAGGAGTGGGGCCGCTCAAGATCGATGGGAGGGGTTTCCCGGGGCTTCCTCAAATCATATGCGCATTCCTTACAGAATTTTCCCGTAGCAGGCGTTATTGCTCCGCAATTCGGGCAATGAAATTCCATGGGGCTTGCACACTCTATGCAAAACTTGGCATCTTCCGGATTTTCACTCTGACATTTTGGACATATCATTTTTTCCTCCCCCCACTACTTTGTAATAAAGACTACCCCTTCCCCCGATGAACTATCATCCATTCAAGGTATTCAGCAATACAGCCGGATAAATAAAACGGAAGGTTCAACAGGGTGCACTTTTTCCCGTTCAGGGTTTCAATCTCGTTGATCTCCAATTTCCCGGAATAGATCCTTACGGCATATTGATGGGGTGCCCGGTCCATAAACTGGTGAAGAGAGCGAAGCCGGCCTGTGGCAGCGGACTTGATCTCAACAGGGATGATCAGATTTTCGTATTGGACAAGAAAGTCAACTTCAGCATTGGATTGTTTTTTCTCCCGGGTCCAAAAGTGCAGTTTGAATAAGGGCGATGTTTCAACAGCCAACAGCTCCTGTCCGACAATATGTTCTGCTATCCTGCCCTGATAGATCGTGTCAATGTCATTGGCGCCGAACAATTCCCTTTGAAATCCACCAAAATAGTTGAGCATGCCCGTATCAAGGACCCGGAGCTTTGGAGATTTTTTCATATTTGGCATCAAAGGGGGCTTTACAGAAGAGGAAGGATACGCCAGGTAAATTAACATGGCTTTTTCCAACAGTCTTAGTGCCTCACCCATTTCTCTTGATTTATAAATGGAATTGCCGAAACCCTGGAATTTAATCCTTTGGCCCGCTTCATGAAAAGCACTTGAAACGGCATGACGAATAACATTGGCCATTGAATTGTTCCGTGCGTATTTTTCAACATCATCAAGATATGAAACAATCAAACCGTCAAACACGCTGTTGAGCGCTATGATGTCTTTCCGGTCAGCATATTTCTGAACAATTTCCGGCATGCCGCCGATGATTGAATAGGTATGGAATAATTTCATTAATCTCTCATGAGCAAACGCGGGAGCCGGGACTTTATTTTCTATCATATCCAGGCTGGTTTCTTCTCCCAAAGCACATAAAAATTCCTTGAAGGCCAGGGGCTTCATCATAAGATATTCCACTCTGCCAACAGGAAAGCTGATATGGGTATCGATAAGTGTTTCTAAAAGGGAGCCGGCCGCAACAACATACAGCTCCGGAAACGCTTCATAAAAAAACCGAAGATAAGAAACAGCCGCTGGGCAAGTCTGAATTTCGTCAATGAATAAGAGAACTTTCTCTTTATGCCGGGTTTGATTTTTATAAAAAAAGATTGCCCGGGTCAGTTCCTCGATGGAATAGTCCTGTTCAAAAATCTTTCGTTCTTCTTTAAGTTCAAGGTTTAGATAAAAATATTGATCAAACTGCTCTGAAAAAAGATGGACGGCCGTGGTCTTGCCCACCTGCCGCGCACCTCTCAGGATCAACGGCTTCCGGTCGCTTTTTTGAGCCCAGACGGATAAGTGCTTTAAGATTTCCCTTTTGAACATGCTGCCTTCATCTGGCTGTATGGCGTAAAGTCATGGATATATTATGATGTATTTGTAATAAAGTCAATTATAATTTTATAATTTATTGTAATATGGTCAGACTTTTTGATTCTAAAAGCTGGCGCCAGGAAAAAGTGCAATCCATGCCGGAGATCCGTATTTCGGGGCCGGGAAAGAGCGCTACGCTTCAGGCAATTGCGCCAGTTCCTCTCTGACCTTGTCCGGTTCCAGCAGGGTTCCCAGACGCTCGAAGATTTCAAGGGCCCGGCTCAGATAATCCCTGGCCTCGGCCACGTTTCCCTTGAGCCTGTACCAACGGCCCAAACCCCCATAGGCCAAAGCGAGAAAGTTTTCCGCCTTGGTTTCGCTGAAGATGGCGATGGCGTTTTCAAAGCAGGTGTCCGCGGATGGCGCCTTTTCCCGGGCTGGCTCTATTTTCAGCGAAACCTCGCCCAAAAGATGGTGGCACCATGCGATATAAAATTTCATTCCCAATTTCTCGGCGAGTTTCAAAATATCTTCAAGCTCTTGTTTGGCTTCATTGTACTGATGGTTCAGTAAATAGCCTTCCCCGAGACAAACACCAAAAATTACCGAATATGTATCGGCACCCGCCTTGCGAAATTCATGAATGTTTTCAATAAGATAGTCGATTCCTTTTTCCGGCTCACCGGCGCGGCATATTGCCAAACCCAGAACGGTCCGGGTCGCCAGGTGGTCAAGAGGACTGGATGCTTTTTGAACAGCCAGTTCGGCCAATTCGAGTCCCCGCACTGTATCGCCTTTCCGGAGATAGGCGACGCTTAGGGTCCATGTTGCAAAGGAGGACAAGCTTACGTCGGAATGCTCCTCGGCGGCTTTGAGGGCGCGTTCACCCTCCTGAACGGCATTATCCCACTGGCCCATCCAGGCATAGGCTTGTGAAACCGCCCAGCATGAATATACATAGCCTCGCAGAGAAAAGGCGTTTTCAAATGAACGAAAAGCCTTTTCTTTCAGTGCCAGCACTGTTGCGAAGTTTCCCTTGTATACGTGAGACCCCAGACACGTCATATAAGCATATGCGGCATCAAAAGCATTATCACAAGCCTCGCACAAATCGATGGCTTTCCGGGCGGTTTCAAGGGATTCGTCAAAACCGCCGAAGTGCCATTCGCAGTGCCCTTTCCGGGCATAAAAGCCTCCCAGAAGCCCGGGATTGTCCAGGGCCGCGGCCACCGGCTCGTATTTCAGCAACAGCCCGTAATAATCCGGAAATTTTTCCAGGAGCTGGAAGACGAATACATTGTTGACCAGCATGGATATGCGCACCAGCCGGTGTTGGGCTGTGTTCGGCAGGACGTCCAGCAGCCCCATGGCCGCCTTAAAATAGCCCATGGCGTCTTCCAGCGCATACAGCCTGGCTGCCTTGCGGTTGGCCAGGTCGAGGTATTCGAGGGTTTTCTCCTTGTCGTCGCTGCGGCCGTAGTGGTAGGCCAGCATTTCGTAGAATTCTTCCAGATTGCCGGCATAAAGCTCTTCGATGGCCCTCCCGATGCGCTGGTGGATCTCTTTTCGCCGGGCGGACAGCAGGCTGTTGTAGGCCACCTCCTGGACCAGGGCGTGCTTGAAGATGTACTCAAGCTCCGGGAACAGGCTTTTTTCATAGATGAGTTCCAGGCCCTGGAGGTTTAAAAGCTGGTATTTCAGATCTTCCCGCATGCCGCTGATGGCCTGAAGCAGCCTGAAGGCAAATTCCCTTCCGATGACGGATGCCACCTGCATGATCCGTTTGAGGCTTTCTTCCAGCCGGTCCATGCGCGCGGCAATGATCCCATGGACCGTGTCGGGCACCTGAAGGTCCGATGCCTCCCGGCAAAGGACATAGCGTTGGTCCTTGATTTCAATGGCGCCGTTTTCCAAAAGCGAATGGGTCAGCTCCTCCATGAAGAGCGGGTTGCCGGCGGCCCGTTTCAGGATGAGCTCGTTCAGCTCCGGGGCCGTCTCGCCACCTTCGAGAATGGCCTTGACCAGTTCGGCGCTGGATTTAAGGGTCAACTGGTCCAGCCCGATGCGGCTGAAATAGGATTTGCCGGCCCACGGGTGGGTGTACTCCGGCCGGTAGAGCAAAATCAGCATGACCCCGGCCGTGGCCAGCCAGCCGATGAAGTAGTCCAAAAACGCCTCGGTGGTCCTGTCGATCCAGTGAAGATCCTCTATGGCCAGAACCAGGGGGCGCTCCTGGCTGCCCCGGACGATCAAATTTCGAAGGGCTTCGAAGAGCTTTTCCCTTTTGACCCGTGGGTCGAGCCTGAGGTAGGTCTCGTCCTCCACCTTGAGCGACAAAAGATCGAAAATGGGCGGCAGGATATTTTGAAACTCTTCGTCAAGGCCCAGGATTTTTTCCCTGACCCGTTTTTTGACGGCAGGCTCGCCTTCGCCCTCCGTGATCTCCAGGTAGTGCTTTAAAATGTCGAGGACGGGAAGATAGGGGATGGCACTCCCGAAGTGAATGCAGCGGCCCTCCAGGTATCCGAATTCGTCCCGGGGAAGCTGCCGCCTGAACTCCAGCAACAGCCGCGACTTGCCCACCCCTGCCTCGCCCACCACGCCCACCACCATGCCGGTGCCGCCCTTGACCTTTTCGTAGGCATCCATCAGGGCGGCCATGGCGTTTTTGCGGCCCACGAACCGGGTAAGCCCCTTGGCCGCGGATGCTTCGAGTCGGCTGGTAGCGCCGCCGGCCCCCAGAAGCTCGAAAACCGCCTGGGGTTCTTCCTTCCCTTTCACCGGCACTTTTTCCAGCGCCTTCAAGTCGAAATAGCCTTGGACCAGGCGCCGGGTGTTTCGGGAGATAAAAACCGTTCCGGGCCGGGCCAGACCCTCCATGCGCGAGGCCAGGTTGGTGGTGTCCCCCACGGCCGTGTAATCCATGCGCAGATCGTCGCCGATGGCCCCCACGATCACCGGACCCGAGTTAAGGCCGATGCGCATCTTGAAGTCGATTCCGTAGTCACCGCTGATTTTCTCGCCAAAGGCTTTAACCGCCCGCTGAATGGCGAGGGCCGCATGGCAGGCCCGCTGGGCATGGTCCTCGTGGGCCACCGGGGCGCCAAAGAGCGCCATCACTCCGTCGCCCGTAAACTGGTTGATGGTGCCCTCATGTTTGTGGATCTCGTCCATGAGGATCTTGAAACACTTGTCCATGATCTCATGGACCTGTTCCGGGTCGAGTTTTTCGGAAAGCCCCGTGAAATCCGACACATCGGCAAAAAGCACGGTCACCAGCTTGCGCTCCCCCTCAATAGCGGACCGGGTGGTCAAAATTTTATCGGCCAGGTGTTTCGGGGTGTAGGAGTGGGGGGCGGAATAGTCGATCGCAAGATCTTTGGATCGATCTTTCAGCGGGTGTCCGCACTCATTACAAAATTTGCTCCCGGAGGGATTAACCTTACCACAGGCCGGGCATGCGAATTCCATTTTGGTGCCGCACTCATTGCAGAACTTCGCGCCTTCGGGATTCTCGAACTGACACTTGGGACACTTCATTGTTCTACCTCACGTTCCGAAATTATTTAAATACGACGTCCCCGGAATTGGTCCTATCATCGGTGAAAATATTTGGGGTTGAGGGACGTCCCCTTATTCCCTTATTACTTTGTTATTTCAGGAGATGTGTCTGGCCAGTTCGGACAGCATCAAATATCAGCTTGACAGTTACCATCATTTTCCCAAATTTTCCTTTTTTATTTTCCGCAATAATATCCAAAAGTTCTTCCCGAGTTTGAGGTGGTGATATCTCTTTAGATTTCTTAGATAGTGAGATTGAGCCAGTCGGGCATTTAGAAACACAAATTCCGCATCCAATGCACCTGTCAAGACTAACAACGGCACTTTTTCCCTTTTCAACCACTTTTACAGCATCAACCTGGCAGCTCCTTTCACACTTTCCACATCCTTCGCAAGCTTCTTCGTTCACAACGGCAAAATAATTTGTGGTCCAATAATCCAAGGGCTTTGGGAGGTTTTTTTGCATGTTCAGTATCCCACAACAACATCCGCAGCAAGAGCATACAAAGTCAATATCCTTTGTATTTGACGGCTGAAGCACCAATCCCTCTTTTTGATTCTCCTCAATGATAGAGATCGCTTCATCTTTGTTAATAATTCTTGCTGCGCCCATTTCTTTAAAGACGCCAGCCATTTCACCTATGCCAAGGCATGTTTCTTTCCTATTCGTAACCTTGCACGGATTGCCCTCTATTGATTTTTTATTGCGGCAAATGCACTCAAGAATGAAGAAAGGACCGTCTGATTGTTGCAGGAGGGCGGATATTTCGTCATACGTGCTCACATTGTGTTGTGGATAAATGCTTTTTTTAATTGGGATGGTTCGCATTTGTGGTAGTTTTGTACTGATAAAATCTACCCCAAAAGCTTTGCTTGACGTATACTCATCAAAGTCCTTTATAAATTCAGGGGTCAGATTCTTCTGTTGAAATTCATACATCCCTACAACCAGCGGCAAGCAACAATAATGGTTTTTAGCATTTTTTGTTTTTCTTTCAACACCGCCCTTTTTCAAAATTCGTTCAAGAATCTCTTCTAATTCTTGTTCGGATTTAACGACAGCCTGAGCCTTTTTGAAAATGGTATTTACCGGTTCGAATTTGTAACTCAAAAAGGTGACAATTTCGGCCTCTTCGGGAGAAAATATGTGTTTTAAAATTCTTATCTCTGCCCCTGACTTCGTTGAGGGAAATCCGATAGCTTGGTTATTCAAATGTCGTTGCAGTTTGTTATAAACTTGGTCGGTTGATTCCATTCTGCTCCCTCCTTTTGCTCCCATCAATACCTCAAATGCGGTGTTATCCATAAAAGCAACAATTAAGCCAACGTACCGATGCTTGTGAGCCCAATTTCGGTGGATATGCTCTTAAACACTCTTTTGAGATTTCCACTTTTTGATTTATCGATTTGTATTGTATGGAGGCATGTAACCTCTCTTCTTGATCAAAGGCCGTCCATTTTCATATACGCAAAGGGGGCAAATTCCATCGGATCAACTTCATCCTAAATTTTCGAGTTCGGGGACACCTATGCCGCCCTCATTTTGATTGTAAGTTGGAATTACTTAATCTCTACAAGACCATCTATCGCTAACAGTTCCAGGTTTTTTGTAATTTGAAAAGGTGGTTCATCGTACACTCCGGCATGAATGAGTATTCTGGTTCCAGGACAAATCTTCTCAAGTGAAACCGCTGCACTCACCGAGTGAAAAGGATTACCGAATGTCCCGTATTCCGAGGTAGAGGCGTTATTGTCCACCACGATTGGACTGGGGGCCTGCACGTGTGCAAATGACCAGGGCTGGTCTATGTAGTCAGTACAGAGGATATTGAATCCCAAATTGGCAGCACTCACCCACTCGGAGGAAGTTGTCAAGTCATACCTCCGCCAGAGATATTGATCATTCGGATCGATAGTGACACCACCCATGTCAAAGCTATCTAAACTGATAAAGCCGATGTGCTGAACGGGATGCTTTGTAGTGTTAGTGGCATCAGCGTAGCTGGCTTCGCTCATAAACAAATAATCATCAACCGGTTTTGCATCGTTTTCGTCGAAAATTGCAATATAACGCTTGCCCCGATCGAGAAGCTCCTGGTAGCTGGGCCAGACTTTGCCATCAATATTTCTCCATTCTGATGCCCGATAAAGTTTATTGCCGAAGTAACTCTTCAATTTAGCCACCAGCAGATCGATCACCTCGTACGGCTGATCATCATCGAATTTACATTGACACAAAAAGGGGGGGACCGGGATTGTCTGATCTTTGATATCGAACCAAATAAACGTCAGACGCTCCTGGGATGAAGCGGCACTAGCTATCTGTTCTAACGCGTTATCAAGCCCATAATCGCTATCAGAACACAAATGCTTGACCTTCAGAACGTTGTTTTGCATGCAGATATCGATTTCAATAAACCAGGTGTTCCAGTCATCGATCTGGCTGGTGATGGATACGCTTTTGTCGTAGGAGTTGTGGCTGCCTTTGAATGCAGAATGCCCAAGTCCCTGGGCGCTGCCGCAACGCGTTTCAAGAAGCAAAAAAAACACAAGACCTGTGAAAACAATATTCAAAAATTTTATTTGGTTATGTCGTCTTATGCATCTCATTATGTTCTACTTTCGGCACTGAGTTAGTTGTGGCAGCTACTGAAGTGTCGCAGGCACCAAGACCAGATGATAGTGATCAATTCTTATCTTGTCGTGCCTATCTTGACCAGTCCCCCGTCAGAAAGCAACTGCATCCTCAGAGAGATTGTAAGAGTTTCTGGATACGAACCGGTTTTGATTTTGATCCGCGCCCCATTCCAATGGTAATGCTCGATAAGATTGACGGCGCCAATGACGGTTTTTTTCGGATCAAACGGCCTGCCCCAATCCCTATCATTGCCATTTATACCGTCAACAGTGATGGTCTGCGTATAATGCTTGAGGTAGATTTCATCCGCACTACCATCGTTATCCACCATAAAAACATGAAGTTGGCCTGTAATTTTTGGTGCTTCCGGCGCTTGGTCGTCGTCCAGATCCCAAATGGTTATTCCTTCCGGCTCATCCCTATTATCAAACCACCCGCCAGGATGGAATTCATAGTTGAAAAGACCATCTCCATTCGTGGAACGAATTACCCTTCTCCCGGTTTGCAAATCAAATACATTTATGCCATCATTTGCATAATGGTCATCATAAAGACCAGATACAAGATATAACAGGCTCCCACTTTCTGTTATCACCCCTCCCTGCTGATGATTTATAGCTAGTAGATTTTGGGATTCATCACGAAATGTAAACATACCCATTGGGTATATTTTCACCTCATTTGGTATAAGATCCCATTTCAGTTTGTAAATAAGACATTTAGTATTTTGCTCACTTTGAGCATACACATTACCGTCGGGATCGATTGCAGCCCATCCTGATCCGGCACTCAACTCGGCATATCCTACATAACCAAGGTCACTGGATCGAAAAACAGCTAAAATCCCAACCGGACCTCCTGTCACCGGTATGACAAGGTAACCCTTATTATCGTATTTTTTATTCTTATAGTAAGTTAGGTCTCCAAAATGATTATACCCCTTGCTTGCGAGTTCGGGGATCTCGTCAAGTATAATCCGTTTAACTCCATCGGCATTAGGCGATACGGAACTGAGATCGTAAGTTGCCGGAATTTTCCATAATGACCGTTCTGCTGGATCGCTATCGTCTGGGTCCGACTGAGTGATAAACCAATTTTCATCATCATGGGTTATTCCTTGAACGTCTTCGTGATATCCAGGGTTGGCATTAGAAGGATAGTCGCCTAGACATTGATAGTAGCTATCACAACTCTCCTGAGCAATTCCAATTCTTGGAAGGCTCATAAGGAAAAATATTATTATGGCCAATAGAGTTTTCATATAAAAAAATTGTTGCCTCCAGGTATTACAGAGCTCAATCGGTTTTGTGGATTATTGAAATTACTGATGTCCTCTTCCATTCGATACAATCCATACTATTGGAGCGTTACCAGAACAAGCACCAAGCCTTTGCCCTTATCCAACGGAGACATTGCTTTTCCGAGGATCGCTCCCTGAGCGCGGGAATAATCGTTCACCCTCATGGCATGACCGGGTACATTCGACGTGGTAAGCAGATCTCCTGGTTTAATGGGGCCGTTCTCAGCGTCAGCCAGACAATAAACCCGACCGGATATAGCGACCGCGCGACTCCCGTTGGCTATAGTTCCCGTTTGGCCGAGGACCATACCTGTTTCGATTCCACCCGCACCGCTGATGATTCCCACAACCTTGCGGTCGTAGATCTGCTGTGCAAGCATAAGGCCACCAGGACGTCCAGGGTCAATGCTCACCACCATCCCCGGTAAGGGGTCCAGTTTTTCTGCCCCTTTATTAACATCAAACCGCTCTGAAATATCTGCGCCGCCCCGGATTTCGAGTATGGTGGTACTCACACCGCCCTCATTCCATATACGGCCAGAGTTTTCCACGATAAAATCGTGTTCTCCGCCATCCCCCCCGAAACCTTTGATGAGCGCGCCACTTCCGTCATTGGAGAAGACGGCGGTGGCGTCATCACTGTTTGGACTGTCATTCTTGGCATGAATCGCAATCCCGTGCACACTTGCAGCTGTAGTGTAAAGCACAGCACCGGCAAGTCGTTCTCCTTTGAGGGAAGAGAAAAATCCAGCATGCTGCGAAACAGACAAGGTTTCTCCATAAACACCAACTCCTGCAAAGCTCTTGCCGTAGATCCCGATAGCACTGGTAGAGCTGAACCCATTGACCCCAGCCTTAAAACTGTTAGTGCTTTTGGTGTAACCGTATACACCATAACCAGTTTCCGATTTGCCCACGACCCCATCTTTGTGAACACTGGTCCCATAGACTCCTACACCGTTAGTGTTTTTTCCGTAAACGCCGTAACTGTTCTCTCCGCCGAGCGAAAGCCCGTAAACGCCCGTACCGGTCGTTCCATTGACAACACCATTCACACCGACGCCGGAATCCTTGTAAGCTTCAAAATAGCCACCGAAATTTATCCCACTGCCAGCTGTCGTGGCAAGGCCGCGCACGGCAATGTTTCCAGAAGTAGTAGCGTCTATACCCATGCCACCTCCACCATTGTTGATGGTCAAAATGGGATCAGAACTGATGGCATTTAGGCTGTCACCGGTGCTGTTGACATATCGTGAATCGTAAAGATCATTGTCGCCTGCTACATGCTTTGGCCAGAAAGAGCTTGATAGAATAAAAATCGTAGTAAGCCCTAAAATAATTTTTACCTTAATATTCATGTTCTTCCCCCTATTAGCGTTCTTTGTCATGAGATGGTCTTAATCTTCCGCTATAGTGCCTATAATGAGTATAAAAGAATCATAGTAACAGCCTAAGGGTCTTCATTCTTTACAGTTTTCTGGGACAATGTGAAGAATGAAGACCTGAGACTCTATTTCTTTACTATACCACCTTCAGTACCACCTCTATTTGGCCTGTAACCCCGTTAGGGGAGTCACCAAACTCGTAGTTTACCGCTATGCGATATGTGCCAAAGGCAGCAATCTGACTTGCCGCAAAGCTCGCACGCAACTGAATGTTTCTATGGACAGGCTGTACTTCAAGTTCCAAGCCGAATTGGGCTGGTGGGCCTATTTGGGGAGCCACTCTGCCCACCTTCAATATCTGTGGCGCCAGGGTCCAGGCAATATCACACTTCGGCGGTCCCATGTAAGGCTCCCAATGACAATCCCACATCTTCTGGGTTAGTGACAAGGTCACCTCAGCGTGAGGCGGGTTAACAGGTTCCTCTCTATTTCCATCCAAATGTAGCTGGGGTTCGACCTTAAGCACCATCGGACCTTCAGGGGATTGTTTTATAGTAAGTTCAGGGGTTGAGATTTTAAGAAGGTGGTTGCGATCAGGTCCCGGACTATAATTCATCAAAGGATGGTCGGGAAACATTTCGGATTGGGGATAGGCGATTGTGCTTGGGTCAGAGTCCAGAACATCGCCAGGATGGACTCTGCGCATTAAGTGCCCTCCCAGATCGCGCCCCTCGAACACCATTTGAAGTGAGTACTGTTCCTTTGAACAATTAAAGGGTTCAAAAGAGCCCCAATAAAAGAACCCCTGATCATCGTCTCGGGCCTCGGTGAGCTCCACTTCATGGTCCATCACTTGTCCCGTTCCTGGGTAGATGCCCTTGAGGTGAAGTGATATTTCACGCATGCGGCGGCCTCCGTGGAGGTTCTTCCAGCCTGGGCTAAACATCACGAAGATATAGGCTGGCCGGTCCAAACTAAGAGGATGGTTTGCTGCGATTTGCAGCGTTCGCTTTTTTCCATCCAGTTCCCAGTGCGCCTCATAAAACATACAATGGGCCTGAGCGCCGGGGAATGTGGCAAATTCTTCAGGCGTGGCCCGAGGCTCCCATTGCATGACAGCCACACGCTCTACAATGGGAGGGCGGTTGACAATTTCCCAGAATTCCTGTAGAAAGCCAGCGCAGGCGGAGATGGTATTGACTGCAACGTTGTCGGTCAGTTCAAAATATGGTGCCGTTTTATCATCGTCTTCCGAATCTATATCAGGGTCGGCATTGGGAACTGGGAGGGGGATCAGCTCCAACCAACCGCAACCAAGGCCCGACTCCAATCCTGATTCTGTGTGAGCTTGTATGGCATAATCTGCAACGGCTTTAAAATAAGCGTTAAAATTCGGGTGGCGTTGAATTCCTCTTTGCTTTAGTACCTCATCATTTGGGCTAAATTCATCTTCCTCAATGAGCTTTTCGTGACCAAATTCCATGTCACTGGCGGAATCCCAGCAACCGGCTTCTGTGCTTGCAGCGACAATAGGAGAGCAAAAAGGATCAAAAGGCAGACAAAAAGTTGCGACAGCTTCAAGAGCAAGAATGTCGCAGTAATGAAACGTTTCGTATGCTTCGGGTTCGGACATGGAACTTCCAGCGTGGTCTACAAGCAAGGCATGGTCAGGATGACCCTGATCCTGTAAAAGGTGCAGCACATGTCCCATGATCAGCCAAGCGCGCCGCGTGGCATCGGGATCTTCTAAACTGTATTGATTAATTGCTTCACGGAAATTAAGGCCGTTTGGCCTTGGGTTTTTCGAGGTTGGAGGGGGGCCAAAGGCCCAGTCGCGCGCACTGTAGTAACGATTACCGGGCATGGTTGGTTCAGCGAAGCTCGGATTTAAGGGGAAATACCACTGGTACTCCAACCCCTCGTCTTCACCCCCAAAGTGGTGGTGATAACGGCCGTAACCAGAATAGTCCCAATAGTAATTTACGTTGACGATGTTCGAATTTGCGTTGACGAAGTTCGTATCACCACTGAACCATTTAGTGTAAAAAGCCGGCATAACACCTGTCTCATCTTCGTATATAGTCCCTGCAATCAATGGATGATGCCGAGTATGATCGTATGTATCGCCGGCATTGAATTCATCCTGCATGAAGTACTCATGATATATCTCCGCATAGATACCGTCATCAATGTCTATCTCTTTGATCAGATTAATGGTTTTTTGGGCCCATAGGGAATGTGTACTTCCACTCCAACCACCTATGTTCGGAATGTTTAAAAATAGCATCGAAGGTCGGATTTGACCGGGAATCATTTTTTTCGGATCTCGACGCGGTTGTTTGGGAAAGCCTTCACTGGGACCAAAGGTGGTTGATAGTCGCTTTTGAATGTCCGGACCACGCAATTCACTGGTAATACGCTGGATTAAGTGGCTCTCTCGAGAAATCAGTACTTCGAGGTTTATCTCCATTTGGCCCAACCGCTCAATAACTCGGCTTGCAATCGATTCGGGCAACACCATTCCAGAATCTGCACGAATCCGCTCCAAAAAACCCCTTGGGTCCTGCAGAGCAGGTAGTTCCAGGTCCCCTAATCTTACCAGCCAAAATGCGTTTATTTCTTGCGCCTGGACTTCTCTCCTTTGTAACAACAACTCAACAGTTTGTGAGTAATAGTCCGGGTAAGGTTCACCCGATAAACTTATCCATTTGTTCGAGTGGAACTTGCGCCCTAAGCCCTTACTGCCGGACCAGAATAGTTCTGCCTGCGGTATCGCCTCACTGCCCAGAAAAAACTGTACGTATTGTTTGTTACGTGCAAAATCCAGATCACCTTCCAAAACTAGAGTTTCGGTTAATTCTGTACGGAAATGGTATTCCCGCATATGCTCTGAGGCTTCTAGTATCTCTTCTAAAGACAATAATGGCATAATTCCCCCTTTCAGGCGATGAGCGTGCATTCTGCGCCCGAATAACCGGGCTAGCGGGCTAGGTGGCTACCGGCTAGGGCCGGGCCACGCTAACCTATTGATTAATCGTAAAAAGCGTCCAAAACATGAGTGCTTTCAGGCCCTATATTGCATTTTTTGACCCCGAAAAGTTACATGTTGCGTGTTGGGGGACGTCCACAAAATCATAAAAATCCTGTGCTAAACAAGAAGTGGTAGGCCCATAATCTTGATGAATATTAAAAACAAAGTCCCAAAATTTTATTATTTTATGGACAGCCCCTTATTCCCCATGGATTCGGGCCGCTAGAAATGCGCAGGATCGAATTGTGGTGGATCGTACGCGAAAGATCGGGGAAAAGATTCATGGTAAAGGCCGATCTTGTGCAATATTCCCTTAACCATCCTGGTTGTTAGGACCTTTCTCGCTCTCTTTTTATCCAGCGAATGATTGATCATCGCCACCATGCTGTCGGCGATTTTCGGAGGGCAACCCTTCACCGATGCGGTTGCCTCAATGGACTTATTGTTTCTGATGGCGCAGTCGCCAAAAAGAATGACCTTTTGGGAATCTTCTTTCGCTTTTGATTCACCTCCAAAACAATATTCCACCGGATCGAGCTTCGTTCCCGCGTTGTCCTTGCAAAAAATGGCGAGTAAGAATTCAGCGCAGACAACGCAACCGGTGCAAAAGGCATATCCTGGCCATTGTATGGTCACGCCTTCGATACCTGCCTCTTGAAAAACAGCCTCAAGATCGATTTTCCACTGGAGGGGTCTTTTCATTTCCTCCAGTTTTTCTCCTAACACTTCAACGGCTGCAGGATCGAGAGGCCTTTCGCGGATTTCAGAAAATCTGCGAATGTAATCTATGGAGGCCGGATCTATGCCCAATATCATCGCGCCGACCACATCGCAGGAGAAAACGTCCGTACTTGTCAGGATCAAATCGGTTCGATAGGCCCTTCCGCCTGCGGTCGGACCTCGTTCCATCGAATAAATGCCATCGATGACGGTTAGATCGGGCTCGATTTTCGTGTTCAGCAGAGCGATCATCTCGTGCAAATCCAGCATGTGGAACTTCTTTTTGGACTTCATCGAAAGACACCCTTTGAGATTTTTCATGCCCAGCGACACTTTGGTCATCGCATGTGTTTTAAGAACGGGAACATCGATCAAAAAATCTGATTCCATAACAGCTCGGGCGATTTCGACCTTTTGTTTCCCCAGTTCGACCTTATCGTAAGGTTCTTTGTTGAAATCGATAAGTTTTACACCATATTTTTGCGTTGCTTTTTTGATGCCCGACCACGCAAAACCTTTCATCGTATCCGAGCCCACTTCGTCATTTGCAGTAGACCCTTCACCGATGGAAATCTTCCCGAAACCCATTTCCTTGAGATGGGCGACGATCCCTTCGACGATTCTCGAGGTGGTGATAAAACCAAATTTAGGGATCTTCCCACCGCCTCCCCAAACAATGTTCGGCTTGATCAGAATGCTATCCGACGGCTTGAGCGCTTCGAGACCGCCAACGAGTTCAATTCCATTTTTGACGGAGCCCAACGAGCCATCGTACTTTGTTACTGCGACTTTGTCTTTGCGATTTTGTTCCATAAGGTGCTCCCTTCAACAAATCTCTCGGAGGAGTTAATCTTTCATTATTTAGAAGCAGTTATGGCCTTCATCATTTTCGGCCAACAGGATGATTTTTTTAACGGCTTCCTGATGCTTGACCCAACAGCATGCCGATCTCACAACCTCACAAATTTTGCGGTGGTGGAGTGGTGAAATAGACTTATATTTGGAGAGGGTTACCAAAAGGTAACCACGGACCGACGATGGACGTGGGAAGGGATGGATTGGGGTTATTTACTGGGCAGGTTTTCCATAATTTTTTTGTAGATTGCCATTGTTTTCTTGGCGGGGGGACTTGTAATGCCTCTCTCAGCTTGAATTTACAAGTTTCATAGACCCGAACGGCATGGCTGTGCATGCCCTGTCGGTCATACAAAATCATGAGCCCCCGATAGGCCTCTTCAAGGAGGGAATCGCTATCTATGGCTTTCAAGTAACAGCGTTCGGCCTTTTTCCAGGCGCCTTGATCGGTACATATTGGGGCGAGCGTCAAAAGTGTGTCCAGGTACAACATTCTTAATTTCGAACGCTTTTCGGCGGCCCAGTCCTCTTCGATCACGACATCCTTGGGGACCTTTTTGCCGCCGCGCGCAATGATCGCTTTGAGTAGTGTTTGAGCCCTTTTGCGCTGCCAATCCGCTTCCGTCATGGCGGCCCCACCTCGCAGCACCTCGAAGCCGTTCAGAGTTTTTATCCAAAGCTTGGGAACCCCTGCTCGATGAATGTCCAATAAGATTGCCCGCGCCTTTTCGCTGACCCATGGGTCGGAATGCGCTGCCAATTTTTCAAGTCCGGGACCGGCCACATCGCTAAACCGGTGTGTCAAAAGATGAGCGGCATAGGGCATGGCCCCGGGACGTCCCCTTATTCCCCACCGTTGCTGCGACGATTGCGGAATCAATTCCCCCACTCAGATAGACGCCCACGGGGACATCGGCCCTGAGGCGGAATCGTACCGCCTCATCGAATTTCTCTCGGACCATAGCGACACATCGGTCAAAATCCGTTTCATCTGAATGGTCATTTTCCGGTGGTAGGTCACAGTCCCAGTACCGCCTTATTTCATGTGTGCAGTCTGTCAGGTTTGCAACGAGCAGACACCCCGGCGGAACGGTTTCCACACCCTCAAACATAGAATCGGGGATCACCCCGCTAATAAAGCTGTGGATGGCATCGATATCGAGACGGGGCTTGAGTAAACCTGTTGCAAACATGGCCTTGGCTTCGGATGAAAAGAGGAAGCGGCCATCCTGACGGTTGAAGAAGAGCGGTTTAATCCCGAACCGGTCAGGTTCTTCCTGTTATTGAATTTCTGTCACGTTCTCCCCGCTATTAACAGGTATCGGCGGCGGTGCCCTGCAAACTTCAAGAAAAACTCTTTCTTGTGGCATTGGTGAGTAAGATGCCACACGTAGCTCCGCATATAATGTCAATTCGCACTAGGCGTTGAGTTAATGCTTGGAAGATCATTTTTATACCCACCCATCCCGGAGTTTCACACAGACAAGGTGCAATTCGGCGGAATTCTAATGCCGATATTCGGTGCCGGCATATCCCTATACTTTCACTTCGCTGATCTGAACCGTGGGCCGGATGTCGGTGAAGTTCGGAATATCTCCCCTAATCGATTCAGCGTGTGGCCCGAAGGCGGCTTGAAATGCCTCTACCGAATCGAAATATAGGTGACCCATTGCGATATAGGTCGCTGGAGATCCCGGCGTTGCGCCCTCCAATCCCTGTTCTACGGCCACACCCTTTAATGCAGCCCCCAACTTTTCTTGAAGCAACACTCCGTGCTTGTTCAGATAATACTCCATGTTGAATTTTTTGCCTTCCTCATTCGGATAAAACGTGCTGACTTTGATCATTTGTCCTCCCTCCTTTTAAATAACCTATCCTAAGATCTTATCTTGGGATGGCCGGCTATATGCTGACCCTATTCTCCATTCGGGTTGAGCCTGTCACGGTAAAGGAATATTTCCAAGATGTAAGGCATAACGACGCCCTTAAAATTTAATAATAAATCTGTCGGTCCGGCGGCGGCGTCGTAGTGATGCTTTTTGGGAAAAAGACCTTCATTAGTAAACCCAAAATCCAGTTGCGATTTTTCTCAGCACATCCATCCTCTTGTGCAAGTTCAGTTTTTGAGTTCTTATTACTCTCGGGATGAACCAATTTTCCATCTTCAAATTTGCCGAGCATATCCATTTGATTGCATCCGGCCGGAACACTTTGTTGCGAAGACCAAGGAGCTTTCTTACTTTGTGGCCGGGACTTTGCCTTTGCGACTGTATTTGGTGGTGAGATCATTTCAATAAACTCTCTGAGGAGGTTAATCTTTCATTATTTAGAAGCAGCTATGGCCTTCATCAATTCTTCCGAATCGACCACCGGATACGTTGTAAATTTACCCAAATCATTAAATGCATAAGCCCATCTGGAAAGTGCCATGCTGCTATCTATCTCAAACTCACTCACAAATTTTTCGGTGGTGGAGTGGTGAAATAGACTTATATTTGGAGAGGGTTACCAAATGGTAACCACGGACCGACGATGGATGTGGGAAGGGATGGATTGGGGTTATTTACTGGGCAGGTTTTCCATAATTTTTTTGTAGATTGCCATTGTTTTCTTGGCGGGGGGGACTTGTAATGCCTCTCTCAGCTTGAATTTACAGGTTTCATAGACCCGAACGGCATGGCTGTGCATGCCCTGTCGGTCATACAAAACCATGAGCCCCCGATAGGCCTCTTCAAGGAGGGAATCGCTATCTATGGCTTTCAAGTAACAGCGTTCGGCCTTTTTCCAGGCGCCTTGATCGGTACATATTGGGGCGAGCGTCAAAAGTGTGTCCAGGTACAACATTCTTAATTTCGAACGCTTTTCGGCGGCCCAGTCCTCGTATAGGTCCCCGGGCAAGAAATCATCCTGATATATATCGATGGCCTTATTGAAGCATTGTTTCGCCAGCCGTCGCCGGCCTTGCTGATGATGGTTTTTTCCCTCGGCGATCAAGGAAGCAAAGACGTCCGCATCAACCTCGCATAATTCCGGGTCAAGAGAAATACGTTTATCGTCCAGGTGAACATAAGCAGAGCCCAAAGATTTATGCAGACCCGGTTCCAAAGACTTTCTAAGCCGATGAAGGGTGACCTTGAAGTTCCTTTCTCCGGTTTCAACATTGCATTCCGGCCAAAGATCTTCGATCACGACATCCTTGGGGACCTTTTTGCCGCCGCGCGCAATGATCGCCTTGAGCAGTGTTTGAGCCCTGTTGCGCTGCCAATCCGCTTCCGTCAGGGCGGTCCCGCCCCGCAGCACCTCGAAGCCGTTCAGGGTTTTTATCCAAAGCCTGGGAACCCCTGATCGATGAATATCCAATATGATTGCCCGCGCCTTTTCGCTGACCCATACGTCGGAATGCGCTGCCAATTTTTCAAGTCCGGGACCGGCCACATCGCTAAACCGGTGTGTCAAAAGATGAGCGGCATAGGGTACGGCCCCGGCCGCTCGGAGTTCAACGGTGAGCAGGCATGCATTTGCCACATCCCTTCGGTCCATCCATATCAGGAATTCAATCTTGTTTTTCTCGAGGATTACAAATGCCTTACTTAAACAATCCCTGGCCGCTACCCATTCGTTCTGATGATAACGGATCAGGGCCATCCCCAGAAAATAATAGGCTTGCCAACCGCTGGTCTCGAGTAGCCCGGTTATACAGAAGCTTTCTTGAAAAAAGCGCGCAGCCTGGTCGTATCGCCCCAAATGGTAGTTGATTATTCCCAAAAAATGATTTGCAGTCAAAATATGGGTGCGGCTGTAGGCCATGTCCGATGAAAAAATGTCAATGGAGCCGCGGATCAGCGTTTCGGATTGTTTGTAATCGGCCTTGTGGCAATAGCTGGCCCCCAAAAACAGGCGCGCCAATCCTTTAGAAAGCAGGTTGTCCGTGGCTCCGGCCATCTCCATCAATTGGGTGCCGATTTGCTCCGCCCCCACAAAATCCTTCAAATGCGGCCGCAGCATCAGGTCCTGGATTTGTAAAGGCGGCATGAGATACACCAGGCCCATGCGCTCCACCTCGCTTCGGCTATGGCGTAACCGCTCTTGAGCCTTTTCGAGCCCTCCGGTTAATGAATAGTACTGGATCAGATTAATGTCCATGTAGGTTTTGATTTCCGGATAGTGGCATTCCTTGACAAGGTTGCCGATTTTCCTCCGCGTCTTTTCAGCCCCCACAAGATCCCCCATCATCTGCTGGGATAGAAACGCGTGAGAAAGAGCATGTATCTGAAGGGGCACCACACCAAAGCGCCTTAGAATGATATAGGCATCCCAACTGGTCTGGTATCCCTTTTGGGGCTCCCAAAGCCGTAGCGGGTATATGATCCCCATAATAAGCAACAGGGTGGCCTTTTCAAAGGCATGGCGATCGGTATGATCCAGGTGAATCAGCCGTTCGGCCCTTTTCATCAGAAGGCGTAGCGGCGTCAAATCCTTTCCCGACATCAAGGATGCCTCGATCAACAGGCCCAGGGAAGCCATTTGACCGGCAATATTTTCTTGGGCCTCAAACAAAGCATAACTATTGGTCAGTCGATCAATATTTTCCCTGGTTTCCGTAAAACGCACGGTCATGGCTTGATAATACAACAACCAGGGGTCTTGCCGGACCAACTGTTCCGGAAGTGCCTTCAACCAACCGGCCAGCCGCACCATTTTGCCCATTTGCGCCAATTCCCTGCCGGCACGCACAATACACGCGGCGGCCTGGGAAAAAGCCCTGGCCCCGAGGTAATAATCGGCGGCATTTTCAAAGTCTTTACGTGCTTCAAACAATCCGGCCGCCTTTGTATGAAGCGCGGCAACGCCATCGGGTCCATTTTTCGATAACAGCCGATCCTTCAAAAACTCCCTGAACAGATTGTGATACCGAAGCCCTTGATGCCGTCCTCCCACTTCATGGACCGTCAGGAACAGATTTCTTTCCCCGATTTCGTTAAGGATATCCCCAACCCCGATTCCCGGAAGAAAGGACTCCATCAATTGCGGCTCAACAACATTAAAAATGGACGACTCGAGCAGCACCGTTTGTATCTTTTCGGGCTGGGTGGAAAACAGCTCTTCACTGAAATACTGAAACGTTTCCTGTTTAAACCGCGCGGTTTGTTCCACCAGGGAAAGTTGCGATTTTTCCTCCATGGGTAGCCGTTTCAGTAAATCCGCAACCAGAATCAAACCGCCGACCCACCCTTCTGTATATGTGCTGATGCGGGCCGCCTCTTTTTCACTCAGCGACAGTCCGAAAATATCCTTAAAGAATAGACTGGTTTCCGCCTGCGTGAAGGCCAACTCTTCCTGGGCAATGTGGACGGCCAGCCTTCGGATTTTCATCCTCTGAAAATCAATGGGAGGGATTTCACGCGACATGAGGATAAAACGAACGTTCCGAGGAGCTTCATCCAGCATTACCCCTAAAAAAGAAAATACCGGCGCATCCGTGTTCAGCATGTTCAGGTCATCGATAAAAAGGCAAAGCGGTTGGCTGAGGCCGTCAAATATGATTCGGGTCCATTCGCGATACAGCGGTATTTCACGCCGCAGCCCCATGCGCATGGCCGGATAGTTGAGTTGGGGGGTGAAATCCTTTTCAGGGAAAGCATGTTGAAGGGCTTGCACCAGCGTATGAAAAAATTGGATCGGATCGGATTCCCCGGCATCGAGGGTGGCCCAGGCCCAGGGACATTTCAGGGCGCCGGCATATGAAGCGGCAAGGGTTGTTTTGCCCTGGGCCGCCGGCCCGGTAATCAGGATCACGCGTTTATCCCGATTACTTTCCAGAAGTGTTGTCAAACGGGGTCGATGTAGAAAATTTTGCTTCCAGGGCGGCGTCACCTTTGAAATGTTGATCTGTTGTCGTGTCATGAGTCGCCCTTGACGGTCCGGGTCGCCCGTCCCCCCCTGCTGTGATCAAGGCAGAATTCGGGATCCAGATCACTTTGAACTCCATGATTCCTAGCTATTAATTAATTTTTAAAAGAGTATAAGAATGGTGAAGAATGTGTCAAGAAAAAGCGGAAAATCAGGTGAAGAGACCTGAGAAAACTTCAGGCCTCGTAAAAAGGATGACAAATTCCGACTTCTCTTTGTCGGTAAACGAAGAAGGGGGGGCGCCAAAAAGTCTTGACTTATCAGGGTCTATCAGCAAGTTGGTTGACGATTCAAGGAACTACCGTTGACCGTCCCTTACGGCGAATACGCAGGTGTTGTTCACCGGGGGTTCAGGGCGGATCCTGGCGCGTTCGGCAAATTCCCTAGGTAATTCAAATGTGGATTGGTCATCCAAAAGGCGTCTCAGGCCCTTTTCGTAGATGCGGTAAGAGATCATCTGCCCGGAGGGGCAAATGCGGGCAAGATGGTAAAATATATCCTTTTTCGGCACCGCGTCGGCGCCCACCATGATGAGCGCACATGCCTCCTTGAGCGGCAGCAAAAAGTGATCGCCATGGAGTATGTTTACGAGATGCGCCAGCCCCAATTGTTGAATCACCTTCCTTGAGAGCGCTGCAATCTGCCGGTCTTGCTCGATTCCCACCCCCTGAACGCCGTATTCTTTTGAAAGACAGATCAGGCTCAAGGGGAGAGGGCCGCTGCCCAGAAAGATAACCCGGTCTCCGGGCTTGAGATGCCCTCCCTCACACTCCATGCGGGCCAGAGACAGGTAATTGGGGTAGTAGGTGAATGCTTTAATCCGTGACCACGGGTCCGGATGGGAAGTGACGGCTTCCGCCGATTGTACCTCCAGTTTCGAACCGATTAGCCGCCTCACCCGTGCCATGCGACGGACCAAGGGGGCGAGGCTCTGGTCTGAGATCAGCTGTTCAACCATTTCATCCGGTACAGGGGTTTCCGCCAGACGATTGAGGTGGACCAGGTGGGAGCGGTAAATACGGTCCGGTGCCTGGGCTATTTCATCCGTTGCGAGATCATTCATCAACGCATCCATCCGGATCAACTCGGATCGGACGGTTTCACTGGTGATATTCATTGACCCTCCAGTTCGGCAAAAACCGTTGTGTTATTGACCCGACCTGTGGGGAATATTTCTTTAACGATTCTGAACCCTTTTCTATCCGAAGGGCTGACCGGCGCGTACAATACGGCCCGCATGCCCGTATAGGTGCGGTAAATAACTGGAATTGTGGGGTTTTGTGCCGAGAGGATGCGTTTCAGATTTTCGAATATGCGCTCTTTAGGTTCCGCCAGGGCCGCCACCAGAACCGCATCCCACTTGAGGTTTTCAAGGGACGCGTCATCTCCCTGGACGATTTCCACAAGATCCTGCAATCCCAACGCCCCGATGACCTTTCTTGCCGTTAGAACGCTCTCCTCTGAACTGTCCAGTCCCAGGCACCGGGTTTTGTAAAGGTGTGCCATAAAGATCAGGCTCATGGGCACCGGCCCGCATCCGATAAAGGCGATTCTCTTTTCGGGAAGGTGGGGTATGGTTTCCATTTGGCCTTTGATCAGGGCCTCATAACGGGGGTAAAGGGGGAAACCGGAAAGGGTTTTCCAGGGGTCATGGGAATGCAACAACGTTTCCGCCAACTGTTTTTCATGGATGGAGAAAAACATGGCGTAGTAGGCGCGAATAACCGGCAGTACGGACTTGATCTCTTCCTCATCGAGGATCAGATTCGCCAGGTGTGGCCCCGCGTCCATGTGCGCCAGATCATCCAGAAGCTGATAGAGCCGATAGAGCTCATCCGGGGGCAACGCCGCCAACATTTCGGGGGTGTATTTTTCAATCTTGCGGGCGAATGCCAGGATGTGGGGTTTGATGATATTGAGACTGGTCTGGCAGTCCTTACAGCAACCCAAGAATTCATGGTCTTTGAGCTCGTGCTCGTGAAAATAGTTGATGTCGTGCATGGCATCACCCTTTGGGCGTTTTCAAAGGCCTTTCAGATATTCAGAAAAAAAACATCTTGTCAACGGAAAAGAATGCTGTCTTCCAGGTCGAAATTGCGACTTTGTGGGTATTTCGGCAATTGATTAACCGGAACTTTTCGCAATGGCTGATAAAGGCATCATTCGTGCCCGACCGATTAAGACATTTGCCCAAAAAGGCTTGACAAGCCATGAACAAAGGTTTATTTGTCCCCCTTACAGGTGCAATAAGAAGTTGCATTGAAAGAAATCTGAAACAGAAACCGGTAACCAAAAAAAGCCAAGAAGGTGGGTCGGGAATCTCCCGGCGACACTTTCCTGGCTTTTTTTTGGGGGGGCTGTTTTCAGTAAAGCGTGCGCGTGCGGACCGGAAGATGAACCGATTGGATCGGTTCAGAATAAAAGGGCTGCTTTTAATGCGGTCGTAACTGATTGTCACAAAAGAGATCAACATGATTTGGAGGCAACAAAATGAAAAAAACTATTTTCAGTCTGCTATTGGGATTATCTTTTCTGTTTACCGGTCATGTGGCCATGGCACACTTCGGTATGCTGATTCCCTCGGATTCCATGGTTATGCAGGGGGATTCCAGGACCATCTCATTGGTTTTGTCTCTCTCCCACCCTTTTGAAGCGGTCGGCATGGAGTTGGTAAAACCCCGGGAATTCGGCGTCATGCGAGACGGCAAAAAACAGAATCTGCTGAGCGATCTCAAGGAAACAAAGGTCATGGGCCATATGGCCTGGAAAGCCGACTATGCCATCAAACGGCCCGGCGCCTATTTGTTCTACATGGTTCCCAAACCGTACTGGGAACCGGCGGAAGACTGTTTTATCATTCATTACACCAAAACCGTTGTGGCGGCTTTCGGGGATGATGAAGGGTGGGATCAGGAGATCGGACTTAAAACCGAAATCGTGCCCCTGACGAAGCCCTTCGGCCTTTATGCGGGAAACGTTTTTCAGGGAATCGTGAAGCTGAATGGAAAGCTGGTCCCCTATGCCGAGGTTGAGATCGAATACTACAATCGGGACAAGAAAGTGAAAGCCCCCACGGAATACATGATCACCCAGACCATCAAAGCGGACCAGCACGGGGTCTTCACCTATGCGGCGCCAAAGGCCGGCTGGTGGGGATTTGCCGCCCTGAACACGTCCGACGAAAAGATCAAGCACGGCGGAAAGGAAAAGGATGTGGAGCTTGGGGCGGTTCTCTGGGTTAAATTTCTCGATTGGAGGGAATGACAATCTGATTGCGGAGGAAAGGGTCTATGGATAGTATTAAGAAACGGTGTCCTGGCTTACTGTTCGCAATCCTGGGGATTGTTCTGATTTGGGTGAGTCAAGGATTTTCCTACGACATCAACGACAAATTTTCCATCGGCGGCATTATCGCCGGTGTGTACCAGTATCAAAGTCTCAGCGATGCACCCGACTACGACAGTGAGGGAAGGGGGGCACTGGTTTTTCAACCGGAAATCAGTTTCAAACCCACCGACAGCGACGAGGTTTTTGCCAAATTCGGGTTCGGGGCGGGAAACGGGTTGATGGAAGACGGCCAATCTCCCTTTTTTCAGGCGCCGTGGGCCGCGGATGTTCAGGATGATTACAAGGACATCAACGGTCGAAACCGGGATTATCTGCTCACCGTATGGTATAAACATACGTTTACCTTCAGTGAGAATCACACCCTGGGGCTTACGGGAGGGATTATCGATGCGACGGATTACCTGGATGAAAACGCCTTTTCAAACGACGAATTCACCCAGTTCATGAACGAAGCCCTGGTGAACGGTCCCAATGCCTTTTTGCCGTCATACGACATCGGCGGTGCCATTGAGTGGGAGCTCGGCGCATTTTCCGTGAAGGGCGCGGCCATGGCCATGGGAAGCACCGAGGAAGAAGGTGAATTAAACGAGCCTTACAATTATTATGGCATTCAGTTCGGTTACAGGTTGGTTTCCGCGTTGGGCGAAGGGAATTACCGCCTTATCGTGGATACCACCAGCGATGATTTCAGCAATGTGGCCGGGACCGCAAAAGAGCAAAAGACATGCACCCTGATCTCCTTCGATCAACAGCTGGGAGAGATTCTGGGTGCGTGGATTCGATTCGCCTGGCAACTGGAGGATGCGGTGTCCATGGACTGCAAGGATCTTTATTCGGGCGGGTTGAATATCGGCGGCAATCTGTGGGGTCGCGAGAACGATAACGTGGGAATCGGCTATGCACATTTGAGGGGCGGCAACCTGGATCTGGACCACACGGACGTCTTCGAGATCTATGGCCGTTTCGCACTGAACGATATCTTTGACATCACGGGAGATGTCCAATACATGAAGGATTCCATGAAGGTGGGAGAGAGCCCGTCGGGATGGATTTTCGGCCTGCGGGCCACCGCGGAATTCTAAAATCTTTTAAAATGGCCCGAAATCTCTCCTCCTGGGCCTTACTGGAAGCAAGGCCTCATGGCTTGTCTTGTCGGCGATGCGGCTTTGCTTCTTCCCAATAAGAAAAGAGATATTATGCACATTTCAGAAGGGGTCCTTTCCGGGCCGGTCCTGATTTCGGGCATTGTGCTGGCCGCCACCGGCACCGCCATAGGGCTTAAAAAACTGAATTACGACCGCATTCCGCGCGCCGCAATCCTTTCAGCCGCCTTTTTTGTGGCCTCCCTGATTCACGTTCCCATCGGCCCTTCCAGCGTTCACCTGATTTTGAACGGCATTGTGGGCCTCATTCTCGGTTGGGGGGCTTTCCCCGTTATCCTTGTGGCCCTGACGCTTCAGGCCGTGTTCTTTCAGTTCGGCGGCATCACCACCCTCGGGGTCAACACCGTGATCATGGCGTTCCCCGCGGTTCTGTGTTATTATCTGTTCGGCCGTCTGGTGGGAAAGGGGCCGCGCATTGCCCTTCCGGCCGCTTTTCTCTGCGGGTCCCTGTCCGTCTTTCTGGCGGGCATTCTCGTGGGCCTGGCGCTCACCTTCACCGAAGAAAATTTCTTAAAAGCCGCCTATCTGGTGGTCATGGCACACATCCCCGTGATGATTATCGAAGGGATCATCACCGCCTTTTGCGTGCTGTTTTTGAAAAAGGTGCAACCTGAAATGTTGCCGGGAAAAATCCCATGACCGGAAAAATTGATTTAAACACCATGGTGGCCAAGGTTCTTTGCCCCGACATCGTTTTCGAGGGAATCATGACGATACTTACGAGATTTGATACGGGTAAATGCCGGCAATTTCTTTCCCTGATGGCCTGTTTGTTCACGCTTTGTCTGCTGTGGCCCGGGACGGCAATGGCCCATCGGGTAAATGTCTTTGCATGGGTGGAAGGGGATACCGTTCACACGGAGAGCAAGTTCAGCGGCGGCAGGCTTGTAAACGGCGGTGAGGTGCGTGTCTATGATCTCAAAGGAAATGAGCTTCTTTCAGGCAAGACCAATGCACAGGGAGAATTTTCCTTTAAGATTCCCCAAAAAACCGCCATGAAGATCGTGCTTCAGGCGGGTATGGGGCATCGGGGTGAGTGGACCATCCCTTTAAGCGAAATCGACCCGCAACAATCCGCATCCGAGCCGTCCGCCTCACAGGAAGAACAGAAGAAAACGTCCGAGACGGAGACGGTTAAGCCCTCCGTGGACCTGGATCAGTTGCGTCATGCACTTGAACAGTCACTGGATAAAAGGCTCAGCCCGGTGCTCAAAAGGCTTGCGGAAGCTCAGGATAAGGGGCCCACCTTTCGGGACATTCTGGGAGGCATCGGTTATATTCTGGGCCTGCTGGGACTGGCAGCATATATGCACTTCCGACGCAGGTCCCGGGACCTGGAAGCGGAAAAGAAAGGGCGATGAATTCATGGTGCAGGAATCCTTTGCCCTGGGCAACAGCCTTGTCCACCGTCTCGATCCGAGATTTAAGATCGTCATGGCGACGCTCTACGCTTTTGCGGTGGCCCTTTCAAACCGGTTTCCGGCCCTTTTTCTGGGCCTGGCCTTTTCTTTTGTGCTGATGGGAATATCCCGTTTGCCCTTGTGGGAAGTGGTGAAGCGGGTTGCGCTGGTGAACGGCTTCGTTCTTTTTTTCTGGTTTGTGATTCCTTTTACATACCCGGGCGAGGCGGTATTGTCTCTGGGGCCGCTCACGGCAACCCGGGACGGGGTTCTGATTTGTGCGCGGATCACCCTCAAGAGCAATGCCATTCTTCTGGCTTTTATTGCGCTCATCGCCACCAGTTCCGTCGCGTCCCTGGGGGCGGCCTTAGGAAACTTGGGTGTCCCCGAGAAAATGGTGCATCTCTTACTGTTGAATTATCGATATATCTTCGTTATGGAAGAGGAATATCATCGATTGGTCCGATCATTAACGGTCCGGGGGTTTCAGCCGTCCACCCGGGTCCATACCTACAAGACATTCGCGTATCTTGTAGGCATGCTTTTTGTGCGTGCCTCCGAAAGGGCCGAACGAGTCTACATGGCCATGCTTTGCCGCGGGTTTTGCGGAAAGTTTCATTCCCTTCATGAATTTGACCGTTCGAGAGGGGATCTCTTCTGGCTGTGTTGCACCATGACAATTATAGCGGGTATATTAATCCTTGAATGGGTGCCTTTCTAATGATCATCGAGCTTGATAACCTATGCTTTTCCTATGAAAGCGGCAAACCCATACTGAATGACCTGAAATTCTCCCTTCCCAAAGGAGAAAAGCTGGGGCTGATCGGGTACAACGGCAGCGGCAAGACCACGCTCCTGCATATCATCATGGGACTTCTCACGCCCTCATCCGGAAGTATCCGGGTGTTGGGAAAACCGATTCTTGGCAAAAAGGACTTCGTGGGAGTCAGACGCACTATCGGTTTTCTTTTTCAGAATGCGGACGATCAACTCTTCAGTCCCACCGTACTGGAAGACGTGGCCTTCGGCCCTCTCAATTTGGGGAAATCCCCGAAGGAGGCCCGGGCCATGGCTCTGGAAACTCTCGAAATGCTGAATCTCGGAGGGTTTGAGAACCGTGTTACCCACCGGCTGTCGGGGGGCGAAAAAAAACTGGTTTCCCTGGCAACGGTGCTGGTCATGGAGCCCAAAGCCCTGCTTTTGGACGAACCGACCACCGGCCTGGACGAAGACGCCCGCGGTACCATCGCATCCCTCCTGAACGGTCTAAGCATCGGCTACGTTATTGTCTCCCACGAATATGATTTTCTGGCGGCGACCACCGGCAAGATTTACAGTATGAATGAAGGGCAGATCCACTACAACGGGGGGGCTGACGCGCTCCATGGCCATTCCCACAAGCACCTTCTGAAAAAGCACCTCCATCGGTTTTGAAATGGAATGGCTTGATTGTTTGATATTGAAAGGAGAATAAAATGGAGTTCAAACCTTTTATGCGTGAGGGGTTCATGCCCCTTCCGGTGGCTTTCATCTCCACCATCAGCAAGCGCGGCATCCGTAATGTGGCGCCCTGGTCGTGCGTGATGCCCATTTTGAGGCCCCTTGATCTCATTTGCGTGGCTTCCGCCAAAAAGCGGGACACGCTGGACAATATCCGGGAGACGGGACAATTCGTCCTGAACCTGACCCATGTCACCCTACAGGACAAGGTCATCCCCACGGCCCGTTACAGCCGTCCGGAAGTGGATGAATTTGATGAAGCGGGGTTGGTGGAAAAGCCTTCCCTGAAGATCAAACCGCCTGGGATTGCAGGGTGTTACGCCTGGATGGAGTGCGAACGGGTAAAGGAATTCGAGGAAGATCGGTATGTGCTGATCGTGGGGAGAGTTGTCCGCCTGGAAGTGGACGACAAGTTCCTGGCGCCGGACGGATCCCTGGATGTCACAAAGGCAAGGCCGCTTCTCATGACCGGAAGCAGTAAAGGCATGCATTTTTCCACCCTTCAGGACCTGGATGCCTGGGAACCGTTCTCGGCCATGTTTCCTGATGGCAAAGACCCATTCAAGAAAGCGTACGAACCGGGATAGAGAAAAGAGTTGTTTCGCTGAAGCGAACATCCCCGGACCGAGATGATCCGGGTTCGTAACTTTTGCAGAAATTCAGGTGACACGGAAGGAAGTTCCGTGCCCCTGTGTATTAAATCACATGCTTTTTTTGAGCCACGAAGGCCCAACCCCAAAGGGGATGTGTGCCGTCGTGGCCTTTTTTTCGAAAATTGAAAAAATCCCAAACAAAAGACCGGTTGGGCCGTATCCGGAAAACTTTGAAATCCGCAGGCGATAGGGTCCATCCTGGGAGAAACGATTCGGAAGGAGGTATGTCAGATGAAAACCGAGGAAGGATGGTTTGTATTGTATCAGCCTCAGTACAAGGCGCCATGTGTCTTTGATTTGCATGAACGGGGTCTGTTCGAAGCACGTCCAACGGTCACAAAAGAGTATGGTGCGCGTTTCCTTGTCGGCGAGGACCTTAACCTGAAACTCCAGTATCTCCATCTCGTAGAAAAAAGCGAGAAACAGGGAAATACAAATTATACCCATGTTCTTGAAAATGGTTTTGTCCAATTGAATGAAGATTTGTCAATCGATGAATCGGCTCTCACTGAAGCCGTGCCTACGAGTATGGTCCGCGATGAGATTGTGGCGGTGTGGAAGGAATGGTTCGGCAATTATGTTCCGCTGGATGAGAAGGGCAAAGTTGACGACGGGGCACTAAAGAAAAAACTGTCGGAATCCCTCAATACCCAGAAACAACGGCTCAGAGAATTTCTTGTACGGAAAAACGGGAAATGGATATACCCCTTTCTTCCACGGATGGTATTTGATTTTCATCATGGCCTTTACCAACGGATGTCGGACCGATTGTATCCTGAATACAGGGCCAGGGGAGGCAAGGACACGGAAAAGGGACTCATTGAGAAAATCCATATGTTTGACCGTATCTGTGAAAGCGAAGATCCCGACACGTTTTTGAAGCCGGACGGGACCCAATGGAAAGGCAAAGACGAAATATGGGATTGCTGGGTTGGCCTTGCCGGTTCCAAAGCAGAGGCGGATCGTATTTGCGCAACACTGGAAGTGGTTTTGCCGCCCATATCCGAAGCGTTGGCAAGGGAATTGGAATCATGAAATTTTCTCGTGCCATGTAGAGGCAGGCCTTTCGGTGGCTTTTCCCGTAAAAGGAGGATCGAAAAATATTAATCCACACAGGAATCAGCCCGGCGTGATGGCCACGTTGACCGGTTCGGCACCCGTGAGTCCGGCCAGATCCGGGGAAGAAAGCCGTGCCAGTAAACCCTTCCGGCCCGCATTGACGTAGACCTGATCCAGATCCAGGATAGTCCGTTCCATATAAACCTTTAATGCCCTCCTGGTTCCAAAGGGCGACGTCCCACCCACAAAATACCCCGTGTGCCGATGGGCCGTATCCGGTTCGCAGGGATGGACCCGTTTGGCCTTTACCGCTCTGGCCAGTTCCTTGGTGGAAACCTTTCGGTCTCCGTGCATGAGAATAACGAGAGGCTCCCGGGCTTCGTCTTCCATTACCAGCGTTTTGATCACCGCATGTTCATCCACACCCAGTTCACGGGCAGCCACTTCGGTGCCACCCTTTTCCTCGTAACGATAAGGATGAAGGGAAAAGGAGACGCCGCTCTTCTTGAGGACCCGCAAGGCCGGTGTGGAGGGAATTTTCTCTTTTGCCATTTCGATATCTTCTTTGTTGCTTGATGTCCGCCTCATATCATTCATACCTGCAATTTTGTTTTGCTGCAACCCAAAAGGGTCCATGGATATTTCCGGCACGATTTTCCTTGAAGGCGCGTTCCCAGAAAGGAGCAGTGCATCGTGGCTTTTTTTTGCCCGAATGAGACAGCTCGCTCCAGAGCAAAAATCGTGCAACAGCGCCTATAGCGGCGTTGGCGACTTACTGCGTTTCTTCCTCCAAGGAGCAGGCGCAGCATAACCATGGTCGTTGAGTCCCTCACAGGGCCCGTCATCCGGCGAAAGCCATTCAGCCCGGTTGCTGGGTCCTCTGTTTTCGCATTCTATAAGGATGAGGAATGGTGGATGGGGTCGCTCACGATTTCCGAAACTATATACACATCATCGCGACAGCCGCCAATCGGATGGAAACATCGACCCAAGACACCAGGACGGTGAAGGGTTGCGAAATCATCATCGATGTGTGTCATAGGGCATCGGAACTGGTGGATGATATGATCCACCTCTCCAAAGGCGGCAGAAACTGTTTCAGAGAGATCCGTATCAATGACGAGGTACAGAACTGTTTGTTTTTGTTGGAGAGAATACTTCCCCGGTATATCCAACTGGAAGGAGATTTTGACGAATCTCTGCCCGTGATTTCGGCGAAGGTTTCCGAAATTGCCAGGGTTGTCATAAACCTGGTGAATAACGCTGCCGAGGCCATGAACGGTCGAGGGCGGATTTGTATCGCAACCGGAAAAACGCTTGTGACGGAAACGGACTGCCGTTTCTGTTCCGATGCGCGGCCGGGGGAATTCGTGACGTTGACGGTGTCGGATACGGGTCCGGGGATTTCCCCCCGTCTGGTTTCCAGAATCTTCGATCCGTTTTTTTCCACAAAACAGGAGGGCAATAATGCGGGACTGGGCCTTAGCACGGTCCGAAACATCCTGAAAAAATCACAAGGGCTGGATTGATGTCAATAGCCGGGTGGGGCAGGGCACCGCTTTTAGACTCTTCTTTCCTGCGGCAAGTGCCGGTTCAAAGGCGGAAAAAAATGAACGAGGAGAAGTGCCCAATACCCCTTCGTAAGGGGATCGTCTCACACCTGGCAACCCCTTGCATCCACGCGTTCTTTGTGCAGATTTCCGGTCTCCGTGAGCAGATGGAAGTGATCGTGGAGGTTCATGCAGAGGGCCGCATTGACCGGGATGATGCTCATGCGGTCCCCTGTTTTGGGAGGATTCGTGCACCGGCTCACGTCCACCCATCCGTGTTCCTCGTGGAGTCGAAAGATTCTTGCATGGGGATACTCCACCACATATCCCATCCGGAGTTGTTGATGGCGAAGGAGTTGCTTGGCGGACAGGGCCTTTGAACCGGCATCGATCAAAACCTGGCCCGGGACCCTGTCGGAGACCACGGTGGCCACCACGCGAAAAGCGCAGTCCTCCAGGCGGCAGTGTCCGAATTTCAGGACAAAATAATCGTTCAGCACCGCCGTGCCGACCCGGATTTCATTCACATGGTGTATCCTGTGACTGTTGAACAGGGACGGAGTAGACCCTAAAGAGACCCTTTCGGGCGTTAATCCGACGGAACAAAGGGATTCATAGGCGGGATCCCAAATCCGGTTGATTCGTTCAAAAGACGCCGGATCGTCGGCCGCTTCCCCATAGAGGTGCCCCACATACATCTGGACGCCCTCATAACGGAGAGATGGAGATTGGCGTGCATATTCCCCCAGCGTTATCAGTGCTTGAGGATCGGAAACGCCGCACCGGTGAAGGCCTGCGTCCAGCATGACGCTGATTCCGATTTCCACCCCGTATGCGGTTGCTGCATCCTCAAGCCCTTTCATGACATATTCCGAATCGACCGCCACCCCTATCTTGTGTGTTCCTGCGAGGCGGGCAATCTTCTCTGCCCGTGCCTTCCCAACGGCGGGATAGGCTACGGTGATGTCCACGTGGCCCAGACCGACCATCACCTGGGCCTCCTCCGCCTTTGCCACGGCAATGCTCACGTCTCCCATAGCCATCTGCATTCGGGCGAGGGCAAGGGATTTATGGGTCTTTACATGTGCACGAACCGAAAACCCATGGCGGTGCGCGTAATCGTGAATGCGGCGAAGGTTGCTTTTTACAATCCCTTCGTCAACCAGGATAAACGGTGTCGGGATTTCGTTGGAGATGGACAGGGGTTGCCCCGGCATACATCCTCCATTTTTTAGGGACGGCGTCTCCTCCGGTCGGTCTAAAACCAACGTTATGAAATTATCAATATTTTCCGGCTTGAACAACAAAAAAGGGCGGAGCTTTTCCGGCATTGGGGCTTTTTGCGCCGTAGGGGTGCGTATCAAAACGTGATATATCGTGAAATGTGATTTCCCTGAAACCGGCGGTTTGAAAAAGCGTCTCGGCATCGGCCAGACCCACCCCTTCATATAGGGGGAGTGCTTTTTGGAGTCCCACGTAGGCACAAAAAAACCGCAAAGAGACCATGCTTCCGTTTCTGAATATCCCGCGCAGTGTCCTGATGGCCACATCATGGGCCCGCTTCCACGTGGGATTCATCCACATTCCGTCCGATACGATGAGGGTGCCTGTGGGTTTCAGGACCCGTCGCCACTCTTTTAGGGCCTTTCCCGGATCGGGGAGAGTCCAGAGGAGGTTCCGTGATACGATCACGTCGAATGTATTGTCCTTGAACAGAAGATCTTCGGCATCCTGGGTTTGGAAGTCTATCCGGAGACCGTATTCCTGGGCATTGTCCCGTGCCTTCCTGACCATCTTTTCCGAGATGTCGATGCCGATGACATGGAAGCCCAGCCGTCCAAGATATATGGCGAATTGCCCCGTGCCCGTGCCCACGTCAATGGCGCGTCTCCCCGCCGCTCCAGCCACCAGACCGGCCAGGAGGGATTCCCACGTCTCCGAGACGGATTTCGATTTGTCTTGATCCCAGGGGTAGGATAGGCTTCGCCAGTCCCAGTATTTCCGGATGGCGCGTTTTCGTGAATCCATGCTCAGGTCCTCATTTTTGTTGCAGTCCTGCTTTGCAATCGGGTCGTTATCCGTTTCCGGGCTCCAAACAAAAAAGCCATGAAGGCCGCGGTGCTATCCGCTTGATAAGGCCTTCATGGCTTTGTTGTGTTTCGTATAATAAGGAAGCCGGGTGGATTCTTCTATGCCGCCCAGGTTCCTCCGGTCTTCATCAAGATACAAGCGCTATTTCATATAACGCGTTTTCCGGCCCGTTTTATATCCGGAAGAAGTGCCCCTGTCAATACAGATCGATTTCCCCATGCATGCCCTCTTTTTCAGGAGCACGGGGTGAAAAATAGGTTCCAGGATGCATTTCCACGGCGCTGAACCGTGGGGGCAGGCTTCAAGGCACGTGCCACATTTGATGCATTTGTCCTGAGCAATCACGTGAGCCTGTTTTTTACCCCCTGAGATTGCTTCCACCGGACATCTCCGGGCGCAAATCATGCAGCCCTGGCATTTATGGGAATCGATCTCATAGGAAGGCGCCTCGCCAATGAGGTGATCTATTTCTTCAGTGGTGTAAAGGTCGGCATAATTGTCCTCCTCGGCCAGATGAAAATCGTGTAATGCCAGCTTCTCCTTCTTTTTCAGTTTGATATAGGGGATGAGCTTCATGACTCCTTCAAGCCGGGATTTCAATTCACTTTCGTCCATCTTCTCACTTTGGCCCAAGGGACCCAGCGCTTCCATCCACGGTGGGTGACTTTTCCACAAAATAGACCTTAAAGCCCGCTGTTCCCAGATCCAGTGCGGCCTGTATGCCGCTTATGCCACCGCCCACAACCATCACGTCGCCAAAATTTTGTTCTTCATAGCGTTTCTGTTTCATTGTTTCACATCTTTTTTGATTTGCTTAATATTCACCCGGCATGGTCTTGAGTTGGGCCAAGGGAAAGACCGGCCCGTCCTTGCATACGTACTGGTCTCCGATATTGCAGCGTCCGCAGATACCGATGCCGCATTTCATGCGCATTTCAAGGCTCAGGATGATCCGATTCGGTGAAAATCCCAGCTTTTCCAGAACCGGCTGGGTGAATTTGATCATGATGGGCGGTCCGCAAACGATGGCAATGGCGTTTTCGGCGCTTGTGATCTTCTGCTCTGTAATGGTGGGGACGAATCCTACGTTGTATTTCCAGTCCGGATCATCGGTGCTGTCCACGGTGATGTGCATGTTGATATCGTCCCGTTGTTCCCATTCGGCCAGTTCATCCTTATACAGCAGCATGCCGGGGCTTCTGGCGCCATAGACCACTGAGATATCCGCGAATTTGGGCCTGTTCTCACTGTCCAGCATATAGATGATGCTGCTTCTGAGGGTGGTGAAAGCGAATCCGCCCCCCACGATGACCACGTGTTTGCCTTCCATTTCGTCCCAGGGATACCAGTTGCCCAAGGGACCCCGAATCCCCATGATATCCCCTTCCTTCATGTTGTGGAGATGGCTCGTGACCAGGCCCACCTTGTTCACCGTAAAGGCCACAAACCCTCTTTCCGTGGGAGAAGATGCGATGCCGATGGGTATTTCCCCCTTTCCGGCAATGGACAGTTCCGCAAACTGACCCGGCGTGTAGGCGAATTTTTCCTCGTCGTCCGGGTCCAGGAAAACGAACCGAAAAGTCTTGAGGCTTTTGTCCTCTGTTTCGGTGACGATCCTGTCAATACGGACAGGATAGGGCAGATAAGGATTTTTCAATTGAACCCCCTCTTTGTTGCGCATGTCGCTATGCAAAGTCATTCATCAATTTGCAGACTTCCCGGATATCGATGTTCACCGGACAATACCGAACACATCTGCCGCATCCGGAGCACTGCACGCCGTTTTCGTATTTGTCCACATAATACTTGAGTTTGTGCATGAACCGCTGCCGCACCCGCTGGAACTTTTCGGCTCTTGGATTGTGCCCGGAGCCGTGCAGGGAAAAGAGGGGGAACATGCACGAATCCCAGTTGCGAATTCGATCGCCCTGTTTCCCCGAAACTTCATCCTGGATGTCGAAACACCAGCAGGTGGGACAGAGATAGGTGCAGGTGCCGCAATTGAGGCAGGCAAAGGCCACTTCTTCCCAGAATGGGGCGTCAAAAAGTTCGATGGTTACTTTGTCTTTCAATTGATCCGTGGGGACTTTAGCGGTGATCTTCTTCTCAGAAGACTGTTTGAGATCCTCAGCCGCTTTCAGAACCGCATCGTCCGCAGACTCCCCCTGTATTTTTTCAAGAAATGCTTCCCCTTTCTCTGTCAGCGCTTTGGCCAGGAAGTTGTCCCCCAAATCAAAAAGAAGCACATCCAGTCCCGTTTCATGAAATGGGCCGCCGCCCACCTGGGTACAAAAGCATGAGGCACAGGGGTTGTTGCATCCGAGCCCCACCAGGATGGCCGATTCAAAATGCTCGGTCCACCATGGATCCTGATATTCGGGATTGTCGAAGTTGCGTTTAACAATCTGAAAGGCATGGACGTCGCAGGGCCTGATGCCCACAATTGCGCAGGGTGAGTAGTCCTTGGGTGATTCCTTCAAAATATGGGCATCGTCGTCCGTCTCATCCAGAGAATATTCAAACATTCGTTCCGATTCCGGATAAATAATGGTCTTGGGGGAGAGCCTGCTGTTTTCATAATCAAAGTCCGGTTTTTTGTCCCCATCAAGGGGCATGAACGTATGAAAATCGCCATCCTTCACCGGGCCAAAGAGTCTGTAGGGCTCCTTCAAGGTCTCCAGTGCCCCCGACCATTCTTCCTTGGTGAATATTTTTTCCGTCATGGTAGATCCTTTGATTGTACGCGTTCGTCGCCGGTTCCCGTTATTTGATGAAATCGTTATAGTCATCGGGCCGGTAAACATCCAGGGGCGGTCTTTTCTCCGGATCAAGTCCGGCTTCCCAGGAGAAAAGTTCCTCGGTATCCTTGTTGAGTTTCTTGGTAAACTGTCTCATGGAGATCCCCATGGGGCAGACGCGCTCGCAGGCGCCGCAATCGGTGCATCGTCCCGCACAGTGATAGGCCCTCAAAAAATGAAAGGTCAGGGTATCCGTGGGGTCAATGCTTTTTCCTACCCACTGGGGCTCGGATTCGTCCACGAAACAGGTGGGGCAGTAACATAATGGGCAGCTGTTCCTGCAGGCATAACATCTGATGCAGCGGCTGATAAGCCTCTGAAAAAATCCCTGTTTCTTTTCGGAATCCATCTCTTCGATTTTTTCAATATCCCCGTATGGGTTTACATCCGTTTGTTCTTCCAGCGGATCACCCAGCATTTCATCGTATAGGACGGGATTGCGGTGTCTGCAGACCGCACAGTTGCTTTGAAGGAACTTTTGTTTCTCAAAGGTCTCCTCAAAATCCTTTCCCTTGACCACAAAGGTGGATCCTTCTTGCACAATGTTCAGTATTTCCCTATTCTTTACCGCACGAACCACGGCCCGATGGTCGATCATGCCTTCGCAGGGGATGCCCACAATGTAAAGTTGGTCACGCTTGATCTGGTTTTCTATGATATGGGTTGCCATGTTTCTCGAGTTACACCCATTTGCGATGATGCCGATTTTGTCGGTTCGTTTGGTCAGATAATTGCACAGGTTGAGCCCGCAAAAGTTGTCCCAATAAAGCGTATCCGCTTTGTCGGGGTGGTTCACCAGCAGCGGCTCGTTCATCATGGGCACCGTTCCTTTTTGGTAGCCGATGAAAACATCCACCTTTTCCTCCGCGAGCAACCTTTTGGCGGTTTCCACGATTTTTTCAGTGTATTTGAGCACTATGCCACCTCTGCTCTCGATTTAATGAAAAAGCGGGCAGGACCCATGGCCTCTACTTCTTTGGCCACCCTGTTCGCCACATCCACGAACTTGGTGGCCTCGGCTGACGATATCCAGGAAAAATGGAGCCTGCCTGCTTCAAGACCGATATGCTCCAGAAGACCCTTTAAAAGTGCAAATTTCCGCCTTGCATAATAATTGCCTTCCAGGTAATGGCAGTCGCCCGGGTGACAGCCGGATATCCAGACCCCATCAGCACCGTGACGAAAAGCCGACAGCACAAATTTGGGGGATACCCTTGCCGAACAGGGGAGCCGGATGATCCTGAAGTTGGGCGGGTACTGAAAACGGCTTACGCCCGCAAGATCCGCTGCGCCGTAACTGCACCAGTTACAGAGAAAAGTGGCGATTTTCGGTTCCCAATTTTCCATTTGCTTGTCTCCTTTATAAATAGCGTTAAAAGTCATCTCCTAAACGAGAAAACAATATTTCATATGAATATTTGCTAGTATCTTTGAGCCACATTGAATCCGGCTTCCATATGTTACATTTCACGAATCATGGCCATTATTTGATCCTGCCCGAAGCCTTTCAGGTTCAATGCGCCGGACCGACAGGATGCCACGCAGAGACCGCATCCTTTGCACAGGATGGGGTTGATCTCGGCTTTGCCCTCAAAGGGTCCTGTTTCAATCAAAGACGGCGCCGAGTAGGGACACACGTCCACACAGACCCCGCAACTGCTGCAACGCAGAGGATTGACTCGCGCAATGGTGCCGCTGACCCGGATTTTCCGCCGGGCCAGCAGGGTGATGGCCCGGGAGGCCGCGGACTGGGCGTGCGCCACGGATTCATCAATGGGTTTGGGATAGTGGGCCATGCCGCACAGGAAAATGCCGTCCGTGGCAAATTCGGAGGGTCCCAGTTTGGCGTGCGCTTCCACAAAAAAACCGTCTTCGTTCATGGGCACTTTGAAAAACTGGGCCAGTTGTTCGTCCCTGTAGGGTACGATTGCCGAGGCCAGAAAAACCAGATCCGGCTCGATTAAAACAGGACGATTCAGAATGTGATCCATGGTCCTGACTTCAAGTCCGTCGGGACCTGCGGTGATTTGGGGCTTTCGGTCCGGAGTGTACCGGATGAAAATGACCCCGGCCCGGCGAGCTTCATGGTACAAGTATTCCCGTTCCCCATAGGTTCGAATATCCCGGTAGAGGACATAGATATTCATGGCGGGGTTGATTTTTTTCAAATGAAGCGCGCTTATAATGGTATGTGTGCAACAGACCCGGGAACAATAGGGCCGCTCCGGTTCGCGGCTTCCCACACACTGAATGAACAGGACCGTATGAATCTTTTCAAGCGCGGAATCCCCATTGATAAGCTTCCGATCCAACTCCAGGTGGGTCAATACCCTGGGGTCCCGGCCATAAAGGTATTCATGGGGTTTGTATTCTTCCGCACCCGTGGCAAGCACCGCCACGCCGTGATCAAAAACCGTCTCTTTTCCATTGCTCTCCAGGGTGGTCCTGAAATTGCCCACAAATCCTTCCACGTTCTTGAGGGTGGTTCCCAGGCGCAGGTGAATATGGTTGTCTGAACCTACCGATTCAATGAGAGACGTCAGGTTCTCCTGAACCGGCTCATTTTTCCAAGTCCGGTAAAGACCCCGGGCCTGTCCCCCTAGACGGTCGGAACGTTCCACCAAACAGACTTCATACCCTTGGGCTGCAAGAGTTCGAGCGGCCGCCATTCCCGAGATTCCCCCGCCGATTACCAGTGCACGTTGGTCCACCTCCACTTCGCCTTCCTGAAGAGGTTCCAGAAGCACCACCTTGGCCACCGCCATGCGTACCAGATCTTTGGCCTTTTGCGTGGCCATGAACGGATTTTCCTTGTGTACCCACGAGTCGTGGTTGCGGATGTTGGTCATTTCAAACAGGTATTTGTTGAGCCCCGCATTCACGAGAGTTTCCTGGAAGAGGGGTTCGTGAGTTTTGGGGGTGCATGCCGCCACCACGATGCGGTTTAGGTGGTTTTCCCTGATGACCCGGGTGATGGCATCCTGGGTGTCCTGGGAACAGGTGTAGAGGTTGTCGGCCGCAACCTCCACGAAGGGGAGGGACGCGGCATAATCCCGCACCGCGGGAACATCCACCACGCCGCCGATGTTGATGCCGCACTGGCACACGAAAACCCCCACGCGGGGGCGCTGACCGATAATGTTTTGTTCCTTGGGCACTTGCCGGGTTTTGGTCAGCGTGTTTCGGGCCGCGCTCATGACGGCGCCGGCTTCCGCTGCTGCTGCGCCAGCTTCGATGACGGACTGGGGAATGTCCTTGGGGCCGGTAAAAACACCGCAACTGTAGATCCCGTTCCTGCTGGAAGCGACCGGATGAAAGGAGCCGGTTTCGCAAAAATTGCCCCGGGTCATGTGGATATCCATCCGTTCCGCCAGATTGATGACGTCCGGGTCGGTTTCAAATCCCACGGAGAGCACAACCAGGTCAAAAGGCTCCGCGATAACATTTCCCTGTTCATCCGTGTATCGGATCATCACCTGATCACTTTCGTGAACGGAATGAAGGGTGTGGATTCGTGATCGGATAAAGCGGATGCCGTGTTTTTCTCTAGCATCATTGTAGGATCTCTCAAAGTCCTTGCCGTGCGTCCGCATGTCCATGAAGAAAATGGCACAGTCCAGATTCTCTGAGGCGTGTTCCTTGGCAATCACCGCTTCCTTGATGGCATACATGCAGCAGGCCGCGGAGCAGTAACCGTTGTTGCAGTGATTGACATCCCGGCTGCCGACGCACTGAAGCCAGGCGATTTTTTGAGGCTCCTTGTGGTCTGAAAGCCGTATCAGATGGCCCAGGCTGGGACCGGATGCGGACAATATCCGTTCAAATTCCATGGATGTGACCACATTGGGCAGTTTGCTGTAGTTGTAAGTATTGAAACCGGTTGGGTTAACAGGCTGATAGCCCGGAGACAAAATGATGGAACCCACTTCCAGTTTAAGTCTTTCCGGCGTCCAGGCATGGGTGTCCAGGGTGACGGCGTCAGCACCGCATGCCTCAACGCACTGAAAACACTCGCAACAATAGCCGCAATTGAGACAACGATCGGCTTCTTCTTTCCCAGCTTCTTCCCCGAGGCCCAGTTCCACCTCCTCAAAGTTCCCTTTTCTTCGGGCGGGATCGCGTTCCGGCATCCTGGCCCTGGCCATGGGAACGGTCTTTTCGGGAATGGGACGATGGACCGGGTGCTCGTTGGCCACGGGGGTTCGGTTGTCAGCCATGTCTTTCCCGTCGAGGTAGCGAACCATGGATTCGGCCGCTTCGCGGCCCGCTGCAATGGCGCTGATGGCAATCCCGGGACCGGTCTGGAGATCGCCGCCGGCAAAAACGCCGTTTCTTCCGGTTTCATAGGTAACCGGGTCCACCAGAACGGTGCCCCACCGGGTAAATTTCAAGCCTTCAACATTTTTCAGGGCGGAGAGGTCGGGGCGCTGGCCGATGGCCGGAATGAGTTGATCGATATCCATATCAAACTCACTGGCCAAAATAGGCACGGGCCGCCGACGGCCCGATGCATCGGGCTCTCCCAGTTCCATGCGGATGCACCGCAACCCGATCAGTCGGCCATCCTCCAGCAAGGCGGCTTGTGGTGCGCAAAGGTAGGAGAGCAAAACCCCTTCGGCTTCCGCCGCCCGGATTTCTTCTTCCCAAGCCGGCATTTCAGCCCGGGTTCGGCGATACAGAATCATGACGGACTCCGCCCCCAGCCGGACGGCTGCGCGGGACACGTCAATGGCCACATTGCCGCCCCCCACGACGGCAACCCGTCTGCCCACGGGCGCTTTTCCTTTCAGGTTTACTTCTCTTAAGAAATCAACGCCCTGGCGAATTCCGTCCGCTTCTTCTCCGGCAATACCGAGATCAATACCCTTGTGTGCGCCTGTGGCCAGATAGACCGCTTTGTAGCCCTGGTGGAAAAGGTCGTCCACGCACAGGTTCTCTCCCAGAGGTGTATTGGTTTTGATTTCCACCCCCAGGCGGGTAATGATTTCAATTTCCCGGTCCAGAACCTCTCCCGGCAGCCGATGATCGGGTATGCCCACCCGGAGCATGCCGCCGGGCTTGGGCAAGGCTTCAAAAACGGTGGACCGAACCCCTTTTCGGGCCAGGTGGTAGGCGGCGGAGAGCCCCGCCGGTCCGGCGCCGATAATGGCCACTTTCTCTTCTCTTAGAGGCAGGCAGGGGATATCTATGGTTCCGGGATCCACACGGTCCGCGGCCAGTCTTTTCAGGTCCCGAATGGCCACGGGTTCATCAACTTCGGCCCTTCTGCAGGCGTCTTCGCAACCGTGGGGACAGATGCGCCCCAGAACGCCGGGGAGCGGCAGGTCCGCCATGATAATTTTGAGGGCTTCCTCGTATTTCCCCTGACCCACCATCTGGACATAGCCCTGGACATTCAATCCGGCCGGGCATGCCAGACGACAGGGCGCCTTATCCGCCTTCTGAATGGAAAAGGCACCGGGAATGGCCTGAGAATATTTCTTGAAGGTGGCTTTTCGTTCAACCAGCCCCTGATCATATTCGCTGGGCAGGGAAACGGGGCAGACCTCGGCGCAATCGCCGCAGGCCGTACATTTATTGGGGTCGATATAGCGCGGGGTTTTTTGAACGGTGACCCTGAAATTTCCTTCGGAACCCTCTACTTTTTCAACTGCTGCGCAGGTGATCAGGTTGATATTTAAATTCCGGCCCACCTCCACCAGCTTGGGGGAGAGAATGCACAAAGAGCAATCATTGGTAGGGAAGGTCTTATCCAGTTGGCTCATCACACCGCCGATGGCGGATGATTTCTCCACCAGATGGACCAGGTATCCGGAATCGGCCAGATCAAGGGCCGATTGCATTCCCGCGATGCCGGCACCGACAACCAGGGCGGAACCAATGGGTTTTTCAGGCATAACAAACTCCTTCAGTGAAGTCTGAAAGGATTTACATTTTACACACATTTGCCGCGCAGGCCTTGAATTCCGCGGTCAAGGTTTCGGGATCAAAGGCCTGGTTGGTCAACCAGTTGGCGCAATTCTCACGAAAATGAAAGGCCATCCACACCATTCCGGGGGGGATGCGGTCGGACACCTTTGCCTTCACCTTCACCTCTCCCCTCCGGGATTTGACCATGATCATCTCCCCGTCTTCAATGTGGAGCCTTTCCGCGTCCGCCACCGAAATGTCGGCGGTTTCCTCGGGCAACAGGTTGTTTAATCCCTGACACCGGCCCGTCTGGGTCCGGGTGTGGTAATGGTAGAGTCTTCGTCCGGTACTCAACACGAAGGGGTACTCCGCGTCCGGCACCTCCGCCGGAGGAGTCCATTCAAGGGGCATGAGAACGCCTTTTTCATGGGCATGGGTGAATTTGCCGTTCATGTGCAGGATCTTGGTGCCCGGATGGTCTTCCGAAGGGCAGGGCCACTGAATGCCGTCCTTCTGTATGCGGTGGTATTTCAATCCCGCAAAACTGGGGGAAAAGGCGGAAATTTCATTGTCCCAGATTTCCCGGCCGCTTTTTGAATTCCATTCATGACCGAATCGGGCGGCAATTTCCTTGAAGATCATCCAGTTGGGTTTTGAAATGCCCGGAGGGGTCTTCACCTTTCGAACCAGGCTGACCCGCCGTTCCGCGTTGGTAAAGGTCCCTTCGTCTTCGCTCCAGGCGGCGGCCGGCAGAACCACATCGGCAAATCGCGTCGTTTCGGTGGGGAAAATATCCTGGCACACCAGAAATTCCGCTGATTCAAGGCAGTGTTCCACGTGCCGGATATCCGGTTCCGTGTTGGCGATGTTTTCTCCGAAGATGTAGAGGGCCCTGATTTTCTTATCAACGAGCCCGTCCAGCATGTGGGGGACCATGATGCCGATTCTTTTGGACAGACGTTCAACGCCCCAATGCCTCTCAAATTTGGCCCCTGCCGCGGGGTCATCCACCTTCTGGTATCCGTTATACACATTGGGAAGCGCGCCCATGTCGCATGCCCCCTGGACATTGTTCTGGCCCCGCAGGGGATTCACCCCGGCATATTCCTTTCCCAGGTTCCCCAGGATCATCTGCAGATTGGCCACGGACATGACGTTGTTCTTCCCGCAGGTATGTTCGGTTATTCCCAGAGTGTAGGCCAGCATGGAAGGCCTGATGTCCCACATAAGGTCCGCGATTTCATGTATGGTCTTAACGCTTACGCCGCTTATTTCGGAAGCCCGTTCCGGCGGGTACGCTGCCACCATCGTCTTGATTTCTTCGAAGTTCATGCAGTGTTCGGCCACAAACGCCTTATCGTATTTCTCTTCGCTGATGAGAACGTGCATGATGCCGTTTAGAAAGGCCACGTCGGAGCCCACCTTGATCTGGGCGAATATGTCCGCATGGTCGGCCAGGCTGTGCCGGCGGGGATCCACGACGATGAGCTTGGCGCCGTTTCTCACCGCGTTTTTCACAAAGGTTGACGCCACCGGGTGCGCTTCGGTCATGTTGGTGCCGATGCAGAAGAAGAGCTTGGCCTTGCTGAATTCGGAGAAGGAATTGGTCATCCCCCCGGTGCCGAAGGAGGTCATGAGCCCCGCCACCGTGGGCGCATGGCAGCTTCTGGCGCAGTGATCGATGTTGTTGGTCTTAAAGACGGACCGGAACAGCTTCTGCATGTTGTAGGAGTCTTCATTGATGCTTCTGGCGCAACTGATTCCCGCCACCGCGTCGGGGCCGTGTTCCTGAATGATCTCCTTGAATCTTGAAGCCACCAGGTCCAGGGCCTCCTCCCAGGATGCCTCCCGGAATGCGCCGTTCTCCTTGATCAGCGGTGTCGTCAGCCTTTCGTCGGAGTATATGAAATCGTATCCGAAGCGCCCCTTGACGCAGAGACGGCCCATGTTGGGCGCACCGTCCGGAACACCGGTCACTTTCACGATTTCCTCACCCTTCACATGCAGGTCCAGCTGACACCCCACCCCGCAGTAAGGGCAGGTGGTCCGCACTTTCTCAAGCTCCCAGGTTCTCCCTTTGCCCACGGCTTTGCGTTCTGTCAAAGCGCCCACCGGACAGACCTGCACGCACTCTCCGCACTGGACGCAAGTGGACTCCCCCATGGGTTTTCCGTTGTCGCACACAATGGCTGTTTTGCCCCCACGATACCCCAGACCCAGCACTTGATTGACCACCATTTCGTTACAGGCGGTCAGGCATTTTCTGCACAGAATGCATTTGTCATTGTCCCGTATGATCATCTCACTGATGTCCACGGGCTCGGCGGATCTCTCAATATAATGGGACGGCCGTTGGACGCCCAATTCATAGGCCAGGTCCTGCAGTTGGCAGTTGCCGCTTTTTTCGCAGGTCATGCAGTCGTGCTTGCCGCTGGCCAGCAGGAACTCGATGATGGTCTTTCGTGCTTCAATGACGCTTTCAGATGCCGTTTTGACGATCATGCCTTCCGAAATTTCGGTCGCGCAGGATGCCATAAGGGTCCTGGCCCCTTCCACCTCCACCACGCAAATGCGGCACGAGTGGCTGTCATGAATACCGTCCAGATGACACAGGGTGGGGATAGGAATATTATTTTCCGTTGCCGCCTGGAGAATGGTCGTATTTTCCGGGGCAACGATTTTTTTGCCGTCAATAACAAGGTTCAACATGATGGATAACCTCCCTAAGGTGTTACTTTGTTGTCACCGCGCCGAATTTACATTTGGTAAGGCACATGCCGCATTTGACGCATTTTTCCGGATCTATGGCGTGCGGGGCTTTCTTTTCCCCTGAAATGGCGCCGAAGGCGCAATTCTTTTTACACAATCCGCAACCGGTGCATTTTTCCGGATCTATGGCGTAAACAATCAATTGCTTGCAGACCCCTGCGGGACATCTTTTTTCCTTGATGTGGGCAATGTACTCTTCCCTGAAATACTTGAGTGTGCTTAAAACAGGATTGGGCGCGGTTTGCCCCAGCGCGCAAAGAGAGGTTTTCGTGATCACCCTGGCATAGCGTTCAAGTTCATCCAGATCCTTCTCAGTGCCGTTCCCCTGGGTAATTTTATCCAGAATGTCGTACATCATGCGGGTTCCCACGCGGCAGGGGGTGCATTTTCCGCAGGATTCATCCACGGTAAATTCAAGGAAAAATTTGGCAATGTCCACCATGCAGGTGTCTTCGTCCATGACGATGAGCCCACCGGAGCCCATCATGGAGCCCAACTCGATCAAGGACTCATAGTCGATGGGTGCATCAATATGTTTTGCCGGGATACAGCCCCCGGAAGGTCCCCCCGTCTGGGCCGCTTTGAACGCCTTTCCGCCGGGTATCCCTCCTCCGATTTCATAAACGATTTCCCGCAGGGTGGTTCCCATGGGAATTTCCACCAGGCCCGTATTGGCAATCTTTCCGCCGATGGCAAATACCTTGGTCCCTTTGCTTTTTAAGGTGCCCAGATCCGCGAACCATTCAGCGCCGTTCAATAGGATGGGTGCTACATTGGCCAGGGTTTCCACGTTGTTCAATATGGTGGGCTCCTGCCACAACCCTTTTTCGGCGGGAAAAGGGGGCCTTACGCGGGGCTCTCCTCTTTTTCCTTCAATGGATGCCATGAGCGCGGTTTCCTCACCGCACACAAAAGCGCCGGCGCCCAATCGAATGTCCACGTCAAAATCAAAACCGCTATCCAGAATGTTTCGGCCCAGCAATCCGTAGTTCCTGGCCTGAGAAATGGCGATTTTCAGCCGGTGCACCGCAATGGGATACTCGGCCCTCACATAGATATACCCCTGATTGGAACCAATGGCATAACCGGCAATGGCCATGGCTTCGATGACCGAATGGGGATCCCCCTCCAGGATGCTCCGGTCCATGAAGGCGCCGGGGTCTCCCTCATCCGCGTTGCAACACACATATTTCCGCTCCGCTTCGTTTTTTGAGGCGAACTCCCATTTGGTTCCCGTGGAAAAGCCGGCGCCGCCGCGTCCCCTTAAACCGGACGTCTTGACCGTCTGAATGACGTCCGAAGGCGACATTTCAGAGAGAACCGCTGCCAGGGCCTTGTAGCCGTCAAAGGCGATATATTCATCTATATTTTCAGGGTCGATGAGCCCGCAATTGCGCAGGGCCACACGCATCTGTTTGTTGAAAAAGTCTTTGACCACCTGGCTATCGCCCTCGGAAAGGCGCGTTACGGGGGTTCCTCCGACCAGGTGGGATTCCACGATTTCCGAAACGTCTTCGGGCGTTACCATGGTGTACATGCAATCGTCGGGATGGACGATCACAATGGGTCCTTTGGCGCATAAACCGAGACACCCCGTCTGAACCACCTTGACCGTTTCCCCCAGGCCGTGTTTTTCAATTTGTACTCTCAGCCGGCTGATGATTTCTTCGGAATTGGAGGAAGTGCACCCTGTTCCCGCACACACCATCACATGCTTAACGGGTGTTTCCGCATCAGCTTTCCTCCCTTTCCGAATGATCAGCTCACTGAATGTATCCCTTCGGATTTCTTCTATTTGTGCATTGGTTTTCATGTAAATACCTCACAGAAAGAGATGTACCCTTATTTTGATTACTCATATTGATTCAGGACTTCGGAAACGTCCGCAAGTGCCAGTCTTCCGTGAACCTGTTCATTGACCTTGATGACCGGCGCCAGTCCGCAGGCGCCCAGACATCTGCAGGCGGAAAGCGAAAATTTTCCATCTTCGGTACAATCTCCCACATCGATATCCAGTTCTTCTCTGATTCGATCCAGGATCCTCCCGGCGCCTTTCACATAGCAGGCCGTTCCCATGCAGACGCTGATTTCGTATTTTCCCTTCGGCTTCAAAGAAAAAAAGGAATAAAAGGTGGCCACGCCGTAAATTTCAGACAGGGGGATGTTGCAGGTCTTGGAAATCCTGACAAAAGCGGAATCGGGCAGATATCCGTACAACTCCTGAACTTCATGGAGAATGGGTATCAATCCGCCTTTGCTGTCTTTATGTCTTGAGGTAATCCCCTCAAATCTTGCATTCTCTTCGTCGATCATATCTCTGGCACATCCATTTGAGTTCATTTAGCCCTCCCTAGGTAGAAGAATTGCAAACGTCAATCCACTTCATGACGCTTTAGCTTGCCGCAGCAAACGAATAGGCGCCTGAAAGTCAGACGTCGACCTTCAGACCATCATCTTGATTGATGGGTTTTAGCCGTCCAGGCTGATAAGAAGATTGAAACTGCTAACCAACTGAAGAGTAGGACTTGATTTCCCGGCCTGACCCATCTCTACCGATCACGGGTAGATATTTCCGTCGTGCGTCAAGTGAAGCCGAAAAAAAAGGTCATGGATGAATTCCTTGTGGAAATGTTTTCGAACTATAAACGGTCGAAGGGTAATTGTAAAAAAACGAAATGTCAAATAGGAAATTACGATAGTTGGCAGGCTAACTTTTTGATATGACGATGGCTCCATCCAATTCCTCGGGGACACAAAGGACAAAGACTCAGCAGGCAAAGCGTGCATCATAGGGCGCGGACCCATATTGTGAAATAGGGGGCAGGCGTCCATTTTTTTGTACAATAAATTGTTGCATGTGAATCCGCTTGAAGATAGAATTAAAAATTATGACGCCTTATTTCTCAAGCCATCCGCTTATTAATATTCCTTTCGGTTTTACCTGAGGTTCTTAGGGCGAACTGCCGGGTTCCGGCAGTCGATCAGGCTAAAACTGAAGAATACGAATCCCGAAAGACTCAATTCTTCAATTCCCAGTCAAGCAACGCATCGCAAGTCTGAACAGGTTTGTGGCCTGCTACTTAGGGCCACCCTGCAACAGAATTGCCTTTGCATCTTTGTGATTTAAGGAGAAAACGAATGGGCGACGCTAAAATCGGTTCCGTCATGGTAGTGGGTGGCGGTGTTACCGGAATGCAGGCGGCTTTGGATCTGGCCGATTCCGGCTATTATGTTTACCTGGTGGAAGAATCGGCTTCCATCGGCGGTATCATGAGTCAATTGGACAAGACTTTTCCCACCAACGATTGTTCCATGTGTATTCTCTCCCCCAAACTGGTGGAGGTGGGCCGGCATATCAATATCGAACTGTTGACCCTTTCGGAGGTCAAGGAGGTTTCGGGCCGAAAAGGTGATTTTCGGGTCCACGTCACCCGTCATCCGCGTTACGTGGACGTGGACAAATGTATTGCATGCGGGGCCTGCGCTGAAAAATGCCCCAAGAAGGTGCCCAATGCCTACGATGGAGGGCTTGGCAAGCGGAAAGCCATTTATGTGAAATACCCTCAGGCCGTTCCCCTGAAGTACGCCATTGACGATCGTTTCTGCATCAAACTGACCAAGGGCAAATGCGGTATATGTGAAAAGATATGCCCGGCGGACGCCATCAATTACGAAGACAAGCGGGAAGAACTGGAAATTCATGTGGGTGCCGTTATTCTGGCCCACGGCGTCGAAACCTACGATCCCAAAACCTACGATACCTTTCAGTACGCCAAGAGTCCCAACGTGGTCACGAGCCTTGAATTTGAGCGCATTCTCTCCGCTTCGGGTCCCTTCGGGGGGCACCTGGTCCGTCCTTCCGACCACAAGGAACCGGAAAAAATCGCCTGGCTCCAGTGCATCGGCTCACGGGATGCCCATCTGGGGAGGGGCTATTGCTCAGGGGTTTGCTGTACCTATGCCATCAAGGAGGCCTTGCTGGCCAAAGAGCACGCCGCGGGTGATTTGGATACGGCCATCTTCTATATCGATGTGCGGACCTATGGGAAGGATTTCGAGCAATACTACAACCGTTCCAAAGAAGAGTATGGTGTACGATTCGTCAAATCCCGCATCACCACCGTCACTCCCGTGGGCGACACGGGGCGCCATATGGTGCGATATGTGGACGCGGGCGGAAACCGCATGGAAGAGGAATTCGACATAGTGGTGCTTTCCGTCGGCCTTTCCACGACACAGAAAGGGCGTGAGCTGGCCCGGCGGCTGGGCGTTGAAACGGATGAATACGGTTTTGCCGGAACCGGTTCCTTTGATCCGGTCGCCACCTCCACACCAGGCATCTACGTTTGCGGTGCCTTTGAATCCCCCAAAGATATCCCCAC
>ADZZ01000217.1 GCA_000179315.1 delta proteobacterium NaphS2
ACCATATTGAAAAAGTTGTGGAAGGTGTCTGTGCAGGCAACCTGTTTTTCGAAATGCCAACAGTACACTTCTTTTCAGAAGAGGCCTTCTGTTTCGGGAACAATAAAGTGTTAAAGACGCGGGAAAAGAAAGTCGTGACCCTGGATATCGGCGCATTCCGGGCCAAAGAAACCATCATGCAATCGGAGGATGACGGTAAGGTATACACTTGCCGAGAGTTGAAGAGCCTTGCACCGCACCGGTGTACATTTGGCTATGACGTTATTGTATATGTGGGGTATGCCCTCTTTGTTCACTGCCGCAGCGAAAAGGACATTGTGAGTGAATTGGCTCGGAAAAACATCTCGATTTCTGATAGAGAAGTGAGTTTTTTAGGCAAGAAGTTTGTCACCTACCTTGCCGTGGCCCATCGCGAAAGTCGCCAAAAAATAAGAAGCGCGATGGATCAGCGCGGCGGATATATCCTTCACGTTGATGGAACATGCGAGGGCGATAGCCCACACCTGTTTACAGGTCTGGACGGTATTGCCGAAGTCGTTCTGGACAATATAAAAATCCCTTCGGAACAAAGCGAGTTGCTCATTCCGTTCTTTGAAAAAATCAAAGGGCAATACGGCGACCCAATCGCCTTGGTTCACGACATGGGAAAGGGAATCCTTTCGGCTATTGCAGCGGTATTCCCGGGAACACCTGATTTTATCTGCCATTTTCATTTTTTAAGAGATATCGGCAAGGACTTGATGGAAGATGAATACAAAAAAATCAGGAATCGCCTCAAAAAGCACAAGATCCGTGGTTCGCTTCGACGGATGGCCAAGAGTCTTGAAAGAACTGCTGTTCAAGACCGCAAGGTAATGGTCGAAACGTCAACCGAAAATTGACCCCTCTATGATTTAATAGTTTTGCATTTATCCATATTCTGGTACGCTGTTTTCACCTGCTCGGAGGATAGGGCAACTGCTGGGAAGCAACCCGAGCGCCGAAGCAGGTGACGTAGGCATGGGGCCGTACTCGATAGTACGGCCCTTTCCTCATGTCTATAATGCGTTAAATCCCGGGGGTTTGGGGGCTGGCCCCCATTTAAATCAGTCAAACATTCCTTCAAGTCGCCAAATATTTTTGAATTAAGCTATTTATATGGTTTACAGCAACGATTCGCGGAGTTGGGTTAAGTTATTTGCTTCAACAACTCCAGTGCTTTCTCCTGACTTTTCCCAATTTCAGACCGCGATACGTCACCAATTAGAATCGGATAAGTATATCCGGTTTCTTGGACCAGGAGTCCGCCGAACGCATCTGCGATCCTGTAAATATAGTAATCCTCAAGGTCATCAAACCAGGTGGTGTTTTCATCTGTAAACTCAAAACTGACTGTTTCCAGCCTGCCCTTTAACGTATTGTATATAGTGATTTCTTTCATTTGGGGCTCCTTTTCAATGTTTCCTTTAAACGGTAACTGTCCCAGTCGCAATTGATGATGTGGGCCTTATGCGTTACCCGATCCAGCAGCGCTGCCGTCATACTGGGATCACCAAATATTTCCGTCCAGTCTCCAAATCCCTTATTGGTGGTTATGATGACGGATTTTCTTTCGTGACGTTCCGCCAATATTTGGAAAATCAGCTGTGCCCCTTCCTTGGAAAAGGAATGTATCCCAGTTCATCAATAATGAGCAGTCCGTAAGAGGCATACCGTTTGACTGCTCGGCCTACTGTTTTCATCTCTGGCTT
>ADZZ01000216.1 GCA_000179315.1 delta proteobacterium NaphS2
CTTCAATAAGTTCATTGGCTAGGCCGCAGCCGGTGACAAAACGGGACCTGATTCCCTGCTTGCAAGCCTCCATGCCCAAAGCTGTGGATAGGTGCGTTTTCCCGGCGCCGCTTTTCCCAGCAAAAATTATATTGCGGCTTTTTTTCACGTAATCGCAATTGGCAAGCTCCTTCATGAGCCGGACGTCCAGTCCGGGAGCTGCATCAAAATCGAATGTTTCCATTGGCTTTAAGATGGGGAATTTGGCCTCCTGCAGTCGCCTTTTGCGGCCATTCTCCTGTCGGGTCTGAACTTCGGCCTCACTCAGATTTAAAAGGAATTCCTCATAACTCAGGCTCTCCTGATTCGCTTGACGGATCACGCCCTCCAGCTCACGGAGCATCGTGGACAGTTTCAATTTTTTGAGATTCTCAATTAAGAGTGCTTTCATACCGGCGTTCATCGTCCACCTCCGATCTGTCCGTAAATGGATACGTCCGGAGCCGGAAAGGTCTGCCAGTTTTCCAGGGCTGAAAACGATTGATCCCTGCCACATTCTCTATGGATTAAGATGTGTTTAACGGCCTGGCTGGAGCCCGCCCCCGATGATAGCGCCGTCTCAACTGCCGATTCGATGGCTTCGGCAGAGTGGCCTTTGTAGAGCATCAAAACCAGAATGAACTCCTTGACACCTTTGGTATATCCCTGCTTTTGGCAGAATTTATCCAAAAGCCGTTCCAGACAAACAGGCCAGTTCGAACGCCATTGCCTGATAACACGGGCTGATTCAAATGCCTGGGGCCGCTTTAAAATCAGTTCAAGATAATGCTCAGGGAGAAGACTCCATTTGTTGTTCCCAAAAGTCGCCCATGTGATGCGATTTTTTTGCTTCCGTAAAATATCTCCACCTCATCCACATATAAAACCACACGGACTT
>ADZZ01000215.1 GCA_000179315.1 delta proteobacterium NaphS2
CATCCTCCCTCGGGATGAAAGGGACAATGATCAAGCTCCGCATGTTCCCAGGCCTTTTGCTCATTGTATTCTTCTATGGTTAAATCTATAGGGTATCGAAGCTGCATATGAAAAAAATCGGACGTAATGAGCCCTGCCCATGCGGCAGCGGCAAAAAATATAAAAAATGTTGTCTCAACGCCTCCAAATTACCTATTGGAGGGACCTTTATTTATACGGATTTGGACAATTTATCAAATCAGGTGCCGGACTTGATTCAAGACAAGAAGTTTGATGAAGCCGAGGCGGTGTGCCGAAAGCTCTTGCGACAATATCCTGAGGAGATCGATGGCCTTCATCGTTATGCTGAACTCTATGAAGCTCAGGGAAAAAACCGGGACGCTGCTGAGTACTATCGAAAAGCAGTTGCATTTGCCGAAAAGGCTGGAGGGTTTGGGAAGGAATCCGTTCAATCCTTCCGACAAAAGGCTGAAAAACTTGCACTTGCCGAGAAGGGGTAGTCTCACTTTACAATACCGGTTCCAATAAACCACCGGTGGAATAATCAGATATTTTGAGCCGGTTCTTTGCTATTTATTGTGGCTGACAACACTATGAAAAAGAAAGCCAAGGTATTTGATAAACTTCGTGGAGCACTGCGCATTGCTGTGCCAGAAGGAAAAAATGGACTGAACGACCCTGGCGATGAAACAGATATGAAAACCATCGAAGAACAGGTTGGTGAATTCAAAGCTTGGCTTGAATGCGAGCCATTGCGAAAGACTACTTATATCAAGATGATAAACCAGATGGACAAGTATTGGGAAAAGCTCTTCGCAGATCCGATTTTGGTACATACGTCGGAAGGGCCAGTCCACATTGCACCACAACGGACAAACAATATTCTGGAGAGGCTTTTCAGGGGCGAAAAAAGGCACGGACGCAAAAAAAGCGGCACTGTTTCTCTGAACAAAATGCTGAAGACCATTCTTGCAGATACACCCTTGGTCAGAAACCTATAGGGCGTACCGAAATAGTTGATACCGAAAAAAGTGCTTGACAAGTTTACACAGCTTCCAAATAAAATTCATCTCCTTGGCTCTCAAAGGCATCTTTCCCGAGATATTCTTCCTCAGCATTTTCTGAATATATCTCATCGAGTTTTTCATCTTCAGCCCAATATCTTTCCTCTTGTTCAAAAACCTTCGAAATGATGGCTTTACATGTGCTGGTGGTGACCTTAGCAAAAGCTTCCGGTAGTCTTTTGCGAAGACCAGCCATTGTAAAATCGCAATTATCGGCCATGTGGTTTTTTAATACTGCCCAGCACGTTTCGATTGGTTGCAATTCCGGATGGTAAGGCGGTGTGCGCAGTATGGAAATGCCATGTTGTTCAGCAATTTGGTCCAATTTGAATTCTGGCGCTGGCGCCAAGCGTGTACACAATTCAGACAATTCAGACTTGAGCATATCTTCCCGCCAAGGGTAACCATTGCGGGTCAGCCAGGCTCGTAATTGCTCTTTCCTGCTGCTTTTATTTGGAATACTCTCAGTATCAAGTACGTTATGATATCTGGCATTATCCAGGATACGATAGCCTCAGATGGATA
>ADZZ01000214.1 GCA_000179315.1 delta proteobacterium NaphS2
CAGGGTTACAATCTGCCGTGGCGGAAGACGAAGACTCTGTCCCAGGTCGATCCGAATGAGGCGCCGATCTGGATAATCGGTCCCTCACGTCCCACGGAGCCGCCGCTGCCGATGCAGACCGCAGATGCCAGCGCCTTGACAAGGCCGACCACGGGACGGATCTTGGCGTCATTGTAATAGATGACGTCCATCACTTCGGGGACGCCATGCCCTTTTGCTTCCGGGGCGAATGTTTTCACCAGCCAGGCAACCAAAAGGGCGCCGATCACGGGGACAAGAATGACGCCGGGCCCCCAGGGATTGCCGGGTGTGTGAGTGTTGGCATCATAAAAGAATTCAAATTTTCCGAGGAACAGAATATTGTGAAACAATCCTATCAACATGCGAAAAGCCCAGGCACCCAGCCCGGCAATAATTCCCACGGCAAATGACAGAACACATATTATGGGGAGGTTTCGGGTTTTTGGAAGCTCTTCTGTCATGGATATTCTTGGCTATTCTTTATGCCCCAATCTGCATTGGCTAACCAATAATTTTATCGAACCTCTTTCATTATGCCCGCCGATATTTCATGTCAAGTGATTATCGATTTTTCATTGTTCCCGGTTCGATAATGATTGAAAAATTTATTTTTCAATTGTAGGTTCGGTACGGCCAAAAAAAATAAATTTCCAAAAGGGGGGGTTATGAAACAGGCTGCTTTTCATATTCAGGAAGATCTTGAACGGCGCATTCTCCATGGCCTTTCCTGTGAATGGGATACAGCCCTGTGGGTATTGCCGCCTTCCCTGCGGGAAAAAATGCGGAAACCCCTGTTCGGCATACGGGACATGAAAACCCGATGGGGATACTGGTCCGGGAAAAACCGGGAAATTGTTCTCAGCCGGCAGCTTGTGCTGACGCATCCCTGGCAGGCGGTGCGGGAAGTGCTCAGACATGAAATGGCGCATCAGTTGGCTGAAGAGGTCCTGGAAGGGGGCGGTGAACCGCCTCATGGGCCCTGCTTTAAGGAAGCCTGTCAACAGCTTCGGGCCGATCCGGCGGTTTCAGGACGCTACAGGCTTCTGGATGATGCTGCTTCCAAAGTCGGCAAAATCCGTGAAGACACAATGATGGTGCGTATTCGAAAATTGATGAGCCTGGCACAGAGTCAAAACCAACACGAGGCGGAAGCGGCCATGGCCAAAGCCCATGAACTGGTTGAAAAATACAACATCGATCTGGTTCGTCTCGATCAACATCGAAAATTCGTGAGCATTTTCTTAGGAGAAGCGCTGCTGAGACATTTCAGGGAAGAGCATCAATTGGCTGTTTTGCTGCAGAAATTCTACTATGTGTACGGCATCTGGGTCAGCTCCTATGTGGTTGAAAAGGGCAAAATGGGGCGCGTGTTGGAAATCAGCGGTACCGAAAAGAACGTTCAAATTGCTGCCTATGTGTATGATTTTGTCAATCGATTCATTGCAGTCCAGTGGCGTGAATATAACCGGGATAAGGGCTTGAATCGCTACCGGCGAACCGATTTTGCGCTGGGTGTTCTCCAGGGTTTTTCACGTAAGCTTGAGCGCCAATCACAACAACGCCGTTCAGACAACGTTTATGGCCTTGTCAAAGCAGAAGATCCATTACTGAAGCAATACACCAGCTACCGTTATCCTTACACACGAACCAACCGGCGAAAACCGCTTCGTCAGAGTACAACGGTTCTAAAGGATGGTGAAAAAGCAGGGAAAAAGCTGGTGATTTCCAAAGCTATCCGTCACGAGGGGAAGCATAAGGGGCTTTTGCTGGAATGATGTTATGGAGGATCATCCGGTGATCCAGGAGGCTTTCGGTCCAAATTCCTCCGGCAACCTTATTTCTTGATCTTTTCCCGCTTTTTGATACGAAAGTGAAGTGTAAATGTGGTGCCGCCCGAGGCAAAGCAGTCTTCGGGCCTTTTGCAGTGGCTGCATTCGCTGATAATTCCGGGGCACATGTCGGTTTCTTGAGGAATAACGGGACAGCGATCAGACGTCATTCTGATCTTGAATCCATAGCGTTCCGCAAATATTTTCATTCGCAACAGATCGGCACCCTTGCCGCCGGCATTAAAATCGAAAGCCCTTTTGGAGGAGTAGTCCAGGGTGTCCTGGGTGGCAAAAAACCCCTCAAAGATTCTTCTCTGAGCATCGTCGATAATGCCCACGCCGTAATCTTTAACCGTCATCTCCACCAGTCCGTTTGTCTGGTTCACACGGATTTCTATCTTTCCTTCGTCGGGCGTGTTTTCCACGGCGTTTTTGACCAGTCCGTCAATCACTTTCCGGAGAGCTTCCATGGGAATTTTAATGGCTTCTGTTGGGCTGAGATCTTCGATGATTCGAATTTTGCGGTGAGAAAAGCGGGGTTTTAGGCCTTCCAGCCGCTCCCGCACGATCTGGTCCAGAATCAGCAGGCGAGATGCCATTTCCTTTGGTGAAAAGATGTCATCGATACGTTTTCGAATGGTTTGAACGATGTTACCTTCGCCCACCTGTTCCGCCACAAGGGTTTCCAGCTCATCGGCGCACAGATCGACCATTTGGCGCAATACCGAGTGGGATTCGAAATGCCGTTCCCGCATAATGTCTTCCACCTGGTTTTGAATCTCTATGATGCGTTCAAGATTTCTTTCGCCCCGTGCAAGGGTATTTTTCCAGGTTTCATCGGGAAGACTTGCCAGTTTTCTCGCAATAATATTCAGTGAACCGGAGAGTACGGAGACGGGGGTTTTCAGCTCGTGTGAGAGGTGATTAATGACTTTGTCCTTTGCACGGTTCAAGCTCGACACTTCCCGGTAAGCCTTTTTCACTTCTTCTGAAAAACGGGCATTTTCGATGGAAAGTTCGACGGTGCCCGCCACCAGGTTCAAAAATTCCATATTTCCCTGGTCGAACCCGCCTTTCTTTTTATTAATGGCACAGAGAACGCCGATGATTCGATCCCTGCTTCTAAGCGGGACCAGGAGCAGGTTCCGGGTCTGATAACCTAGAATTTTGTCACGCTCCAGGTGGATGGCGGGATTTTCCCGGGTGTCGTTGATAATCATGGGTTTGCCGGTCTTGATGACCTGACCCGCAAACAGTTTGTCGATGGGAAAGCGGATTTCTTTAATCCTTCTCTGAGTGGCAATGTCATCGTAAGCGGCACCGATGAAAAAGAGTTCTTTGTTCTCCTCATCGAGCAGGGTCACCAAGGCGCCTTCGGAATCCATTAGGCGCTTTACCTCGTCGCTGACAAAATCCAGAAGATCCCCCAGATCGGGGTGCTCGGGAAGGGCCGTACTGATGCGAAGAAGCGCATCATTGGTTTTATAAGCGTTGAGGATCTCTTCCGAGAAGCGCACGTTTTCGATGGAAAGCACGACCGTACCGGCGATCATGTTGAGGAGCTCAATGTCCGATTCCTCAAAGGTACCTTCTTTTTTGTTGCGTGCGCAAAGTGCCCCGATGATGCGATCGCCACTCCGTAAAGGCACTTCCAGAAGGTTTTGGGTGTGATACCCCAGTATTTCATCAACGCCCGGATAAAAACTCGGTTCTTTGGCCGTATCCGCTACAACAATCGGTTTTCCTGTGCGAATGACTTTTCCTGCAACACTCTTGTCCATGGGAAAGCGGATTTCCTTGATCCGTTTTTGCGTTGTGCTGTCGTCGTACGCCGCACCCTTGTAGAACAGTTCCCCTCTGTCTTCGTCAATCAAGAGCACCAAGGCACCCTCTGTTTCCAGGAGTTCTTTGATTTCCCGACTGATATAATCCAGAAGGTTTTCCAGATCAGGGTATTCGGGCAGGGCCATGCTGATTCTGAGCATGGCCTGATTGTTACGGGCTGTCCTGCGCTCACGGGTGATATCCCGAAGCAGCACCAGTTCACCGCCGGGTTCATCCGCCTCTTTGGAATAGATGGCGCCGCGTATGACCACATCCAGAAGGCGGCCATCCTTTGTAAGCCGCTTGGTGACGTGGCGTAATATCAGCTTCTTTTCCAGAAGTTCCTTTAGAATGCGTCCGGTTTCGGCTTCAAGTCCTTTCGGGGTGTATGGAATGGTTTTTCCTACCAGTTCTTCAAGGGTCCAGCCAAAGGTTTCCGTGAAAGCCGGTGTGACATAAGAGACGCTACCGTCCAGGTTGGAGACCACAATAGGGTAGGGCACAAAATCAAGAAGAGACCTCATCCCCCTTCTGGATTCGCGAAGCGCCTCTTCGGCTTTTTTCTGCTCTGTAATATCCTGAAGTGTTTCGATGGCACCGGAAATATTTCCATCCGTGTCTTTTAAGGGCGATGCAGTAAAGAAAAGCCATTTGCCTTCCTTTCCTGAATTCGTGAAAAGCCTCTCCGATTCAAAGCCCCATTCCGAGACCACCGATTTTTGGCATTTACCGTCATAATAGGCAGCGATTTCCTTTTCATCGGCATTGTCCACAATCAAGTCCGCCATGGTAGGCCTTTTTGACGGATAGAACGCGCGCCAATGGTCGCTGGTTCCAAGAATCTTTGTTGCGGATATGCCGGTCAGGTTTTCAAATGCCTTGTTAACGTAGGTCAGTCGGTGGTTGTTGTCG
>ADZZ01000213.1 GCA_000179315.1 delta proteobacterium NaphS2
TATGCCATCCTGGCTTTCATCATCCCTTTCACTTCATCTATCTCTTCAAACGTGTTGCGTTGCCTCAATACCTTGTTTGGGCTCAACATTAACAAACGTCGATTCTACACCTTTATGGCTTCCAACAAAATACCATGGCATAACCTATGGGCCGCCTTATGGCACCTCATTCCTGACCCCTTGTCCGATGGGCGACTTATGATCGCATTAGATGATTTCATCAATCCAAAGACAGGTCGCAACATCTTCGGATGTTCTCATATCTTCGATCATGCCGCAAAGGACAATCAATCCAAATATCCATGGGCACAGAATGTGGTTCTTATTGGTCTGTTAAAGGTCATCAAAGGACGATGGGCTTGTCTCCCCCTTTCACAGCGATTTTATTTGCCCCAAAAGGCCATAAATGCCAAATCGGACAATATGAGGGTTGCCGGAAAGGTCGTTTCTTTCCAAACCAAACTCCAACAAGCTGTCGAGATGGTAATTCAGGTAGCTCAACACTTTGCCGGCGTTGACATAATAATCGTTTGTGACAGCTGGTTCGGAAATAACGGCCTGTTCAAACCCCTCCGCACTAAACTCGGAAATTTTGTTCATTTGCTTTCAAGATTACGTTCCAATACCGTACTGTACTCCATCCCCAAGATCGGTTCTTCCAAAAAGCCGGGAAGACCCAAAAAATATGGCAGCAGGTTGGGTTCGTGCGCTGAAATGGCGGCGGCATTCATGGCGTACGCTTCAACCTATTGTTGCCGTTCACATTATCCCACCGGATATTGTCCACAATAAAGCACGAAGAATATTTTGTTTTTGCCTGATTGATTTATCGTTGCAAGGCGATGCGTGACGGACTGCCTATCTTCTGATCGGGGTGCTGTTTCGAGAAAACCCTTGGGGCTCTGCCCCAAACCCCGAGGTTTTTTTAGGCATGAAGGCTCCTCGGAAATATCACATAAAAAGGGGAGCCCGAAGACTCCCCTCCCGATGACGATATTTCGTCGTCGCCTATCCGGCTATCCCTTGGCGAGTTGCTCCTCAGCAGAGCTCGCCTCTGTTTCACCGAATCTGATCATGCAGGTTTAGCACTATCCCGTTTCCTCCACTGCGGTAAGAATATGTTCAGCCGATACAAGCTGGGCATTCTGCAGTGCCGCCACATTCAATGAGAGGTGTGCCAGCAGATTGATTTTGCGTGGCAGACCGTTTGTCGCCTGAAAAAGCGCTTCAAGAGCCGGCTGTTCAAAAAGATCCATCTGGGTTCCGGCCAACTCAAGCCGGTGTTTCAGATAAGGGAGCAACTCCTCTTTTGCAAGACCGGATATGTGATAACGCACCACAAGCCTTTGAGCCAAAGGCTCATGGACGGACAGTGAAAGCCGTCGCCTCAACTCGGCCTGGCCAACAAATATCATGCAGAGACGATTTTGTGAGTCCATCTCATAGTTTGTCAACAGCCTGAGGTTTTCGAGGACCTCGTTTCTCAAGTATTGCGCTTCATCAATAATCAGCACTGGCCTGATTTTGGATTCCAGACAGAGTCGTTGACCTCCATATGGATGGAACG
>ADZZ01000212.1 GCA_000179315.1 delta proteobacterium NaphS2
CCCCTGCGACAAGCATTGTTTGGTATGTCAGGCTTTGATCTTACGACCATCGACGGCATTGGAGTAGATACAGCGGCTGTTCTCATCAGCGAGCTTGGTACAGATTTTTCGGCCTTTGCCGATGAAAATCGATTTGTTTCATACTTGCGCCTGGCGCCAAATATTTCCATTAGTGCCGGTAAAAAGGTCCCGGGAAAGTTCAAATCGGTTACCTCGACAAGGGTAAGCAATGCGCTACGCATGGCGGCCACGACCTTGCGGAACTCCAAAACAGCACTTGGCGCCTATTACCGTCGCATTTCTTATCGTAAAGGTGCATCGGTTGCTGTATTTGCCACTGCCCGCAAACTGGCCCAGTTGATTTATCGGTTGGTAAAACACGGTCAAGCTTATGCCGACGCAGGTGCTGCTGCTTATGAAGCCCGCTTCACTCAGCGTCGTTTGATATCATACACCAAAGCCCTCAAGCTCAAGTTTGACAGTTAGAAAATTATTATTTTGCTATTTCAGCTAGTTAAAAGACACACGGATTTTGTTGGCACTACCATCTGACTTTTCCGGTATAGGCTCGACGTCCCGTATTGTAGGCGGCATGGCAACCCCAACAGCCTGGAAAACTTTGCCGCAGACTCCCTTGCTCTGGCTTCTGATAGCAAGCCGCCTGCCGTTTTCTTCGATGGTGACGGTCTGTAAAGACTTCAGGTCTTGCTTTATTTCCGCCCATTCGAAACGGTGGCCGGCTTTAACAAG
>ADZZ01000211.1 GCA_000179315.1 delta proteobacterium NaphS2
AGATAACTGGATGTGAGAGGCGGTGTTTTTTGAGAAGAAGGTCTTGAAAAGGGTTTTTTTCTTATAGGTTTACAGATAATTGAAAGCCATGTGGCATCATGAGGTTTGAGAGGGTTTAGATCGGCTTAGAAAAATGGATTAGCCGGCATCTGTTTTTCTGAGAGAAGGCCCATCGATATGAACATTGATGCACCGATGGTTGAGGCGATCCAGCAGAGCATCGACCATGTCCTTTGGTTCAAGGAGGGAATACCATTGTTCAGGCTGGAGATTGGTCGTAATAATGGTGGGCCGCCCGGCTTCATATCGCTCTTTCATGAGTTTGAAAAAGGCGTTCATTTGCTCCTTTTTCAGGGTCAGGTATCCCAGTTCATCGAGCAACAGCAGATCATATCGGCACAGGGCATTGAGTAGTTTGGGGGTGGATCGATCGGCGAGAGAGGCATAGAGTTGATCCAGCAAATCCTGAACATTATAAAAACGCCCCCGGTACCCGGCAATAATGGCTTGACGGAGTATGCCGACGGCCAGGCCTGTTTTCCCTACGCCGGTCTTTCCGTGAAATACGATGTTTTCTCTTCGATTGATGAAATCAAGGCCGGACAAAGTCATCATCCGGCTTTTCCGGACTCCGGGCTGAAGATCAAACGGAAAGGAGTTGAGGGTCCAGTCCCATGGGAGCCGTGCAATCTGAAGCCGATAAGTCATGCTCCGCTCCTGCCGGAAACGTAATTCCTCAGCCAGGAGGTTGTATATGACCTCGTAAACGGAAAGCCCGTTCTTTTCGGCCAAAGCCAACTGCTCATCGAAGGTCTTCACCATGCCTTTAAACTTCAAGTCAATGAGTAATTGCTCAATTTTCTTTTTCATGACAGATCAAAAAAGTCACCCGCGGTATAATCGAGGATGATGTTTTCCAGACGGGACAGATCAAAAAGTCGATACTTAAAGGGCCTGTCTTACGGCTTTGAGAAAGGC